>JBGTOG010000356.1:0-4062 GCA_041742675.1 Gemmatimonadaceae bacterium | reverse complement strand
GAGCTTGGCTGCGGACCGCGCGGCCACGGAGGCTGCACGCCGCCAGACAGCACGACTCGCCGTGCCCTTCCCCAGCCCCACCAGCGCCACGCGTTCAATGCCGCGTTCAGCGCCGACCAGCACAAAGCACTCATCGCGCGCAGCACGGAAGTCTCGGCGCGCCAATGTGCGCGTAATGGACCCTTGCAGCGCGGCATCCAGCGACTGCAACGCGGCAGGCAGCGTGATCGCGCCATTGTCCGATGCCGAGAGGAAGACGGCGAGCATCGGCGAATCGATCGCTGAGATGGAGGCGTGACTGGCGTGCAGAGAGAGCATGAGGAGCCGGGCGGGGACGACGTTCAGAAGACGCGGGCCAACGGCGGCAAATCCGCGGCCGACCCGTGTGCAAACCCCAAAGTTAGGAGCCGGTGGGAAGGCGGGCAAGCAATCCCGCACTGTTGACCGGACAGGAAAAGGAAACGCCCGGCTGCGCAATGCACAGTCGGGCGAACTGGGGCGGAAGGACTCGAACCTTCAACCACTCGATTAACAGTCGAGCGCTCTGCCATTGAGCTACACCCCATTGACACACGAGACGCACCGCCGCCTGCGCGGCAACGCACGCACAGCACTCACGGATTGTCCGACGCGAAATGCGAAGCTAATGGGATCAGGGACAGTCTCCAAGTAGGGCCCTGCGCCTTGAACACGTCGCTGCGCCAAGTGTATCGGTTCGCGTGGACCGCAATTGGCCGAAGCCTGCGTCGCACGATAGCGTTGGTTGCATGCAACCCGTCAAAAAACTCGCCTGGGAGACGACGCCGCTCGAGACGCTCTCGCCGCTCATCTCCCGCCGTCTGATTACGACTGACCGCACCATGCTCGCGCATGTCCTGCTAGCAAAGGGCGCGATCGTGCCGGCGCACGATCACCACAATGAACAGTTCACCTATATCCTGAGCGGCTGCCTGCGGTTCTGGATCGGTGAGCATGCCGATGCGCCTGGCGACGAATACATCGATGTACACGCCGGCGAGGTGCTGGTGATTCCCAGCCATGTACGCCATCGCGCGGAAGCGCTCGAGGACACACTCGATATGGACATCTTCAATCCGCCACGTGCCGACTGGCTGGACGGCAGCGACGCATACTTGCGCGCCACCCGCTGACGATGGACCTCGGACTGAAGGGGCGCATTGCCGTTGTGTGCGGCGCGAGTCGCGGCATTGCGTATGCCACGGCCGAAGCGCTGGCGCGTGAAGGCGCATCGTTGGCAATTGTTTCCCGCAATCACGACGCACTGGTGAGTGCGGCCGAGCGTTTGCGCGCGCTTGGTGCCGATGTGCTCACTGTCGTGTCCGACCTGAGCACAACGGACGGCACGCAGCGAGTGGCCGAAGCGGTGACAACACGCTTCGCTCGCGTTGACGTGTTGATCACGAACACTGGCGGACCGCCGACCGGCAGTGCGCTGAGTCATGATTGGTCCGCGTGGCAGCGCGCCAGTGAACTGTTGTTGCGCAGCGCGGTCGAGCTCACGCGCGCCTTTGTTCCCGGGATGCAGGCGCAGCGCTGGGGGCGCGTGGTGGGGATCACATCCTTTGCGGTGAAACAGCCCGTACCATCGCTTGTGTTGTCAAACAGCCTGCGCGCCGCCGTTACCGGCTTTTATCGCACACTGGCCGATGAAGTCGCGCGTGATGGCGTCACCGTGAATACCGTGTTGCCTGGCTACACGGCGACCGAGCGACTCGACGAACTGGCCACGGCGACGATGGAACGCACCGGCATTACGCGCGACGCCGTCTTTGATCGCTGGCGCGCGGAAACGCCCGCCGCGCGACTGGCTGCTCCATCGGAGATTGGTGCGGTAGTCGCGTTTCTTGCGTCGGAGCAAGCAGGGTTTGTGACTGGTCAGGCGATCTGCGTCGACGGCGGCGCAGCGCGTTCGTTGCTGTAAGCGCGGCATTTCCAACATTTCTCCCGAGTACATGATGAGTCGGTTGCCCGAAACGCAGTGGATCTGGCGTGATGGTGAGTTCATTCCGTGGCAAGACGCCACGTTGCACGTGTTAAGCCATTCCATGCAGTTTGGCTCGGCTGCCTTCGAGGGCATTCGGTGTTACTCCACGCCGGATGGTCCGGCGATCTTCCGGCTGCGCGAGCATTTGCAGCGGCTGGTGACATCCGTGCGCATTTATCGCGTCGAGTTGCAGTACAGTCTTGATCAGCTGGTTGACGCGGCCTGCGAGGTCGTCGTGCGCAACAACATGAAGGCGTGCTACGTGCGGCCCATGGTGGTGCGCGGGTTCGGCGCGGCTGGCATGCTGCCGGTGGAGAGTCCGGTGCACGTGTTCATTCCGTGCTGGGAGTGGGGCGCATATCTGGGCGCCGAGGCGCTGGAGAAGGGTGTGGACGCGTGCGTCTCCAGCTGGCAGCGCGTGGCGCCCAATACCATTCCCGCGATGGCGAAGATCGCCGGCAACTATTTGAGTGGTCAGCTCATCAAGATGGAAGCGATTGCCAACGGCTATCAGGAGGGAATTGCGCTGAGTCCGGCCGGCACGCTGAGCGAAGGCTCGGGGCAGAACGTCTTCGTGGTCGTGGACGGGAAGCTCTTCACCACGCCGCTCGACGGCACCATCCTCGGCGGCATCACGCGGGCGAGCATTCAGCAGATCGCGCTGGAGGCTGGCTACGAGATTGTTGAACAGCCAATCGCGCGCGAAATGTTGTACGGCGCCGATGAAATGTTTCTGACGGGCACTGCCTCAGAGGTCACACCGGTACGCAGCCTCGATCGCATTCGCATTGGCGACGGCACGCCGGGACCAATCACGCGCGAGCTGCAATCGCGCTTTCTCGACATCGTGCACGGTCGCGTGCCGGATAATCGCGGGTGGTTGACATATGTCCGGAACCGGTCGTAGTCGCTACAGACCGCCGTACGAAAACGCCGTCCGTGCATCATTAGCACGGACGGCGTTTTTCCTGACATCGCAATCCATACCTGAGGCCAGACTCGAGCGGTCCCTCCGCACTCCGCCGGTGGCCCCTGCCCGCGCCCGCTCTCCAACGCACGGCACTGCCAGTGCTCATTATTGATCACTAACAGAAGTTAGGCTATATTACTGGTCACATGCGACCACTTACGCTTTCCTCTTCGGGCGCCGTCCAGCGCCAGATCGCCCGTCGGGCGGTGGCCCGCCGAGTGGCGCTCGGCTGGACGCGGGAGGAGCTCGCGGAGCGAAGTGGTGTCGCGGTCGGCACCCTCAAGCGCTTCGAGCAGACAGGACAGGTCTCCCTCGAGCGCCTCCTCAAGATCGCCGTCGCGCTCGATGCGCTCCCGGAGTTCGGTGGCCTCTTCCCGGAGCCCGCCGCCGCCTCCCTTGACGAGCTGGAAGCTCGCGCAGCCGCACGTCGCCGCGTCCGGGCGCGGGGCCGTGCGGCGCGGTCCACCACGAACGAGGGGACCGTACAGTCGACGGTGACCGGCCGTGGGGTCGACGACGTGGTCGTCCGGCTGGTGAAGCACCCTGACCAAGGCAAACAGGGCGACGATGCGGCGTCTTGAGGTCTGGCTCGACTTCGGTCTCACCCGGGATGGCAGGCCCCTGCCCGCCCAGCGTGTGGGAACCCTCGCCGAGGACGGCACCACCGTGGTGTTCGAGTACGACGCCGCGTTTCTGGCGGCGCCGCTGCCAATCTCCCCGCATCACCTGACGGTGCGGTCAGGGCTCTTTCAGCACCCTGAGCGCGACTTCGACCGGCTGCCGGGCGTGTTCGCCGATGCGCTGCCCGACGGATTCGGCCGCTTGGTGCAGGACCGCGCCCTCGAGGCGCTGGGGCGAGCGCGTGAGCGCATCACTCCGTTGGACCGTCTCGCCGCCGTAGGCGACGCCGCCATGGGCGCGCTGACGTTCCGCCCCGTGCAGGAGCTCGATCCGGAGTCGGGGCGTCTCGCGCCGTGGAATCTCGATCTGGCCGCCCTCGCCGCGCAGGGCGAGCGCCTGCTGGAAGGCAGTGCGGAGGAGGTACTCCCGCAGTACATCGCGGCGGGTGGCTCCCCAGGCGGTGCGC
>JBGTOG010000346.1:0-3606 GCA_041742675.1 Gemmatimonadaceae bacterium | reverse complement strand
CCCACGGCGGCGACGCCATCACCAATCACCGGGCCCCGACTTTCGGTGGGCGCCGCGGCCCGCTCCGTGGTGGACGCTGCGGGCATCGGTTGCACCACGGCTTCAGGCGGTAGCGCCGGCGCTGTTTCCACGTAGGTGATGCTCTCCTGACGCGGCGCATCCTCCGGACCGAACCCGAAGTAGTCGCGGAATCCCGTCTCGAAGGTGATCGCGCGCAGCAGCAGCACACCCAGTACCAGATGCCCAAGCACCGCAATTGCGGCCGCGCGTGGACTGCGCTGCGACCGGATCTTGAAGTCGCTGAGCGCGCGTTTACGGTCGCGACGCGGTTCTGGTGACTGCTGCGACGGCGGCGCTGCCGAGCGCGCCGATTCGCGAGGATCTTCAGGCGTACGGAGGGGCATGCGCAATCAGTACCCTTTCAAAAGGCGATCGTTTCCGAACGACGACCGAACCACTGGTTCGTGTTCACCGCAAAACGACCGGATTGGAGACGTGACTGACGCCTTCGATTTCCACCTCGACGATGTCGCCATGCTGCAGCGCACCGACGCCCGCAGGCGTACCTGTGGCCACAAGATCTCCCGGCTCCAACGTCATGATCTCTGAAATATATCGCAGCAGCATGGGGATGGCGAACACCATCTCGCTGGCGCGACCACGTTGCCGCTCCACACCATTTACACGCGTGACCACCGTGAGCGTGTTGAGATCCTCCGGCGCCTGGCCGACATCACCCACCGGGCAAAACGTGTCAAAGCCCTTTGCGCGCGTCCACTGTCCGTCGGATTTCTGCAGATCACGCGCCGTCACATCATTGACAGCCACAATGCCAGCGATCGCAGCACGTGCCTGCTCCGCTGTCGCGTCCGCGAGCCGCCTGCCGATCACCACGCCGATCTCCCCTTCAAACTCCACCTGACGCGAAACCGATGGCAGTCGAATGCTCGCGCCAGCGCCAAGCAGCGACGAACGCGGCTTGAGGAACAGCAGCGGTTCCACGGGAACATCGTTGCCGAGTTCCGCAGCATGCGCGCGATAATTCCGGCCGACACACACAATCTTTGAGGGAGACAGCATCGAATCCGGTCAAGCCTCTGTTGCTGATGACGGAGAAAAAAATCTCTGAATGGCTACGTGCGCGGACGGCCAGTCGCTGACAATCCGGCGCGCCGGGGGCAGCGCGTTGAGCAGGCTGCGTCCGTAACGCTTGGTCACCACGCGCGGATCGCTGATCACCACCACCCCACGGTCGGTAGCCGTACGCACGAGCCGACCGAAGCCCTGCTTGAGACGCAGCGATGCGTGCGGCAGCATGTACTCCATGAACGCATTGCCACCGCGCTCCTCGATCGCTTCACATTGCGCCGCGACCACCGGTTCACTGGGCACGCGAAATGGCAGCTTCGCGATGAGCAGCGCACGCAGCGCGTGACCGGGCACATCCACACCCTCCCAGAACGACGCCGTACCGAATAACACGGCACGACCGGCATCGCGGAATCGGCGCAGCAGCACGTCACGCGCTTCATCTTCGCCATGCACCAGCAGCGGCCAACGACCGTCCAATCCGTGCTCGCGCCAATACTGCGCCGCGGCGCGAACGTCGCGGTGACTGGTGAACAAACCAAAGACCCCGCCATCACTCGCCGCAGTCAGATCGCGAAGCTGCACGTGCACCGCATCGCTGTGCGCGCCCGGTTGTTCATTCGGCGCCGGCAAATCGGTAGGTATCACCAACAGCGCCTGCGTTGCGTAGTTGAACGGTGACGGAAACGTTGCCGTGTGCACGGCACGCGGGCTCTTGGACTTGCGAGATACGGTCGTCGCCTCGCCTTTGCTTGAGGCACTGGCGCGCTGCCCATCCGCCAGCATCGCCTCCGCGTCAGGCGCCGGGACAACGGAAAGGCCCAGACGCTGTTGCAGAAAATCAAAGCCGCCGTTGGTCGCCAGCGTTGCACTCGTGACAATCGCGGTGTCAACACGATCGAACAGATCACTGCGCAGAATCGGCGCCAAATCCAATGGCACCGCATGCGCCGCGACATTGCGCTCCGGCCCTGGCTTGCCCGAAACTTCCAGCCAACGCACCATGGGCGGTCCGCCGCTGGCCGGACGCAGCGCCTGTACCAACGAGTCGGCCGCATTCTCGAGTCTCCGTCCCACACCACGCAACTCGCCAATCGTGGCGGAGAGTTCTTCGGCCCGCGTCTCGTCACTTTCAATGCGCTCACGCACCAGTCGCAGACCGTCGTTGAGCAAGGCGATCTCACGCAGCAACTCCGTCAGCGCCGCGTCCAGGCCGTTGGCCCAGACGGGATGTTTGGCGAACGCGTCGTCAAGTCGCGTGGACGCACCGGCCATGTCCACTTCGACCAGTTGCTGCAACACATCAAACAACCGTTGTCCCAACGCGCGCGCGCGCTGCGCACTCGGCGACAGGCGTTCACGCACCAGATCAAGACTGGCCGTGCTCAGCAGGTCGCTCGACGACGCGAGTTTGGTTTCGAGTACCGGGAGCAGTCCCTTGTTGCCACGTCGTTCAAGTCGTCCAAAGAGGCGCGCCATGCCGCGTCGCGTCACTGATGCCCCGAGGTGACTGGCGGCGGCGTCTTCCAGGTGATGCCCTTCATCAATGATCACTCGCTTGTACGACGGCAGCACGGCCGCATCATCCCAGTTGTTCGACGAGCGACGCACGGCGACATCAGCCAGGAGCAGATGATGATTGACCACCACAACGTCAGCCAGCGACGCACGTTTCCGCGCCTCGAACAGAAAACAGCTGTCGTAGAACTGACACTTGAGTCGTCCGCACAGATCAGGTTCGGCCGAGACTTCATCCCAGACATCGGGGCGCGGTGGCGTGGCGAGATCCGACACCGTGCCATCGCCCGTGTGCTTGATCCAGCCGATGATGACATCGAGTTCACGCGCACCCGCATCATCGAACAGTGTGCTGCCAGCCGCCGTGGCCTGCTCAAGGCGCTGTCGACAGACGTAGTTGCGCCACCCTTTCAGCAGGGCGAACGATACCGGTTGATCCGTGAGCGCATCCACCAGGAACGGCAGATCTTTCTGCACCAGCTGTTCCTGCAGCGTGATCGTGGCGGTACTGACAATCGTGCGTTCATCGTTGGCGGCGGCCCAGCGAAGCGCCGGCACGAGATAGCCGAGTGACTTGCCCACGCCCGTTCCGGCTTCCAGCAGCGCCACGCCCTTTTGGTTGAACGCTTGCGCGACAGCCGCTGCCATGGCCCGCTGGCTCGGACGATCCTCATAACCGAACGCGTGCGCACCACGCATGTGCAGCGCGATGGGACCATCGGGACCAAGCGTCGCATCGAGCGCCTCAAGCGCAATCGGCATCTCGGCCGCGCTCGCCGGCACCTCGGTCACCACGTAGAGTCGCGTTGCCTCGTTGTCGACAATGGCAAAGCCCACCCCGTTGCCGTGCATGCGGGCCGCAATCTCAAGATCGGCATCGCTGGGTTCCAGACGACCGCTCGGGTGATTGTGCACCAGCATTTCGCCGCGCTGCGCAACGCCGGGCAGTGCAAGCACGCTGCCCACATCGCCGCGCGCCACGACGCGCGCCGCACTGAG
>JBGTOG010000333.1:0-14589 GCA_041742675.1 Gemmatimonadaceae bacterium | reverse complement strand
GGCGATGCGCAGGCGGCGGCCGCGTCGCTCGAGCACATCGCACGACGACTTCGCTCGGGTGATCTCAGTGTGCCGGGCTTTCAGGCGGAGTCTGGCGATGCGGCCGCGCTGGCGGCAGCGTTGGCATCCATGCTTGGCGCGCGCGAGTAGCACGGCCAATGGATGAGCGTTCAGTCGAACCATCAGTTCGGCTGTCGTGCGTGATTGGTGGTCGCGTGCAGGGCGTGGGCTTTCGATGGTATGTGCGAGAACAGGCACGCGCCCTTGGTGTCCGAGGCACGGTGTGCAATCGCGATGATGGCACCGTAGAAGTGCATGCAGCCGGCGAAGCCGCTGCGATCATGGCATTCCGATCGCTATTGTTCAGCGGTCCGCCGGGTGCGTCGGTCACGCAGCTCGACGAGATTGCTCCAGCGCCTGACGCGCTATCCACACCCTTCGCCATTCTGCGCTGATGTTCAACGCTTCGCTGGTTGCACGTGTGTCGCGCACCGTGCGCGACGTCCCGGACTTCCCGAAACCTGGCATCGTATTCAAGGACATCACGCCGCTGCTTGCGGACCCCGAGTTGCTGCGCGATGTGGTGCGCGCGATGCAAGCACCGTTTGCCGCGGCCGGCATTTCGCATGTGGTGGCGGTGGAGAGCAGGGGCTTTTTCTTTGGCGCTCCGATGGCGCTCGCGCTGGGCGCCGCGTTCGTTCCGGTGCGCAAGCCGGGCAAGTTGCCGTGGACGACGGCGCGCGAAACCTATGCGCTCGAGTACGGCAACGACGCTATCGAAATTCATACTGACGCCATCACCTCCGACTCGCGCGTATTGGTGGTGGACGATGTTTTGGCGACCGGAGGCACCGCGGCAGCCACATGCCGTCTGGTCGAGCGTCAGGGCGGACAGGTGGCGGGCGTGTCGGTGCTGATGGAGCTGGGCTTTCTGCGCGGTCGCGATGCGCTGGGTGAGCGACGCACGCACGCGCTGTGGACCATCGACTGACGCCTCGAGTCAGATCGCAGCCCGCGAGACCGAGCGGTGCGCTGACCGCGTGCGCAGTGGACCGGGCGCGCCACCTTCCACTATTTTGCACCAGTCTGTCGGTACTCGCCCCCGTAGCTCAGTTGGATAGAGCAGCGGTTTCCTAAACCGTTGGCCGGAGGTTCGATTCCTCTCGGGGGCACTGCGTGGGTTGCGCGTTGACGTTGGCCGCCAGAGATCGCGCCGTGCGGCTTGGAGCTTGTGGTGCACAACTTTAGGTTGCAGCGGTTCAGGTTGCATCCGTACAGTTTGCATCGGTTCCGTCGGCGCGCTCACTCCCTCCCACCTCACGCCCACCCTCGGTGAAACTCCACAACAAGATCATGCTCGGCCTCGTACTCGGGGCCAGTGCAGGTATTGGGTCGAAGTATGTGTTCGGCGACGCCCCGGAGTTGCTCTGGATTGTCGAGAATGTCGCCACGCCGGTTGGACAGGTGTTCCTGCGCATGCTCTTTATGATCGTGGTGCCGCTCATCTTCGGCTCGGTGACGCTGGGCGTGGCGTCACTTGGCGACCTGAGTCGCATCGGACGCATCGGCGGCAAGGCGATGGGCTTCTTCTTTCTCACCACGGCGTTTGCGGCAACGATCGGCTTGACGCTTGTGAATGTGATCGGGCCCGGCAAATCGCTTGATCCCGAAGTGCGCGCGCAGCTGCTCGAAGAGTATGCCGGTGAGGCAACGGCGCGAGTCGGGGGAGGGGCAATCTTCGGCATCGAGACGTTCGTCAACATCGTTCCGCGAAACCCCGTCGACTCGGCCGCACGCGGGGACATGCTGGGGCTGATCTTCTTCTCCCTCATCTTCGGCATTGCGCTCACGCAGCTCACCAAGGAGCGCGCGGCGCCGATCATCGGTGTACTTGAGGGATTGGTTGATGTCGTCACGCGCATCATTGGATACGCGATGAAGTTGGCGCCGTATGGTGTCGCCGGCCTCATTTTCGGCGTGACCGTGCGCTTTGGGGCGGACGTGCTGCAATCGTTGGCGCTGTACGTGGGCACCGTCTTGCTCGGATTGTCGATCCAGCTCTTTGGCGTCACGGGCATGATCGCCCGGTTTTTTGTCGGCGTTCCGTATTTCAAGTTCTTTGGAAAATGCCGAGCACTCATGATCACGGCGTTTTCGACCTCGAGTTCGAACGCGACCTTGCCGGAGAACATTCGCACCGCGGAAGAGCAGTTTGCCGTACCGCGAGAGATTGCATCGTTCGTGCTCCCACTGGGCGCGACCATGAACATGAACGGTACCGCGCTGTTCGAGGGCATGACGGTATTGTTTCTGGCGCAGGTGTTCGGCGTGGATCTCAGCCTGACAAGCCAGGCAATCGTGATCGTGATGTCGGTGATTACGGCGGTTGGTGCGGCGGGCGTTCCGGGTGGATCGATTCCGTTGCTGGTACTGATTCTTGAGACGGTGGGTGTGCCGGGCGAAGGCATCGCGCTGATTCTTGGCGTGGACCGCATTCTCGATATGGCGCGCACGGTGCCGAACGTCATGGGCGATCAGTTGACGTCGCTGGTGGTGGCTCGCAGCGAGGGCGCCACGCTCCGACTGGCGGACTAGCTCGGGCACCGTATTGCGGACCCCGGGTGATCTTTCATCCGGGATAGACTATGTTTCCGGATTCCCTTGGTTCGCGCGCACTGCGGGCGAACTGACGGCGCTCGGGCGTGTCCCAAGTCGTGGCACCGTCGAGTAGCGCTGTTGTCTGTCCACCTGTCGTACTCCCATGGCGAAGACCTCCCGACCTGTCAAACCTCTAGCGCCAAGCGCTGCCGAAACCTCCGACGATCCGCTTGAAAGCCTCACGCTCTGGCTGCAGTCCAACGGCAAGCTGCTCGGCATCGGTGCCGCCGTCGTGGTCGCCATCGGCCTGGGTGTGTATGGTGTGCGCGCCTCAGACGCGAAGAAGCAGGCCAATGCATCCACCGCACTCTACGCGGCTCAGGCGCCGCTCTACGAAGGCAACACGGCGGTGGCGCGCGAGGCGCTCAGCGGTGTGGCGTCGCGTTACAAGGGTACGACGGCCGGTGAGCAGGCCGTGCTGCTCCTGGCGCAGTCGCACTTCGATGCCGGTGAGTTCACGGAAGGGCTGACGCTGTTGCAGGAGGCGCGTTCTGGCGCGTCGAAGGCGTTTTCCGCGTCAATGGACGTATTGATGGCCGCCGGGCACGAGGGTAAGGCGGAGTTTGATGAGGCTGCGGCGATGTACGCTTCGGCTGCCAATGCGGCAGTTTCCGAGACCGAACGCGATGGGCATCGACTGTCGCAGGCGCGAACGCTGATGCGTGCGGGCAAGCGTGATGAGGCGATCGCGCTGTTCGAGACGCTGCGCGAAAAAACCGGCTCTCCGTATGCGCAGGAAGCGGCGGTACGGCTCGGTGAGCTTCGAGCGGGCAATCGGCCGTAGCAGGTGCCGCAGTAAACGGCGTCGAGAGACTGCCAGGTACGGGCCGGGATCGCGCGACGATCTCGGCCCGTCTTGCGTTCTGGGCGACGACAGCGGACGACGATCGAGGGTTCGGCAGTGCGAAGGGTCCGGGGAGCGGAGCATCCCAGGACCGGTGGATGCGTTGGGTAGCCGCGCTTGGAGTCGATGAGGTGCGTCACAGCGGTGAAGTCGACAGTAAAAGAGCATGTGAAGGCCAGTATCTGACATCGGCAGTTCGGCGTCGGCCAAAGAGTATGCCGATAATACATGTTATGTAAACCAAGTAGCGTGGATAACTGTGGGAAACTGTTGAAGGCATCGGCACTTGCGGATTGAATGAGTAGTTGCAAGTGGTTGTAAAACATCCATTTGCACGGATCACTTAAACCGACATGTTACCTGCGCGCTCACGTTCGACTTTCGATGCCAATCTCTCCACATTCCTGTGGTGAGAAACCGCTCCGCAGGAAACCCGCACAATGGCGAATCTGAACTCCGCGTGGCCATGCGCCCACTGTGATCATTATCGCAGATCGGCGATGGTGCCTCGAAACACGACTCGGCCCTCACCGCGCAGCGATGGAGACCATTGCTGAGCTCCATTTTCGACCCGAACACCGCCCGACTCACCCACGCTGCTTATTGTTGAGCTCGCCGAGCGGGCGCGTAAGTTGACCTGCACCTCCTGGCCAGATCGCGTGACCAGGCGAACCGGCCAGCTGGCGAGTTGCCACTCAACCAGAAGAATTGCGGCCGCAACAGCGCCCGTGCCGCACGCCAGCGTTTCTCCTTCAACGCCGCGCTCGTAGGTGCGATAGGCCCATCGTCCGTCCGCCAGCGCGCCAACCCAGTTCACATTTGCCCCGTCCGGGAGCAATGAGTCATGCTGCCGAATTGACCGACCTCGTTCAGCAAGCGCAACCGCCGCCAGCGAGCGCGTGACGATCACAACATGTGGTACGCCGACTCGCGCGAAGCCCATGCGCGACTCGCCGCTCGCCAACGGAATCTGCGACAGCTCGAGCCGAACCTCGTTCACGGGCGCGAGATCGATTTGTGGTTCGCCAGCAATGAGTCGAGCCTGCACCTGGCCAGCATCGGTCTCAAGAATCACCGCATCGGATGGCGCGAGATCAACCGCGACGCACAGCGTCGTGCTGCACAGCGTCGCGTTTCCGCAGAGCTCGCCCATACTGCCGTCGCTGTTGAAGTACTTGAGCAGGATGCTGTGCGGGTGTACGTGTGACGCGTCCGGATGTTCACGGGGCGCCTCTGGATGCTCACGCAGCGTATCCGGTACCTCACGTAGCGTGTTGGGTGGCTGATTGTCAGGCGGCGTGGTTGCCCATCTGGGTTCAAGAATAACCACACCGTCTGCGCCTATTCCATTGTGGCGATTGCAGATAGCCTGGATTACCTCAGGTGCCTCCACAAGCTCACGCGACACCTCGCGTGAATCAAACACCACGAAATCGTTGCCCGAACCCGTCATCTTGGTAAACGGTGTTCCGCGCAGTGCATCGAGGCGCGATTTGGGTGCAGCCGAGCTGCTGTCGGCCGCCATCAGAAGCGTCCGGTCAGGCCCCACCACCGCAGCCGCCACACCATCCAGACCGCCTCGCGGACGATCCTTTTCGACATCTTTGACTCGCCCTCCGTGCGATCGTTGAACACAATCGGAATCTCGGCGATCACAAAGTCCCGCTTCCACGCACGGTAGCTCATCTCGATCTGAAACGCGTAGCCATTCGATTTGACCTGGTCCAGCGGAATCGCCTCGAGCACCTTGCGCCGAAAACACTTGAAGCCGCCGGTGCCGTCGCCAAGATGCATGCCGGTCACGATCCGTGCGTAAATGTTGGCAGCGTAGGAAAGCAGCAGCCGGCTCATGGGCCAGTTCACCACGGTCACGCGGCCGTTGCGGTAGCGCGATCCGAGGACGAGATCAGCCCCCTGCACCGCGTGCAGAAACTCGGGCAAATGCGCCGGATCGTGCGAGAAGTCCGCGTCCATCTCAAAGATGTACTCGTAGTCCCGCTCGAGCGCCCAAGCGAAACCGGCCAGATACGCTCTGCCCAACCCCGCCTTGCCCGGTCGATGCAGTACATGCACGCGGCTGTCGCTGGCCGCCAGCTGGTCGGCCAGTTGACCCGTGCCGTCCGGTGAGTTGTCGTCGACCACGAGTACTTCAAGACGCGCATCTTGCTCCAGAATGCGCGGCACGATGCGCGTGATATTCTCGCGTTCGTTGTACGTCGGAACGATGACCAGCGCGCGCTCGCCCTCCGGAACGGCCGCGTGGGGCGACCATGGGGTGACTTTCTCAGGCATGCACGCTCCGCCGTTCCTGCACTACACCCACGACCATCCAGCCTGCGGCAATCAGCAGCGCAAGCAACGTGATCAGTCGACCGGTGGCATTTTTGTCGTTCTCGAAGCGCAGTTCGACCTGCTTCGCGCCAGCCGGCAAGGCGACGCCCGACAGGACATAGTCAACGCGGCCCACCGTGGCCTCTTGCCCGTCCACACGTGCGCGCCAGCCCGGGTAGTAGTTCTCAGACACGACCAGCGCCGCGCCCTCGGGTACGGTGCCGTCCAGCGAGAGACTGACGGCACCCGGCGCATACGACGTCACGCGCGCCTGCACCGCGAGTCGTTCAGGAAGCTCCGACACCTGATCCGCCGGTCGCGCGTCTACACCCGCATCACTCGCGAACAGCGCGGCGCGCGTGAGATCAAAGCGCGGGTCGAGAATCGTGGCCAGTGTGCTCTCGTCGTCAGCCGTCACACGAAGCGGCACCACCCACGCGTATGGGTTCTCCCCGGGCAAGCGGTGCAAAAACACCGTGCTGCCCGCTGCATTGGTCGTTGGACCGGCCAGCTTTTCCGCGCCGTCGAGCGGGAGTTCGGCGAGGTTCGTGTACAGATAACGGGAGTTGGTGAGCGCCCAGAAGTTGGGATTGCCGAGCAGTCCATTGCCTGCCGTCTCGATCAGACGGCGATAGCGACCCAACTCGTTGCCCTGGTAGCCCCGCACATCGCGCACTGAATGCGCCATGAGCGCTGAGCCACCCAGGAACGGATCCCGTCCGGCTGTTTGCTCACCCCCTTGCAGCGCCACCGCGATCACGCGCCCGGGCTGCTCAGCGGCTTTGACATAGTCAATTGCAGCGTCGCTCGCGTAGAGCTGGTCCGCGCCTTCACTGAACAGCCAGTAGTTGCGGCCAACGCTCCAGAGATCCAGCGCAACGATCGCCACAAGCGCGATGCCCGCGGTGCGCAGCGGTACCCGTTTCTGTCGGCACAGCCACGCAAGCGCCGCTACGATCAGCGCGATCACCGCGACTCGCCACGATCCCGCCATCACTGCTGGCGCATTGGCATCGATCTGAGGCACGACCGCGGGGTTCCACATCACGGCCTCAGCGATGCGCACGAAGCCGCCGGTGGAGCCAATGATGGCCGTGAGCAGACCCGCCGCCGCCGCGCCGATGGTGAACGTTGTGCCAAGCTTGCCAGCGAGCAGTCGCTCAGCGCCAAAGGCGGCGAGAACGGCTGAGGCAAATGAGACCACATAGAGAATCGTGCTTGGTGCGCGGAAGAACTTGGACCCCGGCACGAGCGCGTAGACCAATTGATAGAATGGTGTCTGCCCGCCCCACGCCCAAAGCATCGTGATGACAAAGACGCCAGCCCAGAACCAGGCGTGCGCCCGCGCGTTCTTGTGCAGACCGCCCGCCAATCCCGCGACTGCGAGCAGCAGCACCGCGACGCCGAGATACTCGCTGTGGAAATGAATTCCGTTGGCGCCCCAGTAGTTGTCCAGAATACCGGAAAACTGGGGCAGCCACATGTTGATGGTCTCTTCGAGCGGCATCGAATACGAGGTCGCGTACTCATAGCCTTTTCCGCCCGCGCGCGGTGACCACTCCACGTACTCGCTCACGGGCAGGAACTGCACCGCGCCGATCGCAAAGCCGATCATGATGGCACCGAGCGCGAGTCCCAGGCGCGGGAGACCGCGCTTCGCGTGGGAGGCTGGAGCGCCCGACTCAGCGGACGACGCGGCGGGTTCTGTCTTGCTGGCGGGATGCCTTGCCTCTCGCTGGTCGGCGGCGACAGAACCTGGGACAGCAACGGCACTGGGCTTGAGCGCCACAAGCAGCGCGAAGGCGCCCGCGGTGAGAAGCATGTACTGCAGCAGCTGTGGGTGCGGTGAGAGCACGCCCAGGCCGACGACCAGCGCCAACGCACCCCAGGCCCACTTTCGTCCATCACGAATGCCCGCCACCAGCGTCCACAGTGTGAGCGGAAGCAGCGTGCTGACAAACAGCTTGCCGTCGTGACCCGGCGAGGGAAAGGACGCCAGCTGCCCACTGAGCATGTACGCAACGCCGCCAACGCTGGCTGGCAGCAGGCCCATGCCGACCGAGCGCAGGAAACCGATGGTGAAGATGCCGGCCAGCATCGTGTGCAGTACAAAGCCCCACGTCATGGCCACATCGGTGGGCAGCAGCAGACGCAGCAAAAACGTTGGATAGAAAATGTCGCCGTGCATCGCCGCGACGTACGGCATTCCGCCCTGCAGGTACGGATTCCACTGCGGAAATCCTTCGCCCGCGCGCAGCATCTGCGCCGCGAAGTCGCGGTATGGGTAGCCCGCGATGTATTGGTCCGAGTGCGGATTCACGAGGAACCCACCGCCGAGCGCCGGCCAGGCGAGCAACAGGGTGCACACCACACAGGTCACGACGGCCCACGCCCAGGCGTGACTCGGCGTCCAGTCCGGCAGCGTGCTGTCCGATCTATTCATGCGTACGTCGGGAAGAGTCGAGAAGAAACGGTCAAGACCGAAGCCGCTGGGCTCCGGGAGAAAGCGCCAGACTGACGAGCCCAGGCGCGACTTCAAGCACGATCAGCCACAACCTGGAGACGGCGGCGAGTACAGTGGCCTCGGCTGATGTTGCCATGCCCAGCGCCACAAACGCAGCCACGAGCGCCGCCTCCCGCGCCCCGATGCCGCCAGGCGCGATGAGCACGAGGTAGCCCACCAGATACGAAGCAGTCCAAATTGCGATGAAGGAGAGCACAGCGCCACCGAGAGACGGAAGCACAGCCCACGAAAGCAAGGCAAAAGCTACTCCATATCCAACCCACGACGCGCAGTTTATGGTCACCGCGAGCCAGAGCGTGGCGCGTGGCAACTCCTGCGTCGGTGGCGAGATGGATGGCCTGCGTCGCGCGAGCCACGCGACCAGACGCGGCAGCAGCCACGGAAGCGTGAGTACGCCCACCACGAACAGCGCGCTGCCAATCCACGCGGCAGCCCGATACTGCGAGCCCAGCACGTCGAGCACGGCAGCGCCGCTCAAGGCGATCACACCAAAGCCGGCCCCGATGTTGAGCATGGTGCCGAGCATCGCGGCTCCGGCGGCGGCGACCGGACTGACACCTTCGCGCTGCGCCAGCACCACCAGCGCGCCCACCGACCAGACCTTGCCGGGCACATAGCGCCCGAGATTCGCGATCGTCCAGATGCGTACCGCGGCGCCGAAGCCGAGCTGACTGCCCCAACCCGCCATCAACAGACGCCAGCTCTGAATGAGCGCGGCGTACGTGAGCAGGACCACAATACTGGCAGCGAATACCCCCCCCCAACGTACGTCAAGGTTCGCAGCGGTGACGCGCAGCGCGTCGGCCTGTGTGGTGACTTCGCGTGCGATGAACATGAACAGCGCACCGAGCAGCACGAACTGCGCGATGGTCCACCAGACCGGGCGCGCTTTCGCCGCGGATTCGCTAGGCATGGGTGACCTGCGCGGCTTTGGCGTAGAGTTGCAGATAGTGCTCCGCAACATGTGCGGGGCTGAAGACGCGCAACACGTGCGATCGTCCTTGTTCGCCGAGGCTCCGTGCACGGTCCGGTTCGGCCGCGAGGCCATCCACGGCGCGTGCAAGTCCGGCGGTGTCACCGACCGGCACGAGCGTGCCACCGTGCTCCGGACTGACGACGTCGGGCAACCCACCGGAGGCGTAGCCGATGACCGGCGTGCCACACAGCTGCGATTCCACCGCCACCAGTCCGAGGCCTTCATCACGCGAGGGCATCACGGTCACCAGCGCCTGCTGGTAAAGCGGCAGCAACGCCGATGATGGCAGTGCGCCGTGCCAGGTAATACGATCCTCTACGCCCAGTGTGCGCGCACTCTGCAATAGCGTCTCGCGATCCGGGCCATCGCCAACGATATCGCAGTGCACGACGTGTGCCGTTCGCGCCAGCGCATCAATGAGATCGGCGACGCCCTTTTGTGCATTCAGGCGACCGATGAACAGCACGCGCTCACGTGCACTATCGCCAGCCGGAACGAACTGCGTGGTGTTCACCGGCATGGGTGCGACGTACATGGACTGATGCGCCACGATGGCGGCTGCGGTATCTGCGAGCCACTGCGAGACCGCGGCGACGACTCGTGCGCGTTTCAGCACGCGCCGCATGATGCCGTGCGACCAACCACTGTTGCGAGCGAGGCGCACATCACTGCCGTGCATGGTAATGACGAGCGGTGGTTGGCCCGCGGTGCCCACGCCCGCTTGCCACGCGGACAAACCGGATGGGAACCACCAGTGCGCGTGCACCGCATCGAACGGTGTACCCAGTCGGCGAGCGTCTTGTACGGCGCGCTTTGTGGCCTGACGCATATGCCACAGCAAACCCAGCAGCGCCAATCGACCAGCCCACGAACGCCGCACCGTTTCCACCATCGTGCCGTCATAGGCGAGGTTTTGCCGCTCCTCGCGCGCATAGCGCACGCGCGTGACCGAGACACCCTCGATCACATCCTGATCGGCAAGTCCGGCGGCCGCTGGCGCCAGCACCTGAATCTCCGCGCCGGCGTCCGTCAGTGCACGCGCAAGCCGCAAGACAAACGAGCCGGCCGCATCACCAGCGGTGCGCGGAAAGTTGTGCGTGACAAACAGAATACGCGGAGAACGCGACACCACGCGCGTCCGACTCAGCGGTCGCTGCGTGTGCGAGCTGACTGGCGATCCGACTCACGATCCGCCAGCACTTCATCGAGCGCGCGGCGAATGTCGCGCAGCTCGGCGCGCTGCTGCGCGATCTGTTCTCCGAGCAAACCGGTGGCGAAGAACACACTGCCGAGCGTCAGGCAGGTATCGACAAGTGTCAGCAGCGGGCGGAATCCCGGGCCGCCGAACACGCGCACACCAACCGCGATAGTGCCGGTGAGCACACCAATGGCGAAGAGTCCGGCGCCCAACATGCCAAACGCCAGCAGTGGCTTCTGTCCGAAACGCAACTCGAACCACACCGCCAGCATGTCAAGCACGCCAATCGGAATGCGCGAGATCCCGAACTTGGAGCGGCCCGCGTGCCGGGGATACAGCGGGATGGGCACCTCGCCCACCGTATACCCCTGACTCGCGGCCAGCACGATCATGTAGCGGTGCCAATCGGGACGCATGGGCAGCGCGTCCATGATCTCACGACGATACGCCTTGACGTTGTTGAGATCACGAACGGACACACGGAACAGACGCTGACTCAGCCCGTTGTAGATCTTCGAAACAAACGCCTTTTCGTATACGCCTTGCTTGTAGCCAGTGACCATATCCTTCTCGCCATCAAGAATCGGCTGGACAAGGCTGGGAATGTCTTCCGGCTTGAACTGCAGATCGGCGGGATAGAAGACCAGCACGTTTCCGCGCGCGTGCAGCCATCCGGTGCGCAGCGCTTCGGCAATGCCACGCTGTGTGCGATGTCGCACCGCTCGCAAAAACGGAAAGCGCTCCTGCAGCGACTGCAGCACGCTCCACGTGTCGTCCGACGAGCCATCGTCGATCACGATCACTTCGTAGCGCGCCGAGTGCGCGGCAAACGTGGCTGCTGCGAGCTCCATGAACAGCGGCAGGTTCTGCGCTTCGTCCTTGGCCGGCACCAGGACACTGACATCGAGCGTCGCGGGCGCAGAGACGCTGCGCGGTGCATCGGCAAACGACGACGATGCGGTCATCGTGCCCACGCGTCAGACTCGCTTGCGCATGCGCGCCGGCAGGATGCCCAGTTGATCGCGATACTTGGCCACCGTGCGACGCGCAATCTGCACACCGGTGCGCTGAATAACTTCCACGATGGCCTGGTCAGTGAGCGGACGCTGCGCGTCCTCACTGCTCACCAGCTTCTCGATCTGGTCCTTGATGCCACGCGCCGAGACATCATCACCATCGGACGTGGAGAGTCCCGACGAAAAGAAAAACTTGAGCGGCAACACGCCGCGCGGCGTCTGCACAAACTTTTCGTTCGTCACGCGCGACACCGTGGATTCGTGCATCCCCACCGCATCGGCGACTTCGCGCAGCGTGAGCGGACGCAGATACTGAATGCCGCGTTCAAAAAAATCGCGCTGCCGGTCCACAATGAAGTGCATCACCTTGAGCATCGTTTGCCGCCGCTGCTCAATGGCCTGAATCATCCAGTTCGCGGAGTTCAGCTTCGCCGCGATGAAATCCTTGCTCTCCGTGTCGAACCGCTTGCGATCACGCGCCAGCTCCTGATACGAGCGGCTGAGCGTCAGGCGTGGCAAGTTGCCGTCATTGAGAAAGACGTGGTACTGCCCATCGATCTTGTCGATGACAAGATCGGGAATGATGTAGTCTTCGCTGCTGGACGAGTACCGAAGACCGGGCTTGGGATCGAGGCGCGCCACTTCGTCGGCGGCGTCCTGGACTTCCTGCGCGCTGATGCCAAAGCGTTTGCTCACTTCGCTCCAGCGATGCGCAATGAGCTCTTCAAACGCTTCGCTCACCAAGCGCCACGCCAGCGTTCCCTCGGCTCCCGACGATCGCAACTGCAGCAGCAGGCACTCGCGCAAGTCACGTGCGCCGACGCCGGCCGGATCGAGTTCCTGAATGATGCACAGCATTGCGTCTACTTCCTCGACCGTGAACGGCGCCGCTGCCGGCATGTCAAGCTCCTCGGCCGCGCGCACGAGCACCTCGTTCACACCATCGCAAATCTGTTCAAGCGTGGCGACCAAATGCCCCGACTCATCGATGTTGCCGATGAACTCCTCGGCAAGCAGCGCCTGACGCGGCGTAAGATCGAGCAGGGTAATCTGTTCGGACAAATGATCCGCCAGATCATGCACGGCCACGGTGACCGGCTCATACCATTCGCGCTGTTCAGTTTCTTCGCGCTGACCGCCGGTTTCGAAACCATCGAGCAACACACCTTCCCAGTCGATGTCGTCGTCGCCGGATTTTTCCGGCTCCGGTTCAGCGCTGGCGTCCGCTTCAACGAGGTTCTCAGGTTCCGTGACGTCGTCCCCGTCTTCAGCCGATTCCGCGTCTTCATCTTCCGGGTCGACGAGCTCGAGGAACGGGTTGGTAAGCAACTCCTGCTTGAGGTGTTGCTGGAGGTCGAGCAGCGGCATGTACAGCAGATCCATCGCCTGATAGAGGCGTGGATTGATCTTCAGCTCCTGCCGGAGCGAAGTGCTCTGCTGCAGCCCCGTCTTCATTACGCCATCGCCTCCGCGGCCGTCTCAGCAAATCGCGCTCGCAAGCGCGCTGTCAGGGTGGGACCCAGATACATCCGGGAGACACTGTCATCGAACACGAGGTCACGGACCGTTCCGGAATATTTTACCTGTCCATCATACATGATGTAGGCCCGGTCCACGATATCCAGCGTCTGTTCTACGTTGTGATCTGAAATCAGGACGCCGATCCCCCGGTACCGCAACTCCGCGACGATTTTCTGGATATCGTCCACGGCAATCGGGTCCACACCGGCAAATGGCTCGTCGAGCATCATGAACTTGGGCTCGGTGACCAGCGCGCGTGTAATTTCAAGGCGTCGGCGTTCGCCGCCGGAGAGCTGAAAGGCCTTGCTGCGGCGCAGCGGTTTAATACGCAGTTCGTCGAGCAGGATCTCCAGTCGTTCGTAGCGTTCCTTTCGGGAAAGATCGAGCGTCTCGAGGATGGCCAGAATATTGTCTTCCACCGACAGCTTGCGGAAGATGGACGGTTCCTGCGCGAGATAGCCGATGCCGCGCTGCGCGCGCTGGTACATCGGCATGCGCGTGATGTCCTCCCCGTCGAGCGCAATGCGGCCCAGCATGGGCGCGATCAACCCAACAATCATGTAAAACGTGGTCGTCTTGCCGGCACCGTTTGGTCCAAGCAGGCCAACGATCTCGCCTTGCCGCAACTGAATGGCCACGTCGTTCACCACACGGCGGCCGCCATACATCTTGACCAGACCTTCCGCGATGAGCTGGCTGCCTCCGGCCACTGTGATCGGCCCGGGTGCAGGGTGCGACGCTCGATGCTCACCTGTTTCCCGGAGCATATCAAGCACCGCTTCGGGTGCGAGTGCGACCGCTTCTCGCAGTCGCGGAGACAGACGCACGATGGCATCGGGCGCCGACAATCCTTCGGCGGGCAACTCTACCATTTCCTCGGCCGCGAGCGCGGGCAGCACAACCGTGGCGAGATGTTGGCGGACATCCTCGTCGTGCATGCGTTCCGACGCCGAGGCGATATCACGCCCCTCTGCAGCCAACGCGGCCAGCTTCAGATTGCGGAGCGCGGTGGCCACGGCATGCAACGGCGCAGCACCACTGTTGTCGGCACTTCCGGTTTCCTGACGTGCCGCGATGATCAGCGCACGTACGGTCGCTGTGTGCGACACATCGCCGCCGCGCAATCGTTCCAACAGCTCGCGCGCGGGTTCCGGCAGCGCATGGTCCGCTGCCGGTGGGTTGCGCTGGTAGTCGGGCGAGAACGACGCAGGATCAGTCATCGTGCGAAAGACGGTTCGAAGAAGTCAATACCGCGACGGCTGGCAACGGCTTCCACGGATAATTGGATGGACGCGGTGTTACCGGATTACTCAAAGCTAGTTTGCGCGTAGGTCGTGTGGCGGGTTCGATCCTGAACACGACGCCTGTGGGAGGAATGACTGGCGGAACAATCGGTGGAATGCTATCCGGTCGGCTGATGCTATCGGCACGAATGCTGTCGGCGCGTGCGCTGTCCGCACGTGCGCTGTCGGACGCGGTGGCACAAGACAGGCCCCCGGTGTCGGCGGCGACATCGATAAG
>JBGTOG010000323.1:0-2309 GCA_041742675.1 Gemmatimonadaceae bacterium | reverse complement strand
GCAGCTGGCCGGCGCACTGGCCAGCGACCCGCGCACCCAGCGCGCACGACTCGTCATACTGGGCGGCAGCGCCGACGGAGACGCGGCCCGTGCAATTGGTGAGTTCGCCGAGTCGATTGGTGCGGCGCTCCCGATTGACGCGACGGGCCGACTGTCACTACTTGCATCGGCGGCGCTGTTGGCGCGTGCTGGTGCGCTCGTGACGAACGATTCGTTGCCGCTGCATCTTGCATCGGCCATGGGAACGCCCACGGTGGCGATTTTTGGTCCCACGACACCGGCACTCGGTTTTGGCCCGCTGGCGCCACACTCGGAATCACTCGGGAACGACGAGTTACCGTGCCGACCCTGTCACGTGCAGGGTCCGGACGCCTGCCCGCTGGGCCATTGGCGGTGCATGCGCGATCTTCCGGTAGCGCGAGTTGTTGACGCGGTGGCTGAGGTCATGCGCGTTGCTCGCTGAACCATCCTTATCACCTTTACCGCCGCGTCCATGACACACGCAGCCGAGCAGTACATACTGGGAGTGGATCTCGGTGGCACCAACATTGTCGTGGGATGCGCGCCAGCGTCCGGGGGAGCAATTCGCGCGGTGCGCACCGAACCCACGCACGCCGAGGAGGGCGCCGACGCCGTCACAGCGCGCATCGTGCGCATGCTGGATGCGACGATGGCCGAAACCATGGCCGACACGGGGATACCGCGCGAGGCCTTCGCCGGCATCGGTATTGGATCACCGGGTCCGCTGGATCGTGAGACCGGCGTTGTGCTGATGACGCCGAACCTCGGGTGGACCAACTATCCGTTGCGCGATCGCGTTTCGCACGCGACCGGCTTGCCAGCCTCGCTCGACAACGACGCCAACTGCGCCACCCTCGGCGAGTGGTGGATGGGCGCGGCGCAAGGTGCTCGGCATGTGATCGGCCTGACCATCGGCACCGGCATTGGGGGGGGGCTTATTCTGGACGGCGCGCTCTATCATGGTGCGACGGGCATCGCGGCGGAGCTTGGGCACATCTCGATTGAAGCGAACGGACGTCGCTGCAACTGCGGCAACTACGGATGCCTGGAGGCCTACGCGTCCGGCCCGGCCATCGCGACGCGCGCGCGTGAAGCACTGGGCGGTGATGAACAGTCGCTCTTGCCCACCATGGTCAACGGCGACCTCTCGCGGATCACCGCGCAAACGGTGTACGAAGCGGCGGAACAGGGTGATCAGGTCGCGCGTGATGTGGTGCGTGATACCGCGCAGTTTCTGGGCGTTGGCGTGGCGAGCCTGGTAAACATCTTCAATCCGGAAGTCGTGGTGATCGCAGGCGGTGTCACACACGCGGGCGAGGCGCTGTTTGAACCGCTGCGCGCCGAAGTGCGCCGTCGCGCGTTCAAGGCTGCGACATCCGTGTGTCGCATTGTTCCTGGGCAGCTGCCCGGCACCGCGGGAGTGGCTGGGGCAATCGCCACGTTCGCGCAGCAATGGCAACGGCAGCGCACGTGAGTGATCCAGTGAAACGACGGGTGGGCGTCATCGGGACCTTCGTGTGGGACGTCATCCATGGTCGCGATCAACGCGCGGTACCGGTCGAAGAATGGGGCGGCATCACGTACGCGTTGGCCGGCCTTGACGCGGCCCTGCCGGACGACTGGGCAATTGTCCCACTACTCAAGGTGGGCGCGGATCTGGCGGATCGTGCGCGCACGCACGTGCAGTCGCTTCGCCATATCGCACCAGACGCGGCGCTGGTGGAAGTGCCGTATCCGAACAACCGCGTCGAGCTGCGCTACCACGACGCCGAACGCCGCAGCGAATATCTGAGCGGCGGTGTGCCCGGCTGGACGTGGCTTGGTCTCAAACCGCTGCTTGATGCGGCGCGACTGGATGCGCTCTACGTCAATTTCCTCAGTGGTTGGGAGCTCGATCTCGAAACGGCGCAGTTGCTGCGCGCGCACTTTCGCGGTCCGATCTACTGTGATTTGCACATGCTGGTGATGGCGGTACAACCCGACGGCCTGCGTGTACCGCGGCCGCTACCGGATGTGTCAGCGTGGTGTGGTTGTTTCGATGTGCTGCAGGTCAACGAAGACGAGATGGCCATGATGGCACCGGATCCAATGATGCTGGCAGCCACCGCGATGGCTTCGGGTGTGTCGTGCCTGTGCGTGACACTGGGTTCGCAAGGTGCGATCTACGTGGCGGCGCCTGGCTACGACCGCATACAGGACATTCCGGCACGCGGTGCGGTCGCCACCAGTCCGCGCGGCGGTTTCGGCGCGCCGGGTGCACTGCGCACCGCACGCACCGCAGCCGCTCC
>JBGTOG010000268.1:0-7677 GCA_041742675.1 Gemmatimonadaceae bacterium | reverse complement strand
CTGCGGTGCGCGCGTGGCAGCGTTCGCTGCGACTGGAGCCAACATCGCACGAGTTGCGAGTGCGGCTGAGCGAGGTCAGCAGCCGCACGCTACAGGGCGTGGCCGCGATCCCCGCCATTCCCCGCGATGTGGTGTGGCTGGCCGTTGTGATCCTGTGGTGTGCAGGATGGGCCGTGTTCGCCTGGCGTGCCGCGCCTCAGGCAAGCACGCGCGTTGCATGGTTGGCGCTCAGGGGACCGCGTGACGTCGCCGCGCTGGTCTGCGTGTTGGCCGCGTTGGGGGGGGGAGTCTGGCATGTGGTGCTCGACGCACAGTTCAGCGACGCGGCACTCGCCGTGGTGACCGACCGCGCCGCGCTTCGTGTCGCGCCGGGCGTCGATGCCAACGCCGTGGGCGATGCTGCGGTCGGTGACATCGTTGAACGTGGGTCCGTGCGTACTGATGGCGCACGCGGTGACGTGTGGACGGCCGTCACGCTCGCCGATGGACGGACCGGCTGGCTCCCCGAGCGTGCCTTGTGGCCATTTCGGTGAGCGACACGCCGCGCATTCGGGTCCTCAGCGGACCCGTCGCCGACCAGATCGCCGCGGGCGAAGTCGTGGAACGTCCGGCGTCCGTTGTGAAGGAGCTGGTCGAGAACGCACTCGACGCTGGCGCCACGAGTATTGATGTGACCATCGAGGAAGGGGGACGCGCGCTCATCAGCGTGGCCGATAATGGCTCCGGCATGGGCCGCCAGGATGCGGTGCTGGCACTCGAGCGGCACGCCACGAGCAAGATCACCACGGCCGATGATCTGGTCGGCGTGATCAGCTTCGGCTTTCGTGGGGAGGCGTTGCCCTCTATCGCGTCGGTGTCGGAGTTCGCGGTGGAAACGGCGCCGGAGGACGGCGAAGGAACCGTCGTGCGAGGCAGCGGCGGTGTGATCACGTCGGTCAGTGAGGTGGCGCGACGTCGTGGCACCACGGTGCACGTGCACCGGCTGTTTTACAACACGCCGGCTCGGCAGAAGTTTCTGCGTGGCGCACGCAGCGAATGGCGCGCAATTCAGGAAACGCTCGGCAGCATTGCATTGCTGCGGCGCGATGTGCACTTCATCGCGCGACACGATGGTCGCACTGGACTTGATCTGCCGGTGGCGCCAACGCTTCGGGCAAGACTGGCGGCGCTGTGGGGACACGAGTCCGTCGCGCGTTTTCTCGATGTGGACGATGTACTCGGCGTTGTCCACGTGCGCGGCCTGATTGAGCGCCCTGCAGATGTCGGTACGCGCACGCGGCGGGTGCTGCTCGTGATCAACGGGCGCGTCGTGCGCGACAATGGCATCGTGCGCGCCGTCGAAGCCGCGTATCGATCAACGCTGCCATCGGGTCTCCGGCCATCGCTGGTGCTCGACCTCACGCTGCCGGGCGCCGATGTGGACGTAAATGTGCATCCGGCCAAGGCGGAAGTGCGTCTGCGTGATCGCTGGCCGCTCGAGCGTGCACTTGAACAGATCATTCGTCGCGCACTCGGTGAGCTCGATGCATCAGCGGATCTCGGCTGGCGCTCATGGACCGCGCCTGCTGCTGGAGCCACGGCGTCATCGCCCGCGAAAGCGCTCGAGCCGTGGATGTTGCGCGTGCCAACCGCTGCCGGCGAAGGACTGTTTGAGCAGACGGCATCGGACATGGGCGAGCCAACTCCATCCGATGGCTCCCACGCGTCACCCGCTGCAGTCGCAACGCAAGCCGAGGACGCGAGTACGGTTGCTCCAGCCGCGGAAGACATCGCGGTGCCGCCGTTGCTCCAGTTGCGTCGTACGTATCTCATGTTTGAACACGTTGACGGCGTGCTGCTGATCGATCAGCACGCCGCGCACGAGCGTGTGTTATACGAACGATTTCTGCAATCGATGGCCAGTGGCGGCAGTAGTGCGCAGCGATTGCTGTTTCCGCTCACCATGCATTTGTCGGCGGCTGAAGCCGATGCGTTCGAGCGACACGCGACGTCGTTTGCGCAGTTGGGCTTTGAGATCGAGGCGTTTGGTGGGCACACGCTCCTGGTGCAAGCCGTCCCCATGCCCCATCCCCGATTTGACGCGGAACGCTGTCTACGCGATACACTCGCCGCACTCGCTGGCGATCGCGGGCCCTCCGATGCCGCCCGACATGAACAGCTGGCCTCGACGGTCGCCTGCAAGGCCGCCGTCAAAGCCGGTGATCTGCTGTCACCCGGGGAGATGCGCGCACTCTATGTTGATCTGGCGCGCACGACACTCCCGGCGCATGATGTGCATGGTCGCTCAACGATCGTTCGCCTCTCGTGGGATGAACTCGATCGTCGCTTCGGCCGATTGTAGTTCACGTGTCGCCACAGGCTGCTGACAACAGTGCGCGCGTTCGCGTGATTTGTGGTCCAACCGCCGCGGGGAAGTCCGCAGTCGCGATGCAGCTCGCCGCGCGGTTTCCGATCACGCTGATCAGCGCGGATTCGCGACAGCTCTACCGCGGTTTCGATATCGGGACGGCCAAACCAACCCCCGACGAACAGCAACAGGTACCGCACATTGGCGTGGATGTGATCGACCCGATGCAGCGATGGTCCGCCTGGCAGTGGGCGCACATGGCACGAGTCGGCATTGCGGAGGCGCGGCGCGACAACAGAATACCGGTGATTGTCGGTGGTACGGGCTTCTACATGCGAGCACTCACACATCCGTTGGCTGCGGTGCCCGATCTCGATCCATCACGTCGCGAGGCGTTGTTGGCCTGGCTTGAACAGCAGCCCGCGGCGCAACTGCGCAACTGGTGCCAGCGACTGGATCCGGCACGCGCGACGCTTGGACGATCGCAGTGGTTGCGTGCGATTGAAACGGCATTGCTGACTGGACGACGGCTGTCGGCGTTTCACGAAGCGGACCAGACCACTGAACCCGTGGCGGTGCGCTATCTTGTCATCGATCCCGGACCAGCGCTGGCAGAGCGTATTGTGCGCCGCGTCCACGCCATGTTCGAGGCCGGGTGGACCAACGAGGTGCGAACGTTGTCAGAAACGGTACCATCAACTGCTCCCGCGTGGCTGGCCACCGGCTACGCGGAGGTATTCGCGGCGGTGCGCGGTGAGATCAGCGACGACGAAGCGAGAGCGCAGGTGATTATTCGCACGCGGCAGTATGCCAAGCGGCAGCGCACCTGGTTCCGGCACCAGCTGCGCGATGCGCCGGTGACGAACCTGTCACCCGACCTACCCAACGCACTCGATCAGGCCATTGATTGGTGGCGGCACAGCAATGAGGAGAGTGTGTGAAAATCGGGATCACCTGTTACCCCACCTACGGTGGCTCTGGAGCGATGGCCACGGAACTGGGCATTGCGCTCGCGGAACGTGGGCACGAAGTGCATTTCATCACCTATCAGCAGCCGTTTCGACTGCCGAACTTTCTGCCGCGTGTGTTCTTCCACGAGGTCGAGGTTGGGCGGTACCCGCTGTTTGAGTATCCGCCGTACGATCTTGCGCTGGCGGTGAAGATGCACGAAGTCGTGCGCGATCACGACCTCGAAGTGCTGCACTGTCACTACGCCATACCGCACGCGACCAGCGCCTGGATTGCACGAGAAATGCTGCGCGAGTCCGGCCGTGATGTGCGCGTTGTGACCACGCTGCACGGCACCGACATCACGATCGTTGGTCAGGAACGCTCATTCTTCACGATCACCAAGTTTTCCATCGAGAAGTCGGACGCAGTGACCGCGGTGTCAGACTATCTGCGTGACGAGACGTATCGCGCGTTTGGCTGCACGGGCTGCGCGGTGGACGTCATCTACAACTTCATCGATCCCGCGCAGTTTGAACGCGCACAGTATGCGCCACCATTTCCCGAGTCGGTGCGACGCGGACGAAAGGTGCTCATGCACATCTCGAACTTCCGCCCGGTGAAGCGGGTGCGGGATGTGGTGCGCATCTTCGCGGCCGTGCAGCGCACGGTGCCGGCCATGCTGGTCATGGTGGGTGATGGCCCGGAGCGGGTGGAAGCGGAGGACGAAGCGCGCGCGCTTGGTGTGCACGATGATATTCACTTTCTTGGCAAGATCGACGCCGTTGCGCCGCTCCTGGCCGGAGCGGATCTGTTTCTGCTGCCGAGTCAGACGGAGTCGTTCGGGCTCAGTGCACTCGAAGCGCTGGCGTGCGGCGTGCCGGTGATTGCCAGCGCTGTGGGTGGACTGCCCGAGGTCGTGCGTCACGGCGAAACGGGATGGTTGTTTCCGATTGGCGACGTATCGGCGATGTCGGACGCGGCGGTTCGCGTGCTGTCCGACGACGCACTCTGGCAGCGCATGAGTGACGAAGCCGCGCGTGATGCCCGGTCGCGCTTCGCCGAGGTGGATGTGGTGGCACAGTACGAGGCGCTGTATCGTCGCACGGTCGCTCTCACCAGCGCATGACGGTCTGGCAAGCGATTGTTCTGGGGCTGCTGCAAGGCCTTACCGAGTTTCTGCCGGTCAGCAGCTCGGCGCATCTCTCACTCACGCCGTGGTTGCTGGGGTGGGAGTCACCCGGGCTGGCCTTCGATGTGTCGCTGCACCTCGGCTCGCTCGTCGCCGTGGCCTGGTACTTCCGCGCGGACTGGGCGGAATTGTTTCGTGCCGCGCTGCAACTGGCGGCCACGCGCACAGTGGAAACGCCGGCGCAACGTCGGGTCATCCTGTTAATCGCCGCAACGATCCCGGCCGGTATTGGCGGTTTTCTGCTCAAGGATCTGGCCGAAACGGTCTTTCGGCATCCCGCGATTACTGCGACCACGTTGATTGTGCTTGGGTTGATTCTCTGGGCGGTTGACCGGGCGGCGCGAACCGATCGCACGATCGATCAGCTG
Organism: Gemmatimonadaceae bacterium; assembly: GCA_041742675.1. GTDB lineage: Bacteria > Gemmatimonadota > Gemmatimonadetes > Gemmatimonadales > Gemmatimonadaceae > JAABRT01. The sequence goes on along the minus strand of JBGTOG010000268.1, from coordinate 2,822 downwards.
ACGTCGCGCGACGCGTGGCTGATCGGCTTCGCCCAGGTGTGTGCGCTGGTGCCGGGCGTGTCACGGTCTGGTGCCACTATGACGGCTGGTCGTGCACTCGGACTTGAGCGTGGTGCAGCAGCGCGATTCAGCTTCCTGATGAGTTTTCCGATCATCTCGGCCGCTGTGTTGTTCAAGTTGCCCGACCTGCTTGAACACGCCGGGAACGCGGCGCCGCTCGCAGCCGGCATCGGTGCCGCTGCGCTGAGCAGTTGGCTGGCGATCACGGTGCTGCTTCGGTTTGTGGTGCGCCACAGTTTCGGCATCTTCGCGCTCTACCGGGTACTGCTCGGACTGGCCGTGTTTGCCCTGTTGTTTTTCCGCGGCGCACCGCCGCTCTGAGCGGAAAGCTCGTGTTCTCGGATCCAAACGCTGCTCCGCGCGTAGTGCTCGATGGTGAGGCCGTTGATATCGCACGCACGACGCTTCATCAGCTGGTGCATCTTCCGTCGGTCGCATCCACGATGGACGAAGCGCACGCGCTGGCGGCCGATGGCGCGGCATCGGGAACGCTGATTGTTGCCGACGTGCAGACGGCGGGGCGGGGGCGCGGTGGCAAGCGCTGGGAGTCCGCGCCGGGACATGGTCTCTGGTGTACGCTGATTGAGCGCACACCGCCGGAACGCGCGCTGGATGTCTTGTCGATCCGCATCGGCATGGCGATTGCTGAGGTGATTGCCCCGTGGTGTGATGGGCGTGTCGGGCTCAAGTGGCCAAATGATGTCATGTTGTGTACTGATCGCGATGCGACACTGCGCAAACTGGCCGGAGTCCTGGTCGAAGCCCGCTGGCGGGACACTACGCTTGAATGGGTGGCGCTTGGAGTGGGGATCAACGTGCAGGCGCCCCCGGCGACTGGGGGGGGGCTGCCCGCCGCTGGCTTGTCGCAGCACATTTCGCGCGCGATCTTGCTGGAGCGGTTGATGCCGCGTATCCGACGCGCGGCGCGCACGCCAACTTCGCTTTCCGATGCGGAAATGGAGCAGTGGGCCGCGCGTGATGTGATGCATGGGCTGCAGTGCGTCGGGCCGGTAAACGGCGTGGTCGATGGCATCAACGCGGATGGCGCGCTTCGCGTTTGCGACTCCGCCGGCGCGGCACATTCTGTACGTTCCGGATCATTGATCCTGGCCAGGGAGAACACACCGTGTTGATGGTCTTCGACGTTGGTAACAGCGAAACAACGATTGGCCTGTACGCGCAGGAACGGCTGGTGGCGCACTGGCGCATCACCACCGATATCGGTCGGACTGCCGACGAGTTTGGTCTGCTGTTGCTGGGACTGTTGAGTGCCGTGCGTATTGCGCCGGAGCAGGTGGTGGCCACCGCGATCGGGTCTGTCGTCCCACCGATCACGGGCCCGCTCGGCGACGCGTGCGCTCGGTATCTCGGTGCACCGCCCGTCGTCGTGGATGCGCGCGCGCGACTGCCCATCACGGTAGCCGTCGATGAACCACTCACCGTTGGCGCGGACCGGTTGATCAATACGCTGGCCGCCAGTCGGTTGTACGGGCGCGACACGATCTGTGTGGATCTGGGTACCGCGACCACGTTTGACTGCATCACGGGCGACGGCGTGTTTCTGGGTGGTGTGATCATGCCAGGCGTACGCACTTCAGCGGACACGCTGACGCGTCGCACCTCCAAGTTGCCGGCCACGGAGATTGTGGCACCGGCCCGCGTGATCGGCACCCGCACGGAGGAGTGCATTCGCGCGGGTGTACTCTTTGGCGCGGCTGACGCGATCGATGGCATCGTGCGTCGCATCAAGCGCGAGTGGCCGAACGAGTCGGTGCCTCACGTGGTGGCCACCGGCGGGCTGGCCGAGGTGCTGCAGCCGTTTTGCGAGTCGTTCGATCTCGTGGCGCCGTATCTGACATTGGACGGCCTTCGCATGGCGCACGAGCTGCTGACTACGCCTGAGCTCGCTGCCGAATAGGCACATCTGGCCGGATTTTTCGGCAGATCGACCTGTCAGATCGACGCAACTGAAGGCAAGCTAAACCGTTACTATATCGTCGTTTATCGGTAATAGTGAAGTCTTCGACGGGGGTTGACGCCTGTCTTCCCAAGGGGTATCCTACAGAGGCGTTAGCACACAAACGCCGTGAGTGCTAACCGTTGTGCCGTCAGTAGAACATATCTGACTCACCATTTTGGAGGCATTACCCTATGACCACTCAGAGTGCCGCGAAGGTTGCGCCGCTCGCCGACCGCGTCGTCATCAAGCCGCTTGAAGAAGCAGAGCAGATGCGCGGTGGCTTGTACATCCCCGACTCGGCCAAGGAAAAGCCGCAGCAGGGTGAAGTTGTGGCGGTTGGACCGGGTCGATTCGAGAAGGATCAGCGCGTCCCGATGGACGTGAAAGTCGGCGACAAGGTGCTCTACGGCAAGTACAGCGGCACCGAGGTCACGCTCGAGGGAGGACAGTACCTCATCCTCCGTGAATCCGACGTCCTCGCCGTTCTCAACTAACCGTTCCCTTAATCGTATCTGACTACCATGGCTGCCAAGGAACTGCATTTCAATATCGAAGCCCGCGCGGCGCTCAAGCGCGGCGTGGATCAGCTGGCCGAGGCCGTAAAGGTCACGCTCGGCCCCAAGGGTCGTAATGTCGTCATCGACAAGAAGTTCGGTGCCCCTACTGTGACCAAGGACGGTGTCACGGTGGCGAAGGAAGTCGAGCTGTTCGATCCCATCGAAAACATGGGCGCGCAGATGGTGAAGGAAGTCGCCACCAAGACCAGTGATCTGGCGGGTGACGGCACCACCACCGCGACCGT
>JBGTOG010000254.1:0-3851 GCA_041742675.1 Gemmatimonadaceae bacterium | reverse complement strand
GAAGAGAGGGAGCGTGTCAATACCATCTCAAGTTTGCTTGCTGTTGAAAATTGACGTGGAGAGCTCGCTTGAGCGAGATTGAGAAATGGTCTTAGTCCGGCGCCTCGCAAGGTGAAGCATGGGTGAGCGCGAACTTCGATGACGTCCTCACTCCTGAGCTCCATCGTCCTGTACTCCAGCACGCGTTTCGGAACGCAGGCTGAGCACTGGCACCAACTGGCGGACTGCGTAGCTCGCCTGTGCAGCTGCCCACCGTTTGCTCACGCGTGGGCGTACGGAAAGGTCGGGCTGCGCGATGTGCCCTCTCGCCAATTGAGCACCGCCCATGGCGAGACGTTGGCCAAAGCGGTCGTCGGCGATCGTGTTTCACAAGTGAACCTTGCCGATGTCACACGTCGTGAGGCGGAGCGCACCGAGTCAATGGCATACTTGTCAGTTGCGTACAATCGGAGGACGGCATTCAGGCCAAGTGAGCCCGAGCCTCAGCAACGGTTGCCGTGCGAGGTCATGATTCTCACCGCCATTGAGCCCCAATGGCCAGAGACGGCGCAGTTAACGGCGCTGAAAGAGCTGTTGCAAATCGCGGACGCTGAGTACGCCTGTCTCTTTGTTGGCGATGACACAGTCCGCGCATCGAGCGAGTGGTTGTTCTCCCCCATGATACCCATGGAAACGCGCGCTAGACCAACCTGGGCAGATGAGATGCAACGAATCGCGTTCGCCCGATGCGAGTTTGGCACGAAGGTACGCGGCGTGTATTGGGGCAATGTCTTTCCTCCGGATGTTGTCGACCAGATCGGTGGGATCGAGGCGCTGCGCGCCACCGGAGCGGCGATCGTTGAACCACTGGATAGCGGGCGTGTGTACGTGCAGCTGACCACGCATGCGACAGATGCGATCAGCGAGGCTGGGAAAGACCGACTACATCGCCTTGAAACCGTGCTGGCGCCAGTTCGCGTCTGATTACAACTTTTCAGCCATGGGCCTCTTTTACTCCAATCTCACGCTGTTCACGTCCGATGAACCGCGAGTGCATCAGGCAGTGCGCTCCGCCGGCAGGCGTGCGTTCGTATCAGTGCCACGCAACGGCGCGATTGTCGTGATTGACGCCGCAGAAGAAATGCTGGACGCAGAACCGCTGCTTCAACTGGCCATCGCGTATTCACGGGACGTCGAGTGCGCGGTGTTGTCGGCGGTGATCCACGACGACAGTGTGCTCATGCTCGGCCTGGTGGAGCAGGGCGTCGTAGTGGATGACTACGTTTCGCACCCCGACAATTTCGGCGCGCTCGGCGACGATGATGAACCGCTTGAGCAAGGAGGCAACGCCGCACGGCTGGCTGCCGCTTTTGGCGTGCCCGATCGCGCACCGCTGGTGGAGCGTGCGCTGCGCGCGCCGCTGCAAGATGATGATGATGCCGAGCCCATCGACTTCGCCACCGAACTGCACGCCATGATTGTGGAGGCGCTGGGTACGTCGCGCGCCTCTGTCGGAGTCGATTTTTCCATGCTGGTGAGTGGGGAATACCCAACGGGCTTTGCGAGTGGTGATTTCGCTCTTGTAGAGTGACAGTGACCCGCTGATTAGTCAGCTTGCGCGGGTTCGCGTACTAAATTGTGCATGGCGCATTACGTTGCAGCGGAGCGGAAACGGCCCATCTCGCGGATCCGCAATCACATGCGGGTTCAAGTTCCGCTTCGGGCACCCCTCACCAGCAGGAGATCGGATTGCGTACGGTTCGTGACTCGCGCGGCATTAACTGGATCTGTCTCGAGCTCCCTGAAGTCCCATCTGATCAGCAGGCAGCGGCGGCAGGCATCCAGCCGGCGCCGGTAGCAGTGGAGTGCAACTCCGGCGCCGATCGCGCCATCGTGCTCGTCCCCGAAGGATGGGATGAGTCGCTCTCGGATGAAGCCCTGGTGGAGTCGATTCAGCGCGCCTTGCGCTGATTGCCTTGGGTTCCTAGGCTGTAGAATGTGACGCTCGCGTCGTGTTCTGAGCGAGCTCCGCCGTGCGCGTGAGCGCGCCTCAGCGTGGCGCATGGTTTGCACAGCGAGGTCCAGAAGGGGGAGTCGTGCAACCGACGGCGGTTGGCGACGCGACGTTCACCGTCGTCGATGGGGGAGTGGGTGGCACGTTTGGACGGAATGCTGGATGCAGGGGCAGTCGCGCCGCCAACGGCGCGGGCCAATGGGCTGACCTCGCGCGCGGCGTGGGAAGAGCAGCGAGCGGCCTGTGCAGACGATCCGGGTCGCTATCACGGCGACATTGCGTCGCATACGCTGCACTGGTTCGATCCGGCGACGGGCGAGCATGGGGCCTGGCTCACGCGAAATGAGGCGACTGGCCGTTGGAGCGGGTGGGATGCGTCTTCGCTGGAGCCCGTGGTCGCCACGCATGCCGCCGATTGGCGCCCCTGGTCCCGCGCCCTCAACGACGACGACGCGCCGTTCTACCGCTGGTTCTCCGGCGCACGCACCAACGCGGCGTTTAACGAGGTCGATCGTCACGTACTGGCGGGCCATGGCGACGAACCGGCGTTTCTGGTTGAAGGCGATCGTTGGGATCAGTCGCGCGATGGTGGGCGCGGTGCGCCCGTTGTCGCGTACCCGATCAGTCGCAAGGCACTGTTGCTCGATGTCGCAGCTGCAGCGCTGGCGCTGCAGTCCATGGGATTGCGCACCGGTGATCGCATCGCGCTCAATCTGCCCAACATCCCCGCACAGATCGCCTGGACCGAAGCGGCGAAACGACTTGGTATCATCTACACGCCGGTCTTCGGCGGCTTCTCCGACAAGACGCTGGCCGATCGCATTCACGACGCGGGCGCACGCGTCGTGATCACCGCGGACGGCGGCTGGCGCAACGCGCAGATCATTCCGTTCAAGGCCGCGTACACCGATCCGGCACTCGATCTGTACATCGCCGCCGAGCGCGCGGTGCAGGTGGTGCGTGATGCGCTGTCAAAGCTTGCGCTGAATGACGGACACGCCGAGCAGATTGCGACGGGGGCAGCGGAGGCTGTTGCGGGCGAGATCACGGTCGAACGTCGCGATGCCATGCGTGGCGTGGGGCGTGCACTGCTGTCGCTCACCGAATCGGGTGCCATGGATGCTGCCGATGCGAGCCGCGTACGCACGGCCGTGGCGCGAGCGTTGGTTGATGCGGGCTCCACTGTTGAACGCGTCGTTGTGGTGCGCTACACCGCACAGGCTGACGTACCGTGGCGCGAAGGGCGTGATGTGTGGGAAGACGACGTGCTGGCGCCGGCACGTGCGAAGCTGCTCGACGCCGCGAAGTCGCTGGGCTACCACGTGACGGATGACCAGTCCCTTCGCGCGCTACCGGATCGTGATGTCGTGCGCGTGGTGTGGTCGCTGGTCCCGCCGCTCGCGCTCGACGCCGAGTTCCCGCTGTTTTTCATCTACACATCGGGGTCTACAGGAAAGCCAAAAGGCGTGGTGCATGTACACGGCGGCTGGACGGCCGGCATCGCACACACCATGCGCATCAGCTTTGATGCGCGGCCTGGCGACGTGATGTACGTGGTCGCTGACCCCGGTTGGATCACGGGTCAGAGCTACATGATTTCGGCGGCGCTCACCACGCGCGTGACGAGTGTGCTGGCGGAGAGTGCGCCAGTGTTTCCGTCGGCTGGTCGCTTTGCATCGATCATTGAGCGCTACGGCGTGAACATCTTCAAAGCTGGTGTCACGTTCCTCAAGTACGTGATGCAGGACCCGCAGCACGCGGAAGATGTGAAGCAGTACGATGTGTCGTCGCTGCGCGTAGCCACGTTCTGTGCTGAACCCACCTCGCCCACAGTGCAGGAGTTTGGCATGGCGTTGCT
>JBGTOG010000250.1:0-3765 GCA_041742675.1 Gemmatimonadaceae bacterium | reverse complement strand
GCGCTCGCGAGGTCCTCGAGCACGCCCTATACTCAGGGGACCCCGATTGAAATTCCTATCCCGACGCGAGCAGTGCTTGCAACTCAGGTATCGACTTCTCCATCCAGATAGGATCGGGCTTCGGCGCAGCAGCGAATGGCGATCCAACTTTGGCCGCTGCCTCAGCAACTGTGCTGAGACCACTGGAGAGCAAGACTGCGCCGGCAATGCCGGAACTCACGAATGCGCGCCGCGATACTGTATTTCCCAGCGATGACGGGTCCTCGGCTTCTCCATCGTTCGTGCCCATAACTCACCTCGCACTGAAGTGGGTTGCAAGACGGCCGGGAGATTTTCCCGGCGCGCGAACATTATGAAGCCGAGATGTGTGGCGTAAGAGTCAAGCGAGGTGATCTGTCGCAACTCAAGCGAACGCTACCGTTCGCGCCGTACCACCCGCCGCTCAAGAAACTCCAGCGAACGTTCGTACGCTTGCATCCAACTGTTGTGCCGCAGAAATCCGTGGATTTCATCTGGAAGCACAAGTTGCTCCACCGGCACCTGCTGGGCGCGCAATCGTTCGATCAACGTGAGCGTTTCGATAAAGCGCACATTGCGATCATCGTCGCCATGAATGAGCAGCACGGGATCTTCCCAGTTCTCTACCCTCGCGAGCGGCGATGACGAGAATGCGAGCCGCCCCGCCTCCGGATCTTCCAGCCGATTGTAGTCGGAGAGAAACGTCTTGATGCCAACGTTCCAATCGTGCACGCCGTGAATGTCCACGCCGCCAGCAAAGAGTTCGGGATTCCGCGTCAGGCCGTGCGCGGTGAGATAGCCACCGTAGGATCCGCCCCAGAGTGCCACACGTGATGTATCCACGTCAGCGCGCGCGCGCAGCCACCGTGCGGCGGCCTCAAGGTCGCGATACTCGCTCGCGCCCGAGGCGCCGTAGTCGAGCGCCTCACGAAAGTCACGACCATAACCGATGCCGCTGCGGTAGTTGAGCTGCAGTACTACCCAACCGCGCAGCGCGAGCGCCTGATTCAGCGCGTACGCGTAGTGGTAGTACGCACCATAGTTCCAGCCGAGCAGCATTTGACGGCGGGAGCCGCCATGCAGAAAAATGATCGTCGGACGCTTGCCCGTGAAGGACGCGGGCGGCAGAAACAGCTGTCCGTACGACTCAACGCCGTCAGTTGCCGTGATGCTCACTGCACTCGGCACGACAAGTTGATTCGCGGGATGATCGCTCGGCATGCTTGCCGGAGCCAGCGCGCGACGCGCACCACCGGTGAGAAGTGCCGCGTGCGCAGGCACCCGCGCGTCACTGCGCAAGTGCGCCACCGCGCCATCGGCGAGCGGCGTCGGGAGCCACTCGATGCCATCTCCCGGTGTAAGTGCGACGGGCGTTCCTGCGCCATTCGCGGCGACGCGCCAGAGATGACGCCGGTCCCGATCTCCCGCGTTGGAGTTGAAGATGATGCTGCGACGATCGTGCGAGAGACTCACGTACTCCGTCTCGTGCATGCCGCGATCCAGTTGCCTCCACGCTCCACCCGACGACGGCACACTGTACAGATGCACAAAACCGTCGCGCTCCCACGGGAAGACGATATCGTCATCTGCGCTCCAGAAGAGCTGCGTCGACGAGACGATCGGCCAGTACGCAGAGCCCGATCCGGTGTCTGCACGGAACAGTTCCCGCGCGTCGCCGGTCGCGACATCCGCCACGTGTATCGACCATGGCTGGGCCGTGCGAATGGGCAGGAAAATCATGCGGCGCGTTTCATACGGCTCTCGAAGAAACGCGAGCTTCGTTCCATCGGGAGACCACACGGGCGACGCATCACCATCAGTGCTCGGCGCCATCCAACGAAGCTGTGCGGTCTGCGTGTCGAACACGCCGACGAACGAATGCGTGCCGCGCTCCGATACGAATGCGAGCTTTCGACCGTCGGGCGACCACGACATCGACGACGCGCTGCCGCGCATTTTGAAGAGCGGCGCGTCGGTTGGCTTTTCACCGTCCATCGGCGCCACCATCTTCATGACTTGCCCGCGACGCGTGAAGATGACCATGTCGCCCACTGGGGCGGGCGTTGCGCGGTTCCCGTCGGTCACACGTTCGGCGGCGCTTCCACCGCGAGGATTCACTCGCCAGATCGCCTGCTCCGCCCCGAGCGGATCGCTGGTGGGATTTGGATTTTCCCCGGCGCGGTTGGTACCGCTGCCGCGCGTAAACCACAGCGTGCGTCCGTCAGCGGTGAACGCGAGCTCCGACAGCTCCTGTCCATCGTCGGTCGTGAAGTCCACCACGCGTCGTGCGGCATACTGTGGCGCGTCGGCCACCCAGATGCTTCGTGCACCTTCGGCGTTCTGCACCCAGGCCACCGACGTACCCGTCGGCGAGCTCACCATGGCGGTGGGAAACGGGGCGGATGCGATCGCCCGAATCGACGGTGGGGTGGCAGACTGCGCGCCGACGACTGCAGCTACACAGAGCGGCGCGAGCACGGCGATGGCCAGACGAGATCCGATGCGCATGGGCGGTGGGGTGAGATGGCGGTCAATGGCGAGAGATACAGGCAGCCACGCGGCGGTGCCGTCAGACGCCGAACTGTCGCAAGTGGTGGTCCAGATGCTTCGCGAACAGGTTATTCCACTCAACGGCGGACATCACGCCGAAGCTGTGATTGTCTTTCCCGTCGAAATGCACGGGCCCCCAGCGCTGCACCTGACCGATGTACGCGATCAGTCGCGCTCGCTCAACGTTCAGGTCCCGATCATCGGACACGATGAACACTGGCGCGGTGCGTGAGTTTTTCGCGTACGGCTTCTCCCCCACAACGACGGGCTTGAGGAAGAGCCTGAGCAGAAACCGTATGGGCGCCGGCGGGCGCTTGTGATGTGTCGAGTAGTGCGGCTCACAGACCATTTCGTACGGCTTGCTCACGTGCGCGAGCATCTGCGCCGCGTTCATCTTGCCCCAGAGCGGTTTGGCGTCAGCACTCAGCTGGTTGATTCGTGCGATGTGGGCGTCGCAGACGCCGCGATCGAAGATGTTCTCCATGCCGGAAACATGCGTCGAACTCACCTATCGCGCGACTTGCCACCGGTCCGGCTCCCGGACATATGCGAGCCGCTCGTGTCGGCGATGCACATCTCCGCGTCGGTTTTTGTGAACGACCATGAATCAGGGCTGTGGCACGACATTCTCCATTGGCTGGAGCATACCGTCGCGCCGTGGGATCCCGCGCGATACCGGCACAATGAGACGGGCGAGGACAACGCGGCGGCGCATTTACGTTCGCTCACGATGGGCCACGAAGTGATTGTGCCGGTGACCGACGGTCAGCTCGATCTCGGCCCGTGGCAGCGCGTGTTTTACGGCGAGTGGGATGGTCAGCGCAAAAAGCGCGTGATCATCAAGATCATGGGCGAGCTCGCGAGCGACGCCGGCACTGATATCTCACACGTGAAAAAAAGTATTCGTCGCAATGTGTCGTGGTTCCCCGATGGTGCCGATAGGGCAAAGCCGGGCCAGGACTTGCTCACAACGCCATTGCATCGTGTTTCCGTATGGGATCTGGGCGACGATCTGCTGATGGTCGTCACGGAGGCCACCAACCCCGGGGACTGGTCGCACCTGCGCGGTCGGCCCGGCGGTATTGATGTCGCGACGCGCGACAAGCGCACAAGCATCTACGCGGAGGTGATCGATACGCGATCCGGTCAGCTGCTCGCACAACAGGGCCCGCTCAAACCGTCCGAGGCAGCGCTGCC
>JBGTOG010000213.1:0-5078 GCA_041742675.1 Gemmatimonadaceae bacterium | reverse complement strand
GCTCGGCGCCACCAGATCAGCATCCGCCACTGGCGGCAACTCGGCGAGCAGCGTGGAGAAGTTGTGCATGCGCGCATCGGGCCGTGCGGCGATGCGTGCGATGGCGCGCGCCAGCGTGACTTCGCCGCCGCGGTGATGATGCCCGAACGTTTCGCCATCGGTGGCGAGTACAGTGGCCAGCGCCACCGCGTCTACATCGTGCGGTGCCAAACGCTTCGCCAGCGCTACCGGATCGCGTAGCAAGCCGCCAAACGCCACCTCTCCCGAGAGCCCACCGTCGTACGTGAAAATGGCCAGCTCGCCGCCGTTCCGGCCGCGCCACCTGAGCGGTCGCCCCGTGGGATCAGGGTTGCGCACCTGATACGGCGCCAGCACTGTGTAGCGCACGCCGAGTTCCGCCAGCACATCGAGCGTCTCTTCATCGACCGCTGTCTCCGGCAGCCAGAAACCGTCCGATGGCCGTCCAAACCGCCGCGCAAAATCGGCCAGCCCCCAGCGGACTTCGGTGACTTTGTCACGACGCGAGGCCAGCGGCAGAATCACATGATGATACGGTGCCGCGATGGCGTTGCCGTGGCCGCCGTACCGCTCCACGCTGGCGCGATCGCCGGCGAGCATCGCGGCATATGTGTGAGGTGCGTTGTGCTCAAGCCACTCGCACAGCGTAGCGCCCACATCAAAGGCACACCAGGCATAACAGTTCACGATGCGCGCCAGGCCGCCGGGGGCAACAGCGGCGGGGGGGGGACCGATGTCGCGTTGCAGCGCGGCCAGCGCGAGCGATCGCGCATCACCGCCGAGTGCGGCCAGCGCCTCCGGTGAGAGCGGTTCGTCATCCAGCCGCACCGGAGCCACGCGCACTTCCGTGGCCGCCAGACGCGCGTAACACTCGCGATCAATGCGTGCGTTCCAATCGTGGTCCGGCGAGGCGGACGGCTCCACATCCACCAGCTCCAGCCACGGATCCTCGCGCGGCGGCTGATAGCAGTGAGCGTGCACAATCACCGAGCGCACCACGGGGCCCGGTGCGTCGGACGACGAATGCATCGTCAGCCCCGGCTCCGCGATACCGAATGCGCGAGCTCATACGCCTGCGCGTAGCGCTCGGCCGAGCGCTCCCAACCGAAGTCGCGGCCCATCGCGGTGTGCATGCGCTGCGCCCAGCCGGCATGATCACCAAAGCGTGCCAACGCGCGCGAAATCGCGTGATCGAACGCACCGGCGGTGAACGGGTCAAACAGAAAACCGGTGATATCATCTTCCACGGTGTCGGCAATGCCTCCCACACGTCGGCCGATTGGCAACGCCCCGTACCGTTGCGCACGCATTTGTGTGAGCCCGCACGGTTCGTACTGTGATGGCATCAGGAACATGTCGGCACCGGCCATCAACCGATGCTCCAGCCGATCGGTGAAATCAAGTTGTACGCCCACATGCCCAGGCCGCGCATCGGCGAGCTGTGTCAGCGCACGCTCGTAGCGTGGTTCGCCCTGACCCAGAAATACAAACTGCGCATCCATGTTCCACACGAGGTGCGACTTCAGAATCAGATCAAGTCCTTTTTGCGTGACCATGCGTCCCGTCATGCCAAACAGCGGCGTGCGGCGCCGCTGCGGCAGTCCGAATGAACGCTGCAGCGCCGCCTTGCAGCGCGCCTTGGCACTCGTGTCCTGCCGCGTGTAGTTGGCAGTAATCTGATCATCCAGGGCCGGATCCCACTCCTGCTGATCAATGCCGTTGGTGATGCCAAGGAATCGGGTGCCGAGCCATTGAAACGTGGTGTGCAACCCAAAGCCACCATCGGGGGTGCGCAGTTCGCGCGCGTGCCCCGAACTCACGGTCACCACCACATCGGCGAACGCGAGTCCCGTCTTGAGGTAGTTCACGCGCCCATACCACTCGGCCATGCGCCAGTTGTACACCTCGGGCGGAATGCCACAGTCGCCGAGCACACTCTCCGGGAAGTGCCCCTGATACCCCGCGTTGTGCACGGAGAGTACCGTGGGTGTGTCGGCAAAGCGCTCACGCAAGTCACCGTACGTGCGCATGTACATGAGTGCGAGTGAGGTGTGCCAGTCGTGCGCGTGCACCAGCACGGGGCCGGCAATCAGTCGGCTGATGCCATCGAGCACCGCACGCGAGAACACCGCGAATCGGCGCGCGTTGTCGGCGTAATCCTGCCCACCTTCACCGTAGAGGGCAGCGCGGTTGAAATATGTTGGCGCATCAACAAACACCACGCGCGGGCCTGGCTTGGCGTTCACTTCGCGGAAGAACCGCACTTCGACGGAGCGAAATCCCAGTTCCACCTTGATCGGTCGGCCAAGTGGCGCCAGATCGGGCGCATGATCACGCACGGAGCGATAGAGCGGCACGAACACCACTACTGCGGCACCAGCACGCGCCTGAAACGTGGCCAGCCCACGCACCGCCTCGGCCAGCCCACCAGTGCGCGCGAACGGCGCGTATTCGGCAGTGAGATGCACGATGGTTGGTGAACCGTCGGGTGCGGGTAGCACCCCCGGAAACGAAGCAGATGGTGTGGGTCGCAGCGTAGCGCTCATGGGGAGTGCGTCAGGAGACGGGTGGATCATCCTGGAGCGCGTCCCCCAGGATCGCAGGCGCGTAGTACGCCCGCACGTATTGTTCAACCATGCGACGGCCCGTGAACTGCGTGCCCGCAACACGAATCGCGTTCTTCATCGTCGCGAGCCAGCGCGTGGGCACGTCCTGGTCGTCACGTTCGTAGAAACTCGGGACGATTTCCTCTTCAAGCAGCGTGTACAGACGATCGGCCGTACGATCGCCGATATCATCATCCACTTCCGGTTCGATCGCCCAGCCGTTCGTTCCATCGTAGCCTTCTTCCCACCAGCCGTCCACCGTGGAGAGCTGCGGCACGCCGTTCAGTCCGGCTTTCATGCCGCTCGTGCCCGAGGCTTCCAGCGGTACGCGCGGAAGGTTCATCCACAGATCCACGCCCTGCACCAGCAGATGCGCGAGGTGCATGCCATAGTCTTCGATGAATGCGATGCGTCCTTCAAACATCGGATCTCGCGTGAACTGATACACGCTCTGCAACACCTGCTTGCCGGGCGTGTCGGCCGGATGTGCTTTGCCGGAGAAGACGAACTGCACCGGACGCGCACTGTTGGTAACGAGCTTACGCAGCCGCTCCACATCGCGGAACAACAGATTGGCGCGCTTGTAGGTGGCAAAGCGCCGCGCGAACCCAATCGTGAGCGCGTGCGGATCGAGCAGCGTGCCGGCGCCGACCAACTGCGGCGACTGCAACGCGCCCTTGGCATAGTTGCGACGCGCCTTTTCACGCACCAGTCGCATCAGCACATGTTTGAGTCGCAGATGTGTGCCCCACAGCTGCTCGTCATCGAGCGTGAGCACGCGTTCCCACGTGGCTGGATCACGCTCCGCGCCCCACTGCGAGCCAAGGTGTTCGTCGAGCAACTGCATGATCGGGTTGGCCATCCAGGTGGCCAGGTGCACACCGTTGGTCACGTGACCTACTGGTACTTCGTCTGCCATGCGCCCCGGCCACATGGGAGCACACAGCTCACGTGACACCGCTCCATGGCGCTTGGACACGCCATTGACGCGCCGCGACATGCGAATGCACGCCGCCGTCATGTGAAAGACACCACGTCCTGCGTTCGGATGAAAGCCGAGTTGCAGCACCTGTTCTGCATCCACGCCCATCTCTTCCCAGATCGGTCCGGCGCACTGCTGCACCTGGTCGGTGCTGAACTGATCGTGACCGGCCGGCACGGGCGTGTGCGTGGTAAACACGCTCGATGTGCGCACCTGGCGCACCGCATCATCAAACGGCACCCCGTCTGCGCAGAGCGCGCGTACACGCTCCAGCAGCATGAAGCCCGCGTGGCCTTCATTGGCGTGCCACGCGGCGGGCGCGATACCAAGCGCGCGCAGCACACGCACACCGCCGACGCCGAGCAACCACTCCTGGCGCAGTCGCAGCGCCGGCCCGCCCGCGTAGAGCTTGGAGAGCAACGGGCGATCGTCGACATGATTCTCTTCGAGATCAGAATCCAGCAGGTACACGGGTACACGGCCCACCATCATACGCCACACGCGGATATACACATCGCGCCCGAACGTGCGCACGCTGGTGAGATACGGCTCGCCGCCAATGCCCGGTACGGGCTGAATGGGTACGGAGCCGAGGTCGAACGAATCTGGGCTGTCGGTCTGCCAGCCGTTCTGGTCAACCCGTTGGTCGAAGTAACCATCGCGGTAGAAGATGCCCATGCCCACCAGCGGTACGCCCAGATCCGACGCGCTCTTGCAGTGATCGCCGGCCAGCACGCCCAAACCACCGGAATAAATGGGAATGGAGTTGTGAAAGCCGAACTCGGCGCAGAAATACGCGATCGATCGGCCGCGCAGTTCCGGATACGTTTGCGCGTACCAGGTGTGTTCGTCGCTGTGCTCAGCCGACAGCCAGCGCATTACGCGGTCATAGCGCGCGCAGAACTCCGGGTTGGCGGCCAGCGCCGCGAGGCGCGCGGCGGGCACATGCTGCAGCAGCAGGATGGGATTGTGCTGGAGCTGCTGCCAGAGGGTCTCGTCGATATCACGGAAGAGGTTCCGTGCGTCGCGGTTCCAGCTCCAGGCGATGTTGTTGGCCAGATGGGTCAGGCCGAGCAGACGTGGCGGCAGCGGATGTGGCACGGCCTCAGCCACGGGGGCAGAAGAAACGTCGGTCATTACGGACATAGGGCGAACGTGCGAGAAAACGAGTGCTGCGGCATGTGGCGCAGCGATACGAGACCAGTCTAAGCTACCGTTTGGGACCGCGCAGTGGACAGGTGTGGGTGAGTCACGGTATCGTGGGGCGCATATGTCCAACATCCGCCGCGCTCGCGCCCGTCCGCCCGTCGTCCACAAGTTCGGCGGCGCATCGCTCGCCGACGGCGCCGCGGTTCGTCATGCCATCGCTATTCTTCACGCGCAGCGCGCACTGCCGGCCCCCTGCGTGGTGGTGGTGTCGGCGATGGGCGGCGTCACGGATAGCCTGCTCGCGCTTGGCGCCTCGGCGCTCG
>JBGTOG010000194.1:0-22773 GCA_041742675.1 Gemmatimonadaceae bacterium | reverse complement strand
GGCAGCGGCGCTCGAGACGCGAGCCACTGCACCCAAGGGTGCGTCCGCGGCCGGCGTGGCATCGGCATCATCGACTGCGGGCGCATCGGCAGCATCGGCCGCTGCGGCACTACGCGGACGATCCTCACGATCACGATCGCGACCACGTCCTCGCCGCCCGCGACGACTACGACGTTCTTCGCGTTCCTCGCGTGTTCCCTCTTCAACCACCGCACCGCTCTCGGTCTTTGCCGTCGAAGCGGCCGCATCCGTCGGCGCTGCTTCAATAGAAGACGCGGCCGTGCCAGTTGCCACGCCGATTTCGAGCTGTCCGTTTTCCAGCTTGGTCACCGTCAGCAGGCCGCGCGACTGCGCTTCCTGCACAAAGCGCGAGAACTTCGGCATGCCGAGGTTCTTTTCGTCAAACGATGCATCGATCTCCTGCATCACCTGCTTGAGCCGGTCCGAGCGCATGACATCGCCATTGCGCTTCATGCGCTGCACGGCTTCGGTGACAAGTTCGTAGGCATCCCAGCGCGTGGTTTCTTCATCGCTCGTGCGGACGAGACCAGCCAACGCGTTGTACGAGTAGTACTCGTCGCAGTTCATCACGAGCAGGTCGCTCGATGACTCGCGAATGCCCACACCAATCACGTACTTCCCGTACTCCTTGAGCTTGATCACCATGCTCGAGAAATCCGAGTCGCCGCTGAGCAGCACAAACGTGCCGATCTCGGGACGCGTGAACACGAGCTCGAGCGCGTCGATCGCGAGGCGAATGTCCGTGGCGTTCTTCTTCGCCGATCCGTAGGCCGGTGCGAAGATCAGATCGATGGACGCTTCCGTGAGTGGCACGATGTACTGCGGGTAGCGGCGCCAGTCCGCATACGCACGGCGCACAGCTACCTTGCCCTTGATGATGTCCGACGACAGCAGGTTCTTGAGCTCCTCCTGCAGGTCGGATCGAATACCCATCGTGACGTTGTCGAAGTCGATGAGCATGGCCGCGTTGGGCGCCTGATGCGGTACCGCACCACCTACCACGTTGGTGGACATGGAGGCCGACAGCGCGTTGGCCTGCGGACCGCGATGCAATGGCGCGACCGGACGACGAGGTGGAGCGGACGGACGAAGATGACGAGGAGACATGGACTCAGGTGTACGATGCGGAGAGTTCGAGCGCGATCGATCGCGCCAGCTCGCGCCGCCTCACCTTGCCGCTCCCCGTCATGGGGAAGGCATCGAAGAAGCGCACGAGATCGGGAACCTTGTATTCAGCCATTGAATCACGGGCGAACAGCGTAACGTCGCGCCCCGTAATGACTGCGCCCTCAATGGGCACGATGCACGCGCACACCTGCTCCCCCAACACATCGTGGGGAATACCGATGACGCAGACATCGTCTACCGCTGGATGCGCGCGAAGCCGGTCTTCCACCTCGCGGGGATACACTTGAAACCCCCCGCGCGCGATGGTGTCCCGACGGCGTCCAACAATTCGAACGTAGCCATCCTCATCAATGATCCCCAGATCACCGGTGAGAAAAAAGCCTTCCGGCGTGTGGACCTTGGCGGTCTCAGCCGGCATGCGCAGATATCCACGCATGAGATACGGCCCACGAACGGCGATTTCACCGACCGCTTCAGGGCCATGCAATACTCCGGTGACAACGTCAACCGCCATCACCTCAACGCCCGCCAGGGCGCGTCCTACACTGCTCGTCGCGTGCTCGTCGCTGTCCGAGAACCTGGTAATCGTCACGGTTGGCCCCGTTTCCGTCAGGCCATACGCCACCAGCACTCGACACCACGCACGCACGCGCTGAACCAACTCTTCTGCCACATCGGTTCCGGCAATCACCCCGGTCCGCAGTAGCGACAGTCGCGACGGATCGAACGACGGCGCCCGCATGAGCAAATGCCACATCGTTGGCACGCCGTAAAACACCGTGACGCCCGCCTCTTCCATCGTGAGCAGCGCGTCGCTGGCGTCAAACCGGGGCGACACTACGAGCGTTGCTCCAACAGCCAACGCACCAACCATCACCGAAAAACCAAACACCGTGAAGAACGGAACCGGTGTCATGACACGATCGCTCGACACAAGCTCCAGCACTTCAGCCGTCTGCAGAGCGTTTTCGATCAACGCGTGATGACTCAGTCGAACGCCTTTCGGCTTCCCCGACAGTCCTGACGTGTAGATCACGGCCAGATCTTCGTCCTGCGAGATCGTGATTGCAGGCGCTGCGCGTGTCGAACCGCGCGACAGCAGATCCTCGAACTGAAAAATGCGGTCGTCGTACCACAGATCCTCGTCGCCTACGGTCACGACGTACTGCAGCCCGGGCAGGTCGGCCAGCACCTCTTCAAAGCGTTGCAGAAAGTCCACGTCACCGAGTTGCTCAATGGTGACCACGACGCTGGCCTCGGCGTGCCGCAGCTGATAGCGCAACTCATGAATGTTGAGTTGCGGACTGATTGGCACGACAACCGCGCCCAGCTTCGCGCACGCCACCAGAGTGACAAGCCATTCCACACCATTGGGCAGGTTGACCGCGACGCGATCACCTGCATCCACCCCCAGCTCGGCAAAGGCCGCGGCAAGGGCTGTTGCCTGCCCGTCCACCTGACGAAAGGAATACGATCGGTCACCTGCCACGACGACGAGGCGATCCGGGTGCTCCCGGACGCGCGACTCGAACAGGGTGGTTAGGGTCCACTGGCTTGGCATTCCGCTCCGGTCATGGGACGAACAATCATGTAAATTACTGACGATGAACGAGATGCGGAAGCCGACACCGCCCCCGGATCCGGTTGATCGCCCGCAGAAACTGCCCGGCGAGACAATCCGTACGGGTTCGCACCGCAGTGCTGCGCCCGGTGCGACGAACTCGCGCCGGGCGCGAGCGCCCTTTCGCTCGCGGCTCTTCGCGGTGCTGCTGCTCTTTGCTGTCATCCCGTCAGTGCTCGTTACGCTCGCGTGGGTCGTCACCACCAGTCGAACGCTGCCGCTCATCGGCGCCACGTCTGCATGGGAGCGAGTCGGTGCCACTGGTGAGCGCGCCGTCTCCACACTGGCCGACGCACCACTCACTCCCACTCAACGCGAGGTGTTGCGTGCACACGAAAACGAGCTTCGCCAGTCGTTGGAGATGGCCAGACGGTTCGGTTTTGTGGTGCCCAATGCCGTTCGGCTTGTCGCACTCGGTGCCTTCATTCTCCTGGTCGGCGTCGCGCTCGGTGCCTCGCGAGTTGCTGGACACCTGGCGCGTCAGCTCAGCCGACCACTCGACGAACTGGTCGGCTGGACCGGAATTATCCGCGCCGGTTCGTCACTGCCGCCCGCCGCACAGCGTGGTGCACCGGAGTTCGAAGTCCTGCGCACCGGTATGCGAACCATGGCGGCCGAGCTTGAAAAAGGACGAAAACAGGCGCTCGAAGCAGAACGCGCCGAAGCCTTTCGGGAATCCGCACGTCGCTTCGCACACGAGCTCAAGAATCCGCTCACACCCATTCGTTTCGCCGTGGATCGACTGCGCCGACACGCGCCGGCTGAGTGGCACGACACCGTCGAGGTGCTCGCCGAAGAAAGCGCGCGTCTCGAAGCCATGGCCCGATCATTCGCACAGTTCGGTCGGTTGCCAGACGGGCCGGCGGCCGAGATCGATGTGGGCGATCTCGTGACACGCGCGGCGCAGGCGACGGTGCCAGATCACCTCACGTTGTCGCTCGACATCGCCGAGGAGCTGCCACTCGTGCATGGTTTTCATGATGCGCTCGCACGCGCGGTAAGCAATGTGCTGATCAATGCAGTCGACGTCTGCCCGCCCCACGGGACGATCGACGTGCGTGTGGCGCCGAGCGCCGACCGCGGTGTGTGCATCGAGATCACAGACAGTGGCCCCGGCATCGACGAGGCGCATCTGACGCGCATCTTTGAGCCGTACGTGACCACCAAGCCGGGCGGCACGGGACTCGGTCTGGCCATTGTACGGCAAACGGTGGCCGCACACGGCGGGCTCGTTGAAGCCCAGAGCACAATTGGCGTGGGCACCACGATGCGGTTCGTGCTGCCCGCACGCATCGCCGCGCCAATGCAATCCTCAATGGAAGCCGACCGATGACAGCATTCCCTTCTCCGCAAGATCAACCACAAGCTGCACCACCCGTACCGTCTAACGAGCGCAGCAGTGCCGTGCGCGAGATGGTGCGTGATCTGCGCGATGGGTTGCGCGACGGCGTGCGTGATGTGCGCGATGGCGTTCGCAGCGAACAGGAAGTACAACAGGATATCCAGCGCACGGTGTCCGATGCGCTTGAGGCCGCGCGTGCTGCGCAGGTCGCAGCGCAGCAGGCCGCGGGAGAAGCTGGAGCAATGCAGCCGCCCCCACCACCACCCCCCCCGCCCACCCCACCCGGCGGTGCGAGCGGACCCGACAACGTCGAAATCGATTGGGGTGCCGAAGGGCTGGTGATCACCAGAACCGATCCGCAGGGCAACACCACAACCGTGCCGTTCGATCCCGCCAGCATGATTCCGCCGCAGGTCACGGATTGGCTGCTCATCTCGGTGATCGGTTTGATCGGCATCATCCTGGCATTTCCCATTGGGCGCGCCATTGCGCGATTCATTGATCGCCGCGGGACCACAACCAGAATGTCGGACGAGCTTTCACAGCGACTGACCTCCATTGAACAAGCCGTCGATACCGTCGCCGTGGAAATGGAACGCCTGAGCGAAGCCCATCGCTACACCACGCGACTGCTCAGCGAACGGGTGGTCGCGCCCGATTTTTCGGCCGCGCCGCGCAGCAATCACGCGCCTGATTTTTCCGCCGCGGCTCACAGCGATCACGAGCCTGCGCACGTGTCGCCTGCTGCGTCCGCTGAATCGGCCCGCCCGGTCGACAGCGCAATCCGTGGTTGATGTCTGACGCCCGTCTGACTGCCATCGTGCGCCGCTGATGCCCAGCGTTCTGATTGTCGACGACGAAGTCAACATTCGCCGCATGGTGGGTGCTCTGCTCGGCAGCGAAGGGTATGACGTGCTGGACGCACCGGACGGACGCGCCGGACTCACACTCGCGGAAGCGCACGCTCCGGATATCGCACTGGTCGATCTCATGATGCCCGGCGATCTCGACGGGCTGGCGCTGCTCGAACGACTGCGCGATCGACTGCCGGATATGCCGGTGGTGATGATGAGCGGACGTGCCGCGCTCGCTGACGCCGTGCGCGCCACTCGACTCGGCGCCTTCACGTTTCTCGAAAAACCGCTCACACCGGAGAGTGTGCTGCTGGCGCTGGCGTCTGCCCTCGAGTTGCGACAGGCACGCCGCACCGCGCGCACGCTACGTGAAGATCTCGGCTTCACCGCCGAAATGGTGGGCGAAAGTCCCGCCGTGCGCTCAGTGCGTCATCTCGTCGCGCAGGTAGGACCCACGGATGCGCGTGTCTTGATTACAGGCGAGTCGGGCACGGGGAAAGAGCTCGTCGCAGCCGCGCTGCACGCATCCAGTCCGCGGCGCGATCGGCCCTTTGTGCGCGTCAATTGCGCGGCCATTCCGCGCGACTTGCTGGAGAGCGAGATGTTCGGCCATGAGCGCGGCGCATTCACCGGTGCAACAGAGCGACGCATCGGACGGTTTGAACTGGCGCACACCGGCACGCTCTTTCTCGACGAAGTTGGTGATCTCGGACTCGAGGCGCAGGCCAAACTGCTGCGCGCCATCGAGGCCAGTGAGATTGAACGTGTGGGCGGCGGTAAACCCATACGTGTCGATGTGCGCATTCTTGCTGCGACCAACAAGGATCTCACGCGTGCTGTGCGGGAAGGCGAGTTTCGCGAAGACCTGCTCTTTCGGCTGAATGTGATTCCCATTGATCTCGCGCCGCTCCGCGAGCGTCCCGGTGATATTCCCCTGCTCGTACAACACTTCGCGGAACGTCATCGCACGCGCGCGGGACAAGCCTGCACCGCCTGGCCACCAGCGGTGTTGCGCGTGTTCGAAGGCTACGCCTGGCCTGGCAACGTGCGCGAACTGGCCAATATCGTGGAGCGACTTTCCATCCTGCATCCGGGTACCACCGTGAGCGTGGAACAGTTGCGGCGCCTGCTGCCCGACAGCAGCAGCACACCAGCGTCGCCGGTTCGCACGATTCCAGACCCCGGATGGGAGAGCAGTATGGGACTCAGCGAAGCGCTCGATGAGTACGAGCGTGCGCTCATCACGCATGCACTGGCTGCCGCCAACGACAACGTCGCTGATGCCGCGCGACGCTTGCGCACGGATCGGCCAAACTTGTATCGGCGCATGCGTCGGCTTGGACTGGGAGGCGCGTCCGATGCGTAGCGCGATGCCGCTGTTTGGCGGCGCGTTCATCCGAAGCGTGCGCAGGCGTCTGATGTTGCTCTGTGTCGCGGCATGCGTCCCGGTATTTGCGCACAGCCAGGAGCGCGCGGAACCGCGCGTGGGCCGACTCACACCAGCAGTGACGGCGGCAGTCATCGAGGCCTGGAATGCGCCCGCCACACAAACCGTGCGCGGCCGCTTCACGGTGGCACCCACCGACACGATCAACGCGACATTGGCCGTGCTCAACGGCCCGCTGATCGTCAGTGGTACGGTGCGCGGTGATCTCGTGTTGATCAACGGCGACATGCGACTTGATTCCACTGCCGTGATCACCGGATCCGTGGTTGTTGTCGGTGGTTCAGTCACGGGACGTACAAACGGTCGGATTGATGGCGAGATGGCCGTCTGGCGTTCGCGACTGGCGTACACGGAGCGCGACGGGCAGCTCGAAGCCGATGAGGACATCACCATGTTCTCGCGCTACGCGACATGGCGGGAACGTGCTGGCGGCGACTTGCGGGATGTCCTTGTCACCTCCGCGCACACGTACAATCGCGTTGAAGGACTGGCGATACTGGCCGGTCCACGCTTGCGCTTCAATCGCGGGACCAGTCGCGCCACGTTCGAGGCGCTCGGCATCTTTCGCACCGGTGATCGCATCGCCTGGGAGCGCGAAAACCTCGGGCATCGCCTGCTGATCGAAGTTCGGGAAGGCTCCGACGATCAGCACGTGGCGATCGGCGCGCGCCATATGGATGAAATCAATCCGGTGGAATCGTGGGCCCTCAAGGATACGGAGACCGGTCTTACGTCCGTCTTGTTTGCTCGCGACTACCGCGACTACTGGAATCGGTTTGGTGGACAGGTGTTCCTGCGCGTGGTTCCGCAGCGTGCGCTGCAACTCACCGCCACCATTGGACGCGAACAGTGGGCATCACGCGAGGCGCGCAATCCGTGGGCCCTCTTTCGCGGCGGCCGTACGTGGCGCACCAATCCCGGCGCGCTTGAGGGCACCGCCACACTCGCCGGACTCAACGCGCACATCGACACGCGCAATGACCCGGAGCGCCCGCGCGACGGATGGCTGGTGCGCGCCGACTTCGAACATGGCAAGGTCGACGTGACGCAGTCGGCCACTCCCGACGAGCTCTCGCTTACGGCGCCCGAGCTGCAGTATGGACGCGGCTTTGTGGACGTGCGCCGCTACAATCGCATCGCGCCACTGACATCGGTGAACCTGCGTCTGGTGGCCGGCGGATTGCTGTACGGTGATGCGCTTCCGGCGCAGCGCCGTCTATCCGTGAGCGGCGTAGACGCGCTGCCGGGCTACGGCTTTCGATCGCTCACCGGTACCGATGATGTGGGCATGTGCAATACACTCAGCCCGCAGCGCTATGCCGAACTTGGCGCGCCCGCGCAGTGCGATCGCATCATGCTGCTGCAGGCGGAACTCAAGGGTGATTTTCGCATCGCGCTCTTTGGCGCGGAGCGGCGAACCGATGATCGCAGATGGTACGCCGACGGACTGCGTGCCGACGGTTCGTGGGTGGTGTTTGCCAACAGCGGACGCGGATGGCTCGTGGGAGCGCGTGATTCCGCGCTCACCTACGGTCGCCGGTCGCTGCCATCGCTCGGCAGTTTCCGCAGCGACGTTGGTGTCGGTCTCGATTTCGGCGCGCTCGGCGTCTATGTCGCGCAGCCACTGCAGGGCGGCTCCAGCACACCGCGCGTTTTTCTGCGCATCGGCGCGCGATTCTGAGCGAGCCAGTGATTCGCATGTCTTCGGCTCGCCATCGCGCCATGCGACCCTTCGCCGTTGTCACGCGGTGGCTGAAGGTGTGCATGGCAGTCATCGGCATGCTGGCGCTGCCCGATAACGCACACGCACAGAGCAGCGGTGGTTCGCGCATCGAAATCGAGCTGCCCACCGCCGCGTCACCGATGACGATGCGACTGCGCAACGCCATCGAAGGTGGCCGGTTTGAGGAACTGCTGCGCAATGGCTTTGATGTCCGGGTGCACCTGCGCGCCGAACTCTGGAAGATCGGACGCATCTTCAATGACGTGGTGGCCCGTGTGGAGTGGGATCTGATCGTGCACTACGATCAGTTTGACCAGACGTTCGACGTCGCACGCATTGAAGAGAATGGCGTGGTCACCCCACTGGGCACCTATCAGCGACTGACCGATGCCAAGGCCGCGCTCGCACTGCCGCACAGTCCGCCGATCGGACGGCCGCGTCCTGGCCAGCGCCACTACTACAGCGTACAGGCCGACATTCAGACGCTCGATCTCCAGGATCTGGACGAGGTCTCGCGGTGGTTGCGCGGCGAACTCGCGCCCGCCGTGCAGGGGCGGCGCAATCCGGGCACGGCACTGGGCCGCGGACTGCGCACGCTCGCCTCACGCCTCATGGGTGGCGAAGTACGTCGCCTGGAAGCGCGATCCTCGGCATTTGTGGTACAGGCCGTCGCGCCCTGAAGTCGGCGTACGGTACCGACGACCCTGATCAGATCGCCGGAACGGCGTCGAGCGCTTTCACCCGACGCAGCGTTTCTTCGCCGTAGAACACCTTGATGTAGCGCGCCTGTGTGGGCGTCAGGCGCCGCACCGCCCAGCTGAGATGCACAAAATGCGGCTCGGCTGGCGCCACGATCGGATGCATACCGATTTCGTTTGGCAGGCGACTCGCCTTGCGCGTGTTGCAACTGCTGCACGCGGTCACCACGTTCGTCCACTCATTCAAACCACCACGCGACATGGGGATCACGTGGTCGCGCGTGAGTGATTCCCTCGGCTTGAGCTCGATCGACTCCCGGCCACAGTACTGGCACTGGTAGTGATCGCGCGCAAAGAGGAAGGTGTTCGTCACCTGCCGCCGGAACCGCCGCGGCACGTGGATGAACTTGGTGAGCCGGATAACCGCCGGACGCGGCATGGCCAGTCGCTCGGAGCGGACCGGACGATCACGGTCTGCTTCGACGATTTCCGCCTTGCCATCGATCACGAGCCGCAGGGCCCGCCGGAGCGGGACCATGGTCAACGGTTCGTACGACGCATTCAGTGCAAGACACCCGGCAATCACGCATGCCCTCCGTGTCAGGTAAAGAGCCTCTTCCCGCGCCTCCACCATATCTCCCAAAGCTACTACGACGCACAGAGTCAACGCTACGGTCCCGCAACACTCGTCACGTGCGCGTGACGTTCGGCGGCACGCCACGCCATGATCCGATCTCCGATTTCCCCCACCCGATCGCGCAGCGCCGGATGGTGCGCCAGTTCCTCGCCATCCCGCACCAGCACGCGGCCATTGACCATGGTCATGGCAGAGCGACGACCGCTGCCCAACACGTGCACGATCAGCACATCCGGGTCATACACGGGAACCGCCTCAAAGGCATCAATACGAAACGCGCACAAGTCCGCCGGACGGCCTGGCGCGAGGACGCCAAGGTCAGACCATCCAAGCGCTGCCGCGCCATCGCGGGTTGCCATCTGCAGCACATCGCGGGACGTCAACGCGTCGGGAACCTGTGCCCGCAACGACTGCAACAACACCGCCTGGCGAGCCTCGACAATGAGATCCGTACCATCATTGCTGGCCACCGAATCCGTACCCAGTCCCACCGGAATCCCTGCATCGCGCATGGCGATCACCGGAGCGATCCCCTGCCCGAGTTTGGCGTTGCTCACAGGACAATGCACCACCGTGGCACCCGCTGACGCGACAGTGGCAATGTCTGTGTCATCGACGTGAACGGCGTGGATGCACAACAGTTGTGTGTCGAGCAGCCCCGTGGTGGCGAGCAGCTGCACCGGAGACGCCTGCGTCGCCTGCACCTCGATCGAGCGCGCACGCAGCCGCTCCGCAAACGGTCCCGAGCCAGTGCGCACGAACGCCACCTCGGCCGCACTCTCCGCAATGTGTGTCGCCACCGGCAGTCCTTCTGCGGCCGCATACGCGGCCACCGATGCATACAGCGCTCGAGACACCGTGTACGGCGCGTGCGGCGACACACCAATCTCCACCAGTGGTGTGCTGCGACTGCGCAGCGCGTCTACCCCGGCACGCAGTGCACGCATGGATGACTCACGCTGCGCCGCATCCGGGCCGAACGTCTCCAGATACACGCGCCCTCGAATGCCAGCGTCGCGCATGGCGTCGAGCGACGCGCCGGTGGCCGTGCAATCGGCCAGCGTCGTGATGCCGGCGCGCAGCGCTTCCGACACGCCCAATCGCGCAGCGTCTGCAATGTCATTGGGTGTGAGCACCGTGGCACGCACTTCCGTGAGCACGCGCAACCAGTCGCGGAACTCGAGACCTTCCAGAAAACCGCGCAGCCCTGTGAGCTCCAGATGCGAGTGCGCGTTCACCAATCCCGGCAACAGCACGCACTCACCCAACTGCTCGTGACGCGCCGCCTCGGCGTGCGCCGATGGCCCCACCCACTGAATCTGTTCGCCGTCAACCACCACCGCGCCGTCGCGCAGCGGCGGCTGATGCATGGGCAGCACCCATCTCGCGTGCCACGCGACGCGGCGATCGCGCGGAACGACCGTGGTCACGGCGGTGGAATGCGGAACGGGTTGGTGGTATCGCGAAACGCACGCGGCAGCGCGCCGGCGACGACAGAATCACCCTGCACCGTTGGCAGCGTCATCGCAAAATCGGTGCACGACAAACGTGGCTCGTTACCGAATACGAAGTACTCCGCGATCATCTGGCCGCGACACGACACATTGGCCAGCAAGCCAGTGGCCGTGTCAATCTCACGTACCACAATTCCGTCTGGCCGAGGCCAGTCAGGCGGCGTGGGCTTGCGCTTGTACACGTCCTGCATGAACGCCGTCCACGCGGGCGCCGCGAGCGAACCGCCCTGCGCGTTCGACTTGATCTTCTTGGGTCGATCAAAGCCCACCCACAAACCAGCCACGAGATCTGCGGTATAGCCGATGAACCATACATCAGCGCCATCGTTGGTGGTGCCGGTCTTTCCGCCAGCCGGCACGCGGAATCCAGCGCCGGTTGTTGCGCCATACGCCGTGCCGCGCCCCACAACATCCTTCATCATGCTCACCATCAGCCACGCTTCTTCCGGCGTGAGCACCGCCTCGCGTTCGGGCCGCGGCTCCCACAGGACATCACCGTCAGCGGTCTCGACGCGTAGAATGGCGTAGGGCGTGGTGCGCAATCCGAGATTCGCGAACACGGAATAGGACGCGATCATTTCCAGTGGGTACACATCAGCCGCGCCGATATACAATGAAGGAAACGGCGGAATCGGCGTGCTGATTCCGAAGCGGCGCGCCATGGCAATCACCTGCTGTGGCCCCAGGTCAATCCCTACGCGGATCGCCGGAATATTCCGGGACATGAACAGCGCCCGCCGCATCGACATGCGGCCTTCGAACTTGAGATCGAAGTTCTGCGGTCGCCACACTTCGCCGCTGACTTGATCCATACTCAGCGGTTCGTCCGGCACCACATGCCCGGGCCCAAGGCCGGCCCGCACGGCCGCGGCATACACAATCGGCTTGAAGGTTGAACCGGGCTGTCGCAGCGCCTGCACCGCACGATTGAACTTGGAGTCGTCGAAATCCCGACCGCCAACCAGCGCACGCACCGCACCCAGACGTGGATCAACCGCGACAAACGATCCTTGCAGGTACGGTGAATCGGCGCCGCCACCCACTGACTTCCCTTCTGCAATGCGCGCCTGATACTGCTCAAACGTGAGATGTGAATACGGTCCGTACTTCCCCGACTCGATCGCACCAAGCTGCTCTTCGAGCGCGCGCTCGGCAGCAGCCTGCATGTCGAGATCGAGCGTGGTGTACACCTTGAGTCCCTTCTCATACAGGCGTTGACCGAACTGCTGGTCCAGCTGCTGACGCACCCACTCCACGAAGTACGGCGCGGTTTCCCCACTTTCCGTGCGCTGCGCGAGCTGCAGTGGGAACGCTTTCGCGAGACTGGCATCGGCGTCGGTCACAACCTCGGCCCGCCGCATAAGCTCGATCACCGTGTTCCGGCGCTGAACGGCTCGGTCGGCAAAACGACGTGGATCGTATCGTCCGGGCGCTTTGGGAAGCGCCGCCAGCATGGCCGCTTCGGCGACGCTGACATCACGCACCGACTTGCCAAAATAGCGCTGCGACGCGGTTTCCACGCCGTACGCGCCGGAGCCAAGGTAGATCTGGTTGAGATACAGTTCGAGGATACGGTCCTTCGGATAGGCGCGTTCGATGTCCCGTGCAACACGCGCCTCCTTGAGCTTGCGCAGAATGGTCTTCTCGCGCGTCAACGCTTCCGGAAAAATGTTGCGCGCGAGCTGCATGGTGATGGTACTGAAGCCCTGCGCGAATCCGCCAGCCGCCACATTGCGAAATGCCGCGCCGAACACGCGCACGTAGTCCACGCCCGCATGCTCGTAGAATCGTTTGTCCTCCACGACGAGGAACGCGTCTTTCACGTGGGTCGGGATGTCCGCGAGACGCACGAGCGTTCGGCGTTCCAGACCGAGTTCGGCGATGAAGCGGCCGTCGGCGGCGTAGAGCTTGGACGTCTGATTGGGCGTATACGACGTGAGTGTTGCCGCCGACGGACACGCGCCGCCGCCACACACCTGCGTCCACGCGGTGAAGAAGCCAGCTACTCCAACGGCGCCGCCAAAGAGCGCCGCGATGCACAACCAACCAAACCACGGGCGACGCCAGAAGCCCGGACCGGAGCGGCGTGTGCGGGCCGCGCTCACGGGCGGCTCCGATTCAGGTCGCGATGTTGCATAGACCATGAAGCCTATCGGCTCGCGGCGGACGCGCCAAGAGCCCGCAGGCGTCTATAATTGCGGGTATGTCTCATACAACTGCTCTCCTTGACGAATTGGCGTGGCGCGACCTGCTCTTCCAGCACACGGACGGACTGGCCGCTCACCTCGCAGCCGCCCCGGCCACCGCATACTGTGGCTTTGATCCCACCGCGCCGAGCCTGCACGTCGGTAATCTGGTGCCGGTCATGGCGCTCATGCATTTGCAGCGCGCAGGCCACCGTCCCATTGCACTCGTTGGTGGTGGCACCGGCATGATTGGCGATCCCTCGGGAAAAAACAGTGAACGCTCGCTGCAGTCGCTGGAGGTCATCGAGGACAACGCGCGATCCATTGGCGCGCAGCTGGAACGCTTCCTCGACTTTACCGGACCACACGCCGCACGCATGGCCAACAATGTGGACTGGCTGGGACCGCTCGGCCTGCTCGATTTCCTGCGCACTACGGGCAAGCACTTTACCGTGAACTACATGCTCGCCAAGGACTCTGTAAAGTCACGCCTTGACGCTGGTATTTCGTACACGGAGTTCACGTACATGTTGCTGCAGGCGCACGACTACGCGGAGCTGCACCAGCGGCATGGCGTCACACTGCAGCTGGGCGGCAGCGATCAGTGGGGCAATATGACCGCGGGTCTGGAGTTGATACGTCGCACCGTCGGCGCGGAAGCGCATGTGCTCACCTGTCCGCTCGTCACCACCGCCAGCGGACAAAAGTTCGGAAAGTCGGAAGCGGGCGCCGTGTACCTCGATCCGGAACGTACGTCGCCGTACCGCTTCTACCAGTTCTGGCTCGGTGCCGATGACCGCGATGTCACGCGCTGGCTCCGCTACTTCACACTGCTGTCGCGTGAAGACATCGCCGCGCTGGATGACGCCACCGCCTCGCGCCCTGAGCAACGTGAAGCCCAGCGTACACTGGCCGCTGATGTCACCATTCGCGTGCACGGCGCCGATGTGTTGCGCACGGTGGAGGAAATTTCCCAGGTGCTCTTTGGCAAGGGCGATCCGCGGGCGCTCACCGAGCCGACGCTGCGTGCGATGTCGGGTGAAGTACCGTTCGCCGAGGTCGATGCGCCGGCTGACGGTACCGGCGTTGATGCGCTCGACCTGGCAGTAGCAACCGGACTGGCCAAAAGTCGTGGTGATGCGAAACGACTGGTGGAACAGGGCGGCGTATCGGTGAACGGGCGCAAGATGTCGATGGCCGATCGCACCGTCTCCACCGATGCCTGGCTCGCCGGACGTCACCTGCTCGTGAAAAAGGGCAGTCGCGACTGGGGATTGGTTCGGGTGCGGGCGTAGCGCAGTCAGCTCACCGTCCGTGCGCCGCATCGAGCCTCAGCGCGCACGATCTACCGTCCGCGCTGCGCTACCCCTCGAGCGCGGCAATCGTCCGGTTGATGTCATCCATGGTGTTGTAGCCGTGCGGCGCGAGTCGGATCGCACCTTCGCGCGGCACACACACCACGCCGGCACGTTTCAGTCGCGCGAGCATCGCGTCCATATCATCGGGTACAATCGCGATCACGCCCGCGCGACGTGATCGCGCACTCGGGGTCCAGAGCTTCACATCCGTGCGCTGCTCAGCCCACGCGACCAGGCGATCCGCCAGCGCGTGAATGTGGTCAGCCAGCACGGACGGTCCGCCCGCTTCACGCATCGCCGACAGCGACTCATTGGCCACTGCAAAATCGTGGTACGCCAACGTCACGATTTCAAAACGACGCGCGTCCGGCCAGAACGTGTAATCGTACTCGGTGAGATGCGCGTAGTCGGCTGACGCGGTCATACATGCCCAGCCCACATCGGGTGCCTGCACCGTCTCGTGCAGTTCGCGGCGCACGTACACAAAGCCTGTCCCCCACGGACTCAGCATCCACTTCTGCGCGCCGCTGGCGAAGATATCAATCGGCAGCGCGTGCACGTTGATCGGCAGTACGCCGCAGCCCTGAATGCCATCTACAATAAAAAAGGCATCCGCGGCACGACAGGCGGCACCAACACGCGCCAGATCGACCACAAATCCGCTCGCGTATTGCACCCACGACACCACCACTGCCACCACGTCGCCACGTCCTACACGTGCGATCAACTCATCTTCATCGGGCAGGCCATCGGCGCCAAAGGGCACGCGTTCCAGCGCAACTCCGCGCGAGCCGAGGGCCATGAACGGATACACACAGCTCGGAAACTCGCCGTCGAAGGTGAGCACCGTCCCAGGACGGAGTGGCAAACCACGCGCCGCCAGATTCAGACCGTAGGTGGTGTTGGGCATGAGCGCGATCTCGTCGCTGTCCGCACCGATCATCGCGGCAAAATGCTCACGCGCATGCTGCGCCGCGTTCACCATGAGCGGAATGCCGATGCGCTGCGGCTGCGCCCGAAGCGCCAGCCACTCGCGGCCGCGCTCCACCGCGCGATCCGGATGCGGACCCGTGCTCGCCGCATTCAGGTAGATCACCGAATCAGCGGACATCCATGGATAGTGCGGGCGAAGTGGCGCCATCAGACAAATCGGTTGAAGAAATCCGTCGTGCGCATCAGGCCGCGCGCTGTGAACGGGATTGCAGCTGTTCCACAGCTGCGAGTATCGACGCACCAAGCCGCTCACTGCTGTGCAAACGCTGCGCGCGCGCTCGGGCGGCCGCGCCCATGGACCGACGTTCGTCGTCATGCGCAATCAATCGCGCAAGATGGCCGGCAGCAACCGCATCACTGGTGCGTTCGTGCAGGTTGACGAGCACGCCCGTCACGCGATCGGCAATGAGTGGCGCCAAAGCCGATGTGCCCGAGAGCAGTGTTGGCAATCGCGCGGTCATCGCTTGCAGAAGTGCGGCGGCACCGACGTCGCCATCGGCCGCAATCCACACGGCTACGCTGCCCGCTGGCACATCCAATCGGTCCACACGCAAGGTACCGGTGGTGACATGGTCAGCGATGCGCAGCGCCGCCGCCTGTACCTTGAGTCCTTGCAGCAACGGTGCGGGTCCAAGCAAATGCACACGGAGCGATGGGTGGCGTCGCACAAGGCGAACCGCCGCACGCAGTGCGGGCAGGGCGTGCATGGGATGCTCGGCATCCGGCACCACGACGATGACGGGCGTTTCGCGCGTCGCGCTGCGCTCGGCATCTGGCGCCACATCCACAGCCAGCGGGACGGGCTGTCGAAAGATTCGATGCGACTGTGCGTGCGCAGCATCCTCCAAGGCAAGCTGCGGCACGAGATACGCATACGACACACCGCGAGGAGCGACTCGCGTCAGAAACGATTCCGCAGGAGGTGCCGCAAAGAGTGGCAGTCGTTGCAGCACACACGAACCGCTGGGGAGAACCCGCGTGATGAGTCGTCGAGTCGATGCATGATCCACGATGGCCACATTCGCGCGCATCACTGCGGCCATCGACCGCAGCGCCCTTCGGTGTTCGCGCGGCGACCGCTCGAGCGCGCGCACCGTGATTCCGGGGAGCGCCGCTTGCCAGTAAGCAGTGACCTCGTACGGCGCTGCGACCTCCACCGGAAGCGACCTGGTATGCAACGCCTCGGCCGCGAGCGCCAACTGCTCCGCCGACGCGTCCCAGGACGGGCCAGCGACGACGAGTGTGCGCACCCGCGGCGTACTCATCGTCCGTAGTCCCGAACGCCAGGTGACGGCACATTCATGCCACGCCAACCGGCGTTTGTGCGCGCGATGTGTCGAACTGCAGTGCGTGAAGGCGTGCGTACGTACCGCCTTGCGAAAGCAACTCACTGTGTGTGCCCGACTCCACCAGCTCGCCGCGATCCAGCACGAGAATGCAGTCGGCGTGCTGTACCGTGGACAAGCGGTGCGCGATCACAAACACCGTGCGTCCCGAAAGCAGGCGGTCAATCGCCTCCTGTACCAGGCGCTCCGATTCCACATCGAGGGCCGACGTGGCTTCATCAAGAATGAGGATTGGCGGGTCCAACAGCAACGCCCGAGCAATCGCGAGGCGCTGCCGCTGTCCACCAGACAACCGCGCACCGCGCTCGCCGAGCGAAGTATTGTAGCCCTCCGGCAACTCGGCAATGAAATCGTGTGCGTTGGCCGCACGTGCAGCCGCTTCCACCTGCGCGTCGGTGTACGCGCGTCCACCAAAAGCGATGTTGTTGCGCACGGTATCGTTGAACAGCACGGTGTCCTGACTCACAATACCGGTCAGCGCGCGCAGTGATTCCAACTTGATATCCGCGATATCCACGCCATCGATGGTAATGCGTCCACTCGTCGGCTCTACAAAACGCGGTATCAGATCGACCAGTGTCGTCTTGCCGGCTCCACTCGGTCCAACGAGCGCAATCACCTGCCCTTTGGCTGCAGCAAACGTCACGCCGCGAAGCGCCTCCGTGCCGCTCTCGTACGCAAAGTGCACCTGCTCGAACGACAGTGACGTGTTGAACTGCACATCGCTGCGCGTGCCACGGTCACTGGTCACCTCTGATTCGGCGTCGAACACTTCGAACACACGCTCCGCACTAGCCAGCGACTGCTGCGCAATGGTGGGCACCTGCGCCAACTGCTTCAGCGGCTGCAGCATGCGCATCACCAGAATCAGAAACGAGATCAGCTCCGCGCCCGCCATCGTCTCGTCCACCAGCACCAGACGCGCGCCAAGCCACAGCACCACGACCGCGACGATCGTGCCGAGCGTTTCCGTGACCGGTGAGGCCAGCATCGCCAGTCGCCCGACCTTCACATTCCCGCGCGCGAACGCGCCATTGGCGTCCTGAAAGCGCTGCGTTTCATACGGCTCGGCGCGAAACGCCTTCACCAGTCGCATGCCGGTGACCGTTTCCTGCACAATGCTCGTGAGTTCGCCGTGCTGATTGCCGAGTCGGCGATGGCCTTTGCGCAGTTTGCGCAGCACCGGCAGCAGCGCGGCCGTGATCATGGGCGCGCCCACCAGTGACACCAGCGTCAGCTCCCATGAGAGGGAGACCAAGGCAACAATCGTCGCCAGCACCTGCGCACCGCTCATGATCGAACGCGTGATCAGTTCGGTGATGACGGCCTTTGTGTTCTGCGTATCGGTGAGCACACGCGCGATGACCTGACCCACCTTGGTGCTCGTGAACCACGGTAACGGCAAGCGCTGCAGATGCGCGTAGAGCGCGTTCCGAAGATCCCGTACCACGAACTCCTGCAACTGCGCGCCCAGCTGTCCGCTGATCCACACCAGTGTATTCTTGGCGACGATCACGGCCAGAATGAAGAGAATCACACTGAGCAGCGATCCCATCTTGTCGGCGGGATCCAGAAACCAGCCCACCGTGACGCGCAGCAGGTCGTTCACCAGCCCCGGGCTGTCCGTCAGCGGATCCTGATCGAACAGCGCATTGAGAAACGGGATCAGCAGCGTAAACGAAAAAACATCCAGGATCGCCGCGCACACATTCGTGAACACCGTGAGCGCCATGCGCGCGCGGTGGGGACGAAGAAAGCGCAGCAACCGCGGATACACTTGGAGTGGGGCGGCAGCGCGCATCTCTGCCGTATGCATCGCCATGCTCTAGCGCCTCGGCGTGAGCAACGACACCGGCAAAATGCACTCCTCCGGCGACACGCCACCGTGCAGAAACGACCCGCGATACCGCTGCTGGTACTCGCGCAGCTTGGTGGGATACACGAAGAACGTATCGCCGGTGGCGAGCAGCGTATTCATGGACGGGCCACGGTGCGGCAGTCGCAGATCGTCGGGATTCGTGAAGAGCAGGGCGTGTTCGTCGCGTTCTGCCCGCAGATCCTCGCCAAACTTGTAGCGCAAGTTGTTGGTCGCATCACGCTTGGCAAACACGGTGGCGGGTGTATTGCAGTGCAGCGCACCGTGATCGGTGGTGATCACAACCTTGATACCACGCCGCGCGGCATCCTGCAGCAGTGCAAACAACGCAGAGCGCTTCACCCACTGATACGTGAGGGCACGCAGCGCGGCTTCATCGCGCGCGACTTCGTACAGGATCATCGACTCGCTGCGCCCGTGCGTGAGCAGATCCACAAAGTTGAACACGAACGCCGAAATCCCGTCGCCAGCAATGGCGCTGGGCAAGTGGCGCAGCAGATCATCGGCGTCGGCCGACGAGGTGATCTTGCTGTAGCGCACCGGCAGATCGATCCCCAGATCGCCCAGCTGCGCCTGCAGCAACTCCTTCTCGTGCGCGTTCAGCGTTTCATCATCGCGGTCGCCCCACCAATCCGGATGCCGAGCCGCGATCTCGCCGGGAAACAGCCCACTGAAAAGCGAGTTACGCGCGTAGGGCGTGGCCGTGGGCAGAATGCCGTAGTAGTGCGTGGTTTCGATATCAAAGAGTGGCGCAAACAGCGGTTCGATGGCCTTCCACTGATCCTGCCGCAGGCAATCGATCACGATAAACACCACCTTGCGATCGCTGCGCAGCACCGGCGCGACAAACTCCGGCACCACGTCTACGGAAAGCGGCGGACGTTCGCCTTCGAGCTCACGGAGCCAGCGCGGATACTCACGCTTGATGAACAGCGCGAAAGCCCGGTGCATATCCGGATAGAGTCCGCGCAGCGATTCGTGCAATCCCATCTCGCCAGCCGACGCGAGATCCACATCCCACTGCGCCAGCTCCACCCAGCGATCAATCCATCCGCGCCAGTCGAGCCCCTGATGCCGCTCCGACTCAATTGCTCGGAATCGCTCCACAAACGAGCGTGCCATCGCCTGCGAACGGATGAGCGGACCATCAAGAATGCGCGTCACGATGGCGAGCACCTGACGCGGCGTGACCGGCTTGACCAGATAATCGCGGACGTTGGCGCCGATCGCCTCCTTCATGGTGGCGTCTTCTTCGCTCTTCGTGATCATGACCACGGGCAGCGAGGGCGCGAACTCGCGCAGCTCGCGATACGCATCAAGCCCGCGCGTGCCCGGCATCTGTTCATCGAGCAGCAGCAAGTCGAACGGCCGGTGACGCAGCAGCTCGAGCGCGTCATCGGCGTTCGTGGCCATCTCCACCGCAAAGCCCTTGTCGGTCAGGAAGAGACGGTGCGGCTCAAGCAGGTCGGACTCGTCGTCAACCCAGAGAATCTGTTTTGCGGGAAGGGCCATGCGTACAAGCTACCCAAGGCCGCGCGGCGTGGTCCAGCACAACATGCAGGTTGCCCGGTCGCAGCGTAGATTCGCCGGGTGCATATCACCCAACCTCCCTACGCGCTCACGCCGGTCGGTTTTCCGTTTCCGGCCATGGCGGGACTTGCCGGCCGGCTTCCACTTGGTGGCGGCCGTGAGGTGGCACTCGCCGTGCTTTCCATCTCGCGCCTCGCCAGTGGCTTGCTGCCACCCGACAGCTTCTCTCCCGAAGACCGGCAGACCCGCGCCGCCGCCGCACGTGTCTGGCTCGCGTCGCTGGCACTGCCCGCCCAACTTCGGGTTCCCCTGGCCCGTGCCGTCGACGCCAGTGCGCAGGGCGCAGTCCCAATGGCGGGAGCGCTGCGCATTGTGTCCGCATCGGCCGGATCGTTTCTGGATCCCGCCGCGTCGCTCGAGGTGGATCGTCTGGTGCGACGCTTGATCGCGCAAACATGACAGGCGTGTCGCACCACGCGGACATCGCATGTCGCTGAATCACAGCGCGGCCGATCCGTGGCTTGTACCCTGCGGATTCCCGAGTCTGGCCGCGCCGCTGCACGGTGGGTTCCGCGCCGGCGAGTTGATTGTACTCGGTGGTGATGCAGGCAGCGGTGCATCATCCCTGGCCACCGCGTTTGCCATGCGTGCCAGCGCTGCTGGCATCCCGTCGCTGCTGCTCTCCTCCGAAAGCAACGCCGCGCGTGCCTTCGAACGAGTGCTCGCGGCGGAATCGGGCATCGCATTGCAGCTCCTGCGCAGCGGTGTGCTTGACGACGCGTCGCGTGCCGCCGTCTCCAACGCCGCCACAAGACTGCGTGACCACGCGCCCATCGTACAGGCGCTTGAACACAGCGGCGTTGCCGGCGTCGAGCACTCGCTGGCCGCACATCCTGACACGCGGTTTTTGCTGGTGGACGGGATTGAGGCATTGCTCACCGATCCCGCCTCCCGCGACGACGCGCTGGCCTTCGCGGTGCTGGCATGCAAACGCCTCGCCCAGTCGCATGACCTGGTCGTGCTGCTCACGGCGCACTTGCCGCTGCTCGACCGCACGCGCCGCGATCCGCGCCCTACGCTCTCCGATTTTGGTGTGCGCGGCGCGATAGCCACGCACGCCGATCTGGTGCTCGGACTCTTTCGCGAGGAGATCTATCAGACCGACTCGGCCCTCGTCGGCGCCGCCGAGTTGCATCTGCTGAAACATCGCACCGGTGACCGTGGCTACGTAGACCTCTATTTCAGCGCACCCTGCCTGCGCTTTGAGGACGTGATGGACACGTAGCCGCGGAGGGCACGGAGAGACGTAGGGCACGTACGTCTTGCGGGGCACGCAGCACACGTAGCACAACCGACAGCCCGGTTATATTGCGAGGTTCGTCCGCCTCGGCACCTCGTGTGCCGCGTTCTGGTTCGCTCAGGGAGTGATCATGGCTGGTCACAGTAAATGGAAGACCACAAAACATTACAAGGCAGCCGCTGACGCCAAGCGCGGAGCCTTGTTCACCAAGCTCATTCGCGAAATCACCGTGGCCGCCAAGGCCGGTGGCGGCGATCCGGACGGCAACCCGCGTCTACGTACGGCGATTGAAAACGCGCGCAAAGTGTCGTGCCCCAAGGAAAACATCGAGCGCGGCATCAAGAAGGGCACCGGTGAACTCGAAGGCGTCGACTACGCCGAGGTGCTGTACGAGGCCTACGCACCGGGCGGTGTGGCGCTCATGATTCAGGCGCTCACCGACAATCCCACGCGAACCGTTGCAGACATTCGCTTCAAACTTTCGCGCAACGGCGGCAATCTCGGGTCCACCAACTCCGTGTCCTATCTCTTTGATCGCAAGGGACGCATGGCATTGGCCGCCGAGCGGCTCGACGAAGACACCGTGATGATGGGCGCGCTCGAAGCCGGCGCCGAAGATGTCACGCTCGACGGCGAGGATTTCATCATCACCACCGCACCGGCCGATCTGCATGCGGTGCGCGAAGCGATGGAGAAAAGCGGCTACGCCGTGCGCGAAGCAGCGCTCGCATGGGTGCCGCAAACCACGGTGAAAGTGGAAGGCGAAAACGCGGCGGCGCTGCTCAAGCTGCTCGACGCGCTGGATGATCTCGATGACGTGCAGAACATTGACGCGAACTTCGAGATGGATGAAGACGCGCTGGCCGAAGCGTGATGACACACGGTGACGTCGTCCTCGGCATCGATCCGGGCACGGCGGTCACCGGCTACGGTGTGGTGCGACTGGGTGTACGCGGCGCGCCTGAACTGATCGAGTGCGGTGTGATTCGAACGGCTGCCAGCCAGCGATTGGCCACCCGATTGCGTGATATCCACGAAGGTGTCTGCGAGCTCATCGCGCGTCACTCGCCATCATTGCTCGCGGTAGAAGACGTGTTCTACGCACGCAACGTGCGCACGACCGTCGTGCTCGGCCACGCACGTGGTGTGATCCTGTTGGCTGGCGAGCTCGCTGGTATCACCATTGCCGAATATCCGCC
>JBGTOG010000185.1:0-17840 GCA_041742675.1 Gemmatimonadaceae bacterium | reverse complement strand
ACGCCCGCAGCAGTCCCAGCGCAACCAGCGCGCCCGCGGCTCGACCGCCCCGAGTCGGTACCGGTGGCGGCAACCGCGCGATCGTCCGGGCCACGGCACCGTCGTCGGTGATCGCAAACGGCGGGTGTGCAACCATGCGTGGTCGCAGCGCGTCGACTGAGGCCAGTTCGCCTGCATCTCGCCGTACAATGTGAGACGCCAACTCGGTGTGCGTCAGTGTCTGAGCGCGGGTTCCGAGATACAACGACAGCACGTGCACCAGATCAACGACGCGGTTGTGCACAGGCGTTGCAGTCAACATGAGCACATGTGCGCCTCGGCACCATTCAGCGATACGCGAGAAGCGGCGTGTGGCTGGATTGCGAAGATGGTGCGCTTCGTCGATGATCACGAGGTGCGGCGCACCCGTCCCACGTTGTTTCGCCAGCGAAGCGGCGACAGGTGGTGACGCGAACGAAAAACGATGCAACGAAACAACGGTTCGAGGCGGCGCTACCGCGGCGCGCTGTACCGTATCCCGCCACATGCGCAGCAATCCGGCCGGTGCAATCACATCGACGTGTACATACCTCGCGCTCACGGCCAATGCGACGAGCGTCTTCCCGAGTCCCACGGTGTCGGCCAGCAACGCGCCGCCGTGGCGATCAATCAACGTGTGCAGTCGGTGCACCGCCTCGAGCTGGTGAGGCAGCATCGTGAACGCGCCCAGGCGCACGGGCGCGTCGTCTGGTTGATGTACGATACCAAGCGCCGCGCGAGCGAGCTGAGCGTACGCCTGCGCGCGATCACACGTGTGGAGATCTTGCATGCGGCAGATCAACCGTGCGTGCGATCAGGCATGCTGCCAGGCCAGTAGCGCATCAAGCGCCTCGACATCGAGGCCGTACGCTGACGCAACCACGGCCACG
Organism: Gemmatimonadaceae bacterium; assembly: GCA_041742675.1. Taxonomy (GTDB): domain Bacteria; phylum Gemmatimonadota; class Gemmatimonadetes; order Gemmatimonadales; family Gemmatimonadaceae; genus JAABRT01. Next base: position 16,932 of record JBGTOG010000185.1, on the reverse strand, counting down.
TGTTCCTCCGGCGAGGGCGGATCACCGCTGGCGCGCCGACGGCCAAGCGGCGCCAACAGTACACGCGCCCGCAGCCAGTCGTTCGGCATTGGCAGCGCACTCACGGTCCAGCCAAGGAAGCGTCGCCAGCCACCGCGCGCGGGTTCCGCGATGGCATCCAGCCACGCGGCGGCCACTGGCGACGACAAGAGCGCGTCGAGTGCGTACGCGTCGTCAATTGACGACGTGCGCAGCACATAACAGGTGTTGAGCGGCACCGTTGGATCTCCTTGGTCGAGCACGGTGGTGCGAAGTGTGCGCCCGAAGTCTGCCCAGACAAGACGCGGTGTTTCAGCCCGCGCGGCCTCCGTACGGAACAGCATCCACCAGGGTTGCCGAGTGTTGGCATCTCGGCGGCCTTCAAGGCGCGGTCGCCAACGCTGCATCCAGCGCGCGGCGCGCGGCGGCAGCGAGCTCATGGGCCGTCCTTCGCGGTCGTGGGTCCATACGATGCGCAGCGCATCGTGCACGTCATTACCAGTTCGGCCTAATGCCTGTCCCGTGAGCGCCGGTCGCAGCAGCGTGCGTTCGATGATTCCGGTACGCTCGCCCGCGGCGATGGTGGCGAGATGATCATCGTGCTCCAGCGCCGCGACCAGAAATGCATCGTTGCAGCCGCACTTCACGCCGAGCGTAGGTCGCCCAAGCCCGGCGTCACCGAGTGCTGGGCCGGCGCGGCGCAGCAGCTCGAACACGCTGCGCACGTCCGGTGGAAGCAACAGCCATGGTGCGCTGGCGTCCCCGCCCATGGGAAGCGATGTGAGCGGCAAAGAAAATGCGTGTTCGCGCGCGCCGCGCACAATCTGCACGCGCACCTGCGCGGCCAGCGTGACCGCACCGTCCGCTGTGCGCTGAGCTACCACCAGCGATGGATACGTCGCGGCTTCGAAGAGCGCCGGTGCATCGCTCCAGTCCACCACCGCGTGCACCTGAGCATCGCTCAACAGCACGCGACGCACCCCGCCGCCCGCGAGTGTACGCCACAGTTTGGCCGGCACAAGCAGACCGAGCACGCCGCCGACTCGAAGCAACCCCAGGCTGCGCTCAACAAACGCAGCCGACAAGTCCGCTTGCGCTGCGAAGCCGCTGCTCGCACCGGTGCGAGTCGCCCCAACCCGCCACGGTGCATCACGCATGCTGCGAAAGTCGCGGCGCAGGGCGATGCGTTCAGGAATGGTGAGCTGATGCGGTCGCACCCAAGGTGGATTGCCCACCACCAGGTCAAAGCCGCCCTCGGCGCCCACATCGGCGAGGTGTGAGGCAAAGCGGAAGGGTAGTGCGCCGCCCAGAGCGAGACGGCGCTCGCGTGTGCGGAGTTCACGAAGCCGAGTGCGGAGCGATTCAAGGCGTGTGCGATCGGCGCGTGATGGGGCGGCGCGTTCGCCAAAGAGATCGCGCGAGCGAAGTTGTGTGATCAGCGCCTTTCGTGCGTTGTGCACGTGCGAGATGGTTCGCTCGAGCTCCGCAAGCGCACGCGAACGCTCCTCGCGGTCGAGCGATTCAGCGAGATTGCGTTTGCGAACGCCGACGGCTTGTACATAGCGCTGTCGCAGTTGCGCAAGCCGGCGGCCCGTAGCTGGTGCAAAGCGAAAGTCGCCGCCGCTCAGCGAGTCTCCCACCCGTACATGGTGATCCAGGTTGGGCAGCGGCGGTACACGAAGCGGATCGGTTTCGTGGCAATCGATCACTACCGCCAGCCAGAGTCGCAGTTCACAGAGCCACACGGCGACTGGATTCCGGTCCACACCAAAGATGGAATCCGCCAGGACAGCACGACGAATCTCATACAGTGTTCGCATGTCACCAGCAGCTACACGCATGAGCGTCAGTCGCTCCAGCACGTGGACGAGGAATGCACCCGAACCGCACGCTGGATCGAGGACACGAATCGCTGTCAGTCTCGACAGCGGATCCGCATGCGCCGAGTCGGCTGACAGCGCCACCTGCAACGCGTCGGTGACCGTGCGCTCAACCAGCGCCGGCGGCGTGTAGAAGGTGCCGCTTCCACGACGTTCTGCCGGCACCATAAGCGACTCGAACGCGCGCCCCAGCATCTCAGGATCAATCGCCGCTTCAGACCACGACGAGGAATCTTCGCGCGACGTAAATCGGTAGCGATCCAGCAACTCGCTGATCAGTGCCACAATGGCATCGTCACTTAACTGTACATGCTTGCGGATGCGTTCGAGCGGAGTGCGTGAGAAGAGCCCACCGTTGAGGAACGGTATGTTGCCAAAGCGTCGAGCGGCCGGCGCCCGCTGATGAACCGGTGTATTCAGCGTGCCGAAGAACAGTGGGCGCAGCAGTCGATCGTGCAGTCGGCCTCCCTGTTCCAACGCGGCCGTGCACTCACGCATCAGAAATCCACGATCGCCGTCCAGCCAGCCTTTGGCTTCAAGGAACGCAAGAAAGAGCAGTCGCGATGTCGTGAGCAGCGCCAAGGTGTGTCGCTCGTCGGCGGAGGCGCGGCCAGTGGCCGAGCTGGCCATCGCACGTACCAGTCGATCGAGCGTGCGATAGAACCGCGCCGACAGCGCTTCACGTCCGAGAATGTCCGTCCATCGTGCATAGGCCATCGCCGGTTCGGACCGCGGCACCGCCGACAACGCGCGCAGCGTATCGGCGTCACTATCGGTGATGTGGCGCTGGTCCACACGCAAGACGCCAAGGCGTGGCGCGGCACGCGCACCCGTGAATACGGCGAGCGTCAGCGAGTGCGATGCCGGATGTATGAGCACCAGCAGCCAGGCGCTGCCCGCCGCATGCCGATCCAGCGCCATGGCTACGCGACGCGCGCTGTCTCGGACATCAGGGGCATCCGGCACGATCGCAAGCAACGCGCGAAGCGAGCCTTCGCCAGCGAGCACGCGCGCTCGGGACACCACGCCGTGCAAACCAAGCGCGGATCGCAACGCGGCGTCTACGACGTGCGGTTGCGCAGTGAAGCCCAGCGCTCGCAGCAGCGGTCGTGCGCTGTCGAGGGAATCAGCCCGGGCAAGGAGGGCGGCGGCGGATCGAATGGTGAGCACAGGAGCATGATGGGCTCACCACATGGGAATCACTTCACCGAAAAACTGCCCGCGTCATCGATCGACGACGTGCTGCGCAAATCTGCGCGACCTCCGTGGCACGCACCCTCACCCCACCACGTTTCGCGTCCCTACCCGACGACGTCCTTCGCAATCACCGAGAAGTCCGACGCGCCGTGGCCGTCGGCAATCACACGTTCCATGCGCTGCATGAGCGACGGTAACAGTGCCAGCGGCATGTCACCCGCCGTTTCAAGCATGAGGCGCACATCCTTGCGGGCCATGGTCAGTTCGAAGCTGGCCCCGAAATCGCCGGCGGCCATTTTCTTGCCGCGTCCTCCAATGATGCTGGACGCATTGAATGTGCTAAGCAGTTCGAGGGCGTCCGCAGGCGCGACATCGGCACCGCGGCCGATGGCCATCACATCAGAGATCAACGCGGCTAACCCAAGAATGTAGCAGTTACCCATCAGCTTGTGGGCGGCTGCGAGATCGCTGCGTTCGCCAAGGTACCGCACGTGCTCGGCCATGCGTTCGAGATCGTTCTTTACGGCGTCGTACAACGCGCGAGGTCCGGCAACGAGTATGGTACCCGTGCCCTTGCGTGCCGCGGCCGGTCCGATGAACACCGGGCAGTGCAGATAACTCACGCCAGCAGACGCCAACTGCGAAGCGCGCCCGGCTGTGAGCGCTGGTTGCGTGGTCGTGTGATCAATGATCACAGCGTCGTTGCGAAGCGAAGGCCGCAGCGCATGAATCACACTGTTCACGACGGCGTCATCGCTCAGCACCAAATGGACACGCTGTGCGTCGCGCACGGCGTCACCTGGGGAAGCCGCCACCCGCACGCCTAGCGGTTCGAGTGCACGCGCCTTTTCCGGTGAGCGATTCCACACCGTGATCTGTTCGCCGCGTCCCGCTGCGGCTTCCACGAATCCGCTGCCGAGAAGCCCGGTCCCAAGAAATGCGATTGTCGTCATGGTTGCAATATGGTGAAGTGCATGTACTACGCGCTTTGATAGGCACGTCCTTTCCACTCCACCGCGCGACCACGCACGATCGCGGCAGCGCATATGATGGCGAACGCGACCGCACCGACCGGTGCGAGCACAGCGCGCCACACTGGGACGCGACCAAAACGCGCGGCCCCCGCGAACGCGAGCAGTATGCTGCCAGCGGCGATGCCGGCCCACAGTACAAGGAGTGATTTCTGCGCCAGCCATCCCAGCGGAAACAGCACGAACGGTGCCGCGATCGCCAGCGGGAAGCCAATGAGCACCAACGGGAAAGCAATCCGCCCCAACACGCCGCCCTTCATCGCCATGCGACCGCCCGCGTACACATTCTTGCGCCAGCCACGAAAGAGTGCGCCCAGACCATCGTACATGCGTGTGGACAGCTGTTCACGTCCCAACGCCAGCGATACGCGCCGTCCCACGAGCACCGTGCGCTGCGCCAGCATCAGATCTTCGGCCACTGTATCGCGTACTGCTTCGTGTCCGCCAACGGCGTTGTAGGCGTCACGCGTCATGAGAAAACACTGTCCGTTGGCGACCACATCCGATGGCGAGCGCGCCGATTCCATCGCGCGCGCGCCGCCAAAGCGCGTGAGGATCATGGCGAACACAACGGGCTGCACCGCTCGCTCCCAAAACGATTCCATCGTCTGATCACCCGACACGGAAATCAGATCGGCGTCGCGCTCCGCTCGAACGTGCACGAGGCGTGTGATCAGATCCGGCTGGTGGCGCGTGTCTGCGTCGGTGAACAACAGCAAACTCCCGCGCGCCTGTTGCATTCCGGTATGACAGCCCCACTGCTTGCCAAACCAACCCGCTGGCAGCGGCGGCGCATCCAGCACATGAATGCGGGAATCGCCTGCTGATGCACCGCGTGCGAGCTGGCCCGTGTCATCGGTGGAGCCGTCATCTACAACGATGAGTTCCCACGCTGGCCATGTCGTCGCGCGCAGCGAACGAATGCACGCGGCGATGTGCACCGCTTCATTGCGCGCCGGAAGAATCACCGACACCAGTGGCGCCTCTGTCGGCGGCTGCGCCGGTGCCTCGCCAAGCCGCGGTGTGCCGCGCAATCGCCACACTACGACCAGTGGAAGTACGATCCAGGGCGAGGCAAGAAAAAGCGCTTGCATTACTAACGCCGGCGTGCACATCACGCTTCGCCGTCCGTTTGCCCGCAAGCGACACTGCCCATACGTTCCACTCATGACTCCGATTGATGCGTCTGCCGAACCGCTTGCCGAGCCGCCGTTGCTCGCTGCCGGCGCGCGAGTTGCGCTGATAGCTCCGGCAGGACCACTCGCCGGAACGCAAGATATTGAGCGTGCGCAGGCGAACGCGCGGTCATTGGGCTGGGATCCCGTTGTGGGCGAACAGGTGCTATCGCATGATGGGTACTTTGCCGGCACCGACGCAGAGCGCGCGCATGATCTGCAGCACGCACTGGCTGATCCGTCCATCGATGGAATCTGGTGTCTCCGCGGCGGTTATGGCACCATGCGATTGCTTGCTTCGCTCGATTCGACGATGCTCCGTCGCCGTCCGCGCGCCTTGATCGGCTATTCTGACATCACGGCCCTGCATTCCGCCTGGCAGCGAGCGGGGCTCGTCTCGTATCACGGACCCATTGCGCGGGCCGAGCTCTCCGCTTTCAGCCGCGACGCCTTCGTGCGTGCCGTGCAACAGGGCGTGGATTCGGCCGGCGTCGCCCCGGATAGCATCTGCGTGGTTCCCGGTCGCGCCACGGGGAGACTGGCCGGCGGCAATCTCGCGTTGCTTGCCTCGCTGTGTGGTACGCCGTGGGCCGTGTCGTTTCGCGGCGCCATCGCGGTCCTCGAAGATGTGCATGAAGCCATGTATCGCGTGGACCGCATGCTGGTGCAACTCACACTATCGGGAGCCTTTGTCGGCTGCCGAGGTATTCTGTTCGGACATTGTACCGATTGCCCCGAAACCAGCGAAGACGGGCGTCGGACGCTTCATGAACTGGTGCGCGATCTTGCCATGTCGTTACGCGTGCCAACACTGCTTGGCGTTCCGATTGGCCATATTCCGGACCAGTGGACACTTCCATTTGGCGCGTCGGCGACCCTTGACGCCGATGCGCACTCACTGACCATACACCGATAAATCGCGCCCTCTGATGACATACAAAACCGCTCAGCAGCTCATCGCCGATGCCAAACAACAGGTCTCCGAAGTAACCGTGCACGAACTGCGTGAAATGCAGACGCAGGGCACGGACTTTGTGCTGGTGGATGTACGCGAGCAGAACGAATGGAATCTGGGACACATCCCGGGCGCTGTGTACATCGGTCGAGGTGTGCTCGAGAGCAACGTGGAACAGCGCATTCCGCGTGAGGCGCAGGTGGTGTTGTATTGCCAGTCGGGCAACCGCTCGGCGCTGGCTGGGTACACCATGCAGCAGCTGGGTTATGGCAACGTGTCGTCGCTGGCGGGTGGCTGGCGTGATTGGGTAGGAACGGGTGGCGAGGTCGCCGACTGACCATGCAGGAACGGGTCGATGAGGTCGCCGACTGACCATGCGGGAACGGGTGCAGAGGTTCCCCACTAAGCATGCATGAACGCGCAGGCAATGCACTCGCGGACGCGTTGCGGCATCCGATCGTCGCACGGCTGCAAACGCAACTGGCCGCGTACTCGGCCGTGGAAGCAGCAACCGACGCGCAAACAACTCGCGCCGCCGTGGCCGCGGTACTACGCGTAACCAGTCAACCCGAACTGCTGTTTATCAAACGTGCCGAGGCGTTCGGGGATCCATGGAGTGGTCACATGGCGTTTCCCGGAGGCCGCTATGAACCACAGGATGAGTCGCTGCTGCACACCGCCGTGCGCGAAACGCGCGAAGAAACGGCGATCGATCTGATCACGCACGGTCAGTTGCTCGGCGTGCTCGATGATCTCGCGCCGCGCAGCGCATCGCTACCGCGCATCAATATCCGCCCGTACGTTGCCGTGGTGCATCCGGATGTGGTCATTGTCCCGAGCGAGGAGGTGGCGATGCACTTCTGGGTACCGCTCGATGCGTTGAGCGCACCGGAGATGCAAGCGGAACACGAAATGGAGTTCGACGGTGCGCGGCTTCGATTTCCCGGCTACCGGGTAGGACCTCATATCGCATGGGGTCTGACCGAACGCATCGTTCGCCAGCTGTTGGGTTTGCTCCAGCGCTGATGGGTCTTGCGACTGCAGACGCGCTCGCCGCACAGGTCTTTGCGTTTGTGCATCGCGTACGGTAAGTCTCGCACAGCACCTCCCTCACACCGCTGATCACCATGACTCGTCGCACACCGCTGCTCGCAGCCACGCTGCTGCTTCTGACCGCCGCACTCGGCGCCTGCTCGCGACCTGCACCGTCGGCCGCGTCACCACTGGCCGGAAAGCGCGCCGAAGGACGTGAGGGCATGGTCAGCAGTTCGCAGCAACAGGCCACCATGGCTGGCATTGAAATTCTGCGCGCTGGGGGAAACGCCGTGGACGCTGCCGTCGCAGCCGCGTTTGCCCTCTCAGTGGTGGACCCATCTCAGACCGGACTCGGCGGTGGTGGCGCCGCGACGGTGTACATGACGCGCAATGCGCAGGTGGATCACATCTCGTTTTACGGACGCGCTGGCGAACGCGCTGAATGGGCGGCGCCTGACACCGGCGCTCGAACATCCGATCGTGCAGGGCGAGCTGCGGCTACGCCTGGCATGGTCAGTGGATTGCTTACGCTGCATGAAAAGCACGGCCGATTGTCGAGAGAGCGCGTTATTGCCCCAGCCCTCGCGTTGGCGCGAAACGGTTTCACGGTGTCCCCGCTGCTTTCGCGCACCATCGCATCGGCACGCGATCGAGTGGCGGAAGAGCCGCACGCGGCCGCACGGTTCATGCCCAACGGCGAACCGCTTCGCCCAGGACAGACGCTGGTACAGCCGGAGCTGGCGGCGCTGCTTGAACTCATTGCAGTCGCTGGTGCTGATGCGTTTTATCGCAGCGCATTTGCTGAGCGACTTGCGTACCACATACAGGAGCGCGGCGGTCTGATCACCGAGGACGATCTGGCAAACTATCGCAGCAGCTGGACGCGACCACTGTGCACGATGTGGCGCGGCTATACCGTGCTGGGCGCCCCGCCGCCAATGGGAGGCGCGGTCGTGTTATCGATGTTGCATCTCGCTGAGCACTCCGGATTGACGAACGGCGGTGGCTTGACGGAGGCAGGTGACGCCGTGGCATCATTTGCGCAGCTCATTCGCGTGGCGCAGATCGATGGGCAGCGGTGGCGAGGTGATCCGGCCGTAATGCCGGTTCCGGCCCGCGGTGTTTCCAGCGCGCGTTTCGCGGCCGATCGTGCATCGCTGCTTTCGCGTGCGCTAACGGACACCATGACGCCCGGTGATCCCTGGTCGGCAGACGCAGAAGCGCCGACAGGCGCGTGCCAGGCGCTTGATCCGTATCCGGCGGCGCCACGTGCAGCGCTTGATACGCCGCGCGAAGAGTTGTCCGAAGTTGCCATGGGCACTGAGGACAGCAGCTTCACATCACATCTGAGCGTGATTGATGCCGAAGGCAACGCGGTCTCCATGACAACCACAGTGGGCGTGTTGTTTGGATCGGGGGTCTGGAGTGATGGCGTCTGGTTGAACTCGGTTGGGCGCAACTTCGATGCGCGCACGCGCGGCACGAATCGCTACAGCAACTCCACGATGGCGCCAACAATTTTTCTTGAAGGGCGAAGGGTGCGATTGGTGGTTGGCGCTGCGGGTTCGCAGTACATTCAGCCGTCTACGGCTCAGGTGAGTGTGCGCATGCTGGTGTTCGGCGAGGATCCGGCGATGGCGCTGGCCGCTCCGCGCGTGCAGCCCACGTGGACCTCGCGCGAGGTGGAGGTGGAGCCGGGTTTTTCACCGGCGGTGTACGCGGCGCTGGTGCAGCGCGGCTTCCTCCCGCTTTCACGGGTTGGTGACATTCTCTTTGGCGGTGTGCACGCGGTGTATGTAGCGCCGGACGGACGGCGGATTGGCGCGGCGGACCATCGGCGGGACGGCTTTGCGGCCGGACAATAATTCACGTTCAAGTCGCTTGATTATCGTTTAGGTTAGACGAAAAATCCGGCTTGAGCCAGATTCTTCCCGAATCTCACGACAATCCCGCGGCCGGCGCACACTCTGCGGCGTCGCCTTGGACGAAACGCATGCATGCAGCTGTAAAAAAACCCGTCAAACCCGCAAAGGCTGCCGCGCCGGAATCCTCGCTGTCGTTGTCGGCGCGCATGAGCGCACCCGTCGAGGACTACCTCAAGGCCATCTACGATCTGGCGGGAAAGTCGGGAACCGCGTCCACCAATGACGTCGCGGCGCGACTTGGTGTCGCGGCGGCTTCGGTTACCGGGATGATTCGTCGACTGGCCAGCCAGGGGCTGCTCGAATACGAGCGCTATCGTGGTGTGCGCCTGAGTGAGCAGGGGCGTGGCATTGCGCTGCGCACCATTCGCCGGCATAGAGTGATTGAAACGTACCTGACCGAAGTGTTGGGCTACGCGTGGGATCGCGTGCACGACGAAGCGGAACGGCTGGAACACGCGGCCTCCGACGAGTTGGTCGAGCGAATGGCCGACGCGCTCGGCAACCCGACGTCTGACCCGCATGGCGCGCCCATTCCCACCGCCGACGGTCAGGTGGACGAGCGACTGCACCGCACCCTCGCGGAGCTGGACATTGGGACTCGAGCACGCATGGTCCGTGTGAGCGACAAGAATCCCCGCCTGCTTCGGTATTTGGCGCAAATTGATCTCACTCCCGGTGCGGAGGTGCAGGTGCTCTCGCGTGCGCCATTTGACGGGCCGCTCACGCTCCAGGTGGGATCGGAGGAGTCCGTGGTCGGGCAAGGGGTGGCTGAACAGGTGCTTGTTGAGGAACTTCGGGACGTCGAGTGATCGGAACGGTCGCGGAACGAACCGTCCTGCGCACTCGTTGCCGCTGTGACATGCGACATGTGATTCTTTCGATGCTGCTCTGCGCTGGAGGTGTCGGCGCGCAGCCTGCACTGGCCCAGACATTGCCGCGCGACACCGTACTCGGCGCTCCGCTTGACGCTGTCGTGCCGGGACGACGAGTGCCCGCGCTGCGCGGCATCGCAATCGACGAGCGGCTGGCGGCAGACTATGTCGTGCGCCTTGGTGACACGGTGCGCGTCGCCGCGGAGGCGGGGACGGTCGGTGAGTTCGCGCGGGTGGACGCGATTGTGCGCCGAGCCGCCGACCCGTCCGAGGTGGCGCGCAGCGAGTTCCGCGTGCGCCTGCATCTCGATCACTTGCAACGCTTGATTGCCAGCGAAGATCGCGTGGACCGTTTCGCCGTCGCGTTGCAACCCTATTCCGGTGACTGGGTTGTGGATTCGGTGACGGCGCGGATCAATCACGTTGCCTTCGGATTCCGCGCGCATGCCTCACGCGATGTGGCGGTGGAAAGTTCGCGAACATTTCAGGTGGTGGACCGCTTTCATCGCGCCATTGGCGGCATCACCATCGTTGCCAGCACCGTGTTTCTGTTGTGCATTCTGCTGCTGAAGGTTGAAGAGCGGCGACGTGTGATTGCCTCACTTCGTCTCGCCGGGTTGTCGCGGCGCACCGTAGCGCTCTCTGTGATCGCGGAAGCGGCGGTTGTGGCCGTGCTCGGGAGCGTACTCGGCGCGGGGATCGGGTGGCTCGTGACGATCGCCGTCAATGCGCACTATCAGCGACTGTTTCGCACACCGCTCACGTTTGCCGTCCTCACACCGGGCATTCTGCTGTTCGCCGTGGGCTTGTCGGTGATATTGGGCCTGGTAGCCGGCGCACTCGCGGCGTGGCGGCTGGTGCGGCTACCGCCGCTCACGCTGCTGGGGCGCTGATGCGTTTCTCGCTGGCATTGGCCGCACTGCGACGTCATCCCATGCGTACGCTGCTCGCGATATTCGGCGTGGCCATTGCATCGGCGCTGCTGCTCGACATGGTGATGTTGGCCACGGGCATGCGCGCCTCGTTTCGTTCGTTGCTGACGTCTCGCGGCTATGAACTGCGCATCACACCACGCGGCACGCTGCCGTTCGATACCGAAGCGACGGTGGGCGGCGCGACCGCCTTGATCGCGTCCGTGCGCGCGCACCCGGATGTGATGCAAGTGAGTGCGTCGCTTGGGACAACGGTGCAGGTTGAACGCGCGGGCGCCCCGACCAGCACCAGCACCAGCGCGTTTGCGCTTGGTACTGATCCGGCTGTGCAGGGCGAGTACACCGTACTTACCGGCCGCCTGCCAACCACAAGCACCGCGGGGCTGCTCACTGAGGTGATCGCGAACAATGCACTGCTCACACGACTCGGTGCTGCTGTCGGTGACACGCTGTCGGTCAGCACTGGAAGAAGTGCGCAGCTCCGCCTCTCCGGAGATGCCGTACGTGCCGTAATCGTGGGCGAGGCGCGCTTTCTGTACGTCCCGCCCGGGCTGCCGGCCGTGTCCGCGCCGCTCAGCGCGGTGCAGGCGCTGTTGGGCGAGGCGGGGCGTGATCGCATCTCGCTTGCGATGGCCGCGGTGCGTGCGTCTCCAGCAACGTCGGACAACAGCGACCGTACGGAAGCCGTGCGCCAGTGGATTGAAGGCACGCATTCACGCGTGACCGCCATTTCCACGGAAACAGCGATCGTGCAGGTAGAAGAGCGCCTCGCCTATTTTCGGCAACTCGCCTTCATACTCGGCGCACTCAGTCTCGTGATCGGTGTGTTGCTGGTGACGACACTTGTCTCGCTCTCGGTAAATGAGCGTCTTGGTGAACTAGCGGTGCTGCGCGCGATCGGCGTGGTGCGCACGGGTGTGTTGCAACAAGTCATGCTGGAAGGGTTGATGCTTGGTGTGTCCGGGATCACGCTCGGGCTCGGCCTTGGACTAATCACCGCACGCTGGCTGAACACCATTCTGCGTGATTTTCCCGGATTGCCCGCTGATCTCGACTTTTTTGTCTGGAGTCCTGAAGCGGCGTGGAAGGCACTTGCAATGTTGCTTGTGGCGTCGACACTGGCCGGCGCATGGCCGGCATGGCGTGCGTCGCAACTTCGTGTGGCCCAGGCGTTGCGAGAGGAGGCCATCGGATGAGTACATCGCCAACAACGTCGCGCGACACATCGGTGCTGCTGGAAGCAGTCAACGTGCATCGTCACTATCGCGGTGAGGCCAGCGATGTGCATGCATTGCGCGGCGTGACCCTGCAGATTCACCGAGGCGAGTTTGTCGCGATCGTGGGCGCGAGTGGGTCGGGAAAGTCCACGCTGATGCATCTGCTCGGCGCCGTTGATGCGCCGGATCAAGGCCGCATCGTTCTCGAAGGACAGGACATCTCCACGCTCAGCGACCGCAACGCCACGCGGTTGCGATTGCGGCGCATCGGTCTGGTGTTTCAGCGCTTCTATCTTATGCCGACACTCAGCGCGATTGAGAATGTCGAGTTGCCCATGGCGGAAGCGGGAATCGGGCGCGAGCAGCGCAAACGACGCGCTGCGGAGTTGCTGAGCTTCGTTGGACTTGGCGAGCGATTGACCCATCGTCCGACGCAGCTTTCCGGAGGCGAACAGCAGCGCGTGGCCGTCGCGCGTGCGCTGGCCAATGGTCCGGCGTTGTTGCTGGCCGACGAGCCCACCGGCGAACTCGATGCGGCAACTGGTGCATCATTGATCGCCCTGCTGCAACGCTTGAATGCAGACGGACTGACGTGTGTACTGGTGACGCATGACGCGGCACTCGCCCGCTCGGCGCAGCGTGTGATCACCATGCGCGATGGCCAGATCGTGTCGGATGATCGCAACGACATCGATGACCGCACGGAGTCGGATGATCGCAACGACATCGATGACCGCACGGTGTCGGATGATCGCAACCCGACGGCGCCACCCCTGCCATGATCCTGCATCTCGCCTGGCGCAATGTGATGCATCGGCCGTGGCGCGCGTTGCTGCTGCTGCTGGGCTACGGCCTTGGCGTTGCCGTCATGATCACGTTGCTGGCCGTCGGTGAAGCCATGTTGGCGCAGGCGCGCGAGGAAAAGCTGGTGGGCGGTGGCGACATTACCGTCCTGCCTGACGGAATCGATCTGGAAGTACTTAAAACAGGTGGGTTGGGTGGCATGTTTTTTTCCGTACCCAACGCACGGTTTGTGTATCGACAAGTGCTCGATTCACCGCGCCACGCGTCGCTCATTCGCGCCGTTTCGCCGCAGCTCGACAACAAGCTGCTGTACATCACCTTGCGCGATGGTACCGAGCTGCCGGTGCGCGCGACTGGTGAACTCCCGGATGCGACGCGCGACGTGGGTGCGGCACCCGTGTTAATTGCCGGTGCATGGCGCAACGACGATGCGGACGATCGCTGGGCAACCCCAACACCGGCGGAGCTGCGGCATGACATGGACCGGTTTCACCTGCCGCCCATTGACGTAGCCAATCGGGAATCGTGGGGAGAGTGGCACTACTTCAACGTGCTATCGGATGATGCAACGCAGTGGGCGTTTATCTCCTTCATCGTGGGTGGTGATATCCCCGCCGGTGAATGGGGCGGTCAGGTGCTCGTTACAATGCACGAAGCCGGCAGACCGCCACAGCGCTACTCAAGTGCGGTCGCGTCGTCGCAGGTTCGCTTCTCGACGCGCGATGCTGACCTGCGCGTAGGAAACGGCAGTGTCACGGTGCGCGAGGACGGCGCGTACATCGTCAAGGCGCGCGTGCTGCACGAGTCTCGCTCTACGCCACTCGATGTCGACCTTGTTGTACAACCGGAAGCGAACGCCGACTTCCCCGGCGCCGCGCTGTACAGCGGCCCGTTCGCATCAGGCTACGTCGTGCCGGCCCTGCGTGCGCGTGCAAGCGGATCGATCTGCGTTGCAGTGCGGTGCGATCAGTACAGTGAGGCGCGTGCGTATCATGATCACAACTGGGGTGTGTGGCGCGGCGTGACCTGGGAGTGGGGTGCGGCGCGAGCGGATCAGATCGGCATGCTGTTCGGCCGAGTGCAGCCGCCGGATTCGTTGCAATCAGAGGCGCCGCTTTTTGTGTACGTGACCGACTCACTCGGCTTCCTCTCACTGTTTCGACCGCGCGCCATAGAATACGAAGATGATCGTGAACTGGCGGTAGCGGGCGGCACGATACGCGTTCCAACGCGCGGTCTGCTCACCGATGTGCGAGGCGATGACTCATTGCGCGTGGAACTGCTGGTCGATGATGCCGTAGCCACGGATACGCGACAGGGGCTCATCGATCGCGGCGAGTCGGAAGAGGCCAGGGCACTGGCACGGCCGTATTTTGTCCAGATGCAGGGCCGCGTGCGGGTTACGCTGCGAGTGCGGGGCGTGCGCTATGAAGCGAACGGCACCGGGTTTTTCGAGACGTATCGCTGACGCCCCTGATACTGTTCGTGCCCGAGCCGTCCGGCAAAGGCTCTCTGCTGCTGCTATCGTTCAGGTATGCCACGTCAACCTCACGTTTCGTCTGCGACAACCGTCCCTCACGTTTCGTCTGCGACAAGCGAACTGCGCGCTGATGACGCGCGTCGCCTGCTATCCGGTACGCATTCGCAGCCCCACGCCGTGCTTGGGCCGCATGCGGTAGGCGGTGGTGGCAAGGCGTCGGTTGTGATTCGCACCTTTGCGCATGGGGCCACGGCCGCGTGGTGTGTGCTTCACAGTGGGCAAGCGATTGCGATGTCTTCCGCCGCGCCCGGCATTATGCAGTGTGTCATCGCGGGCACTGGTCCGGAGGTTCGCTATCTCCTGCGTCTACAGTTCTCTGACGGAACCGTGGTGGAGGCCGAGGATCCGTATCGGTTTCCGCCGACCCTCGGTGCCATGGACGTGCATTTGTTTGGCGAAGGCACGCACCTGCGACTGTGGGAAGTGCTCGGTGCGCAGCTTCGTGAAGTGGACGGTGTGGACGGCACATCCTTCGCCGTGTGGGCGCCCAACGCGCGCGGCGTAAGCGTGATTGGCGACTTCAATGGATGGAGCGGCAGCGCTCATCCCATGCGCCGCCTCGGCGATGGCGGCATCTGGGAGCTGTTCCTGCCCGGTGTGCGCGAGGGCGCGGCGTACAAGTTCGAACTGCGGCCGATGGCGGGACCTGTGCGTGTCAAAACAGATCCACTCGGTTTCGCGATGGAACAGCAACCTGGTAATGCATCCATTGTGTCGCGGCGCGGTGCGTACGAGTGGAACGACGACACATGGATGACCGCGCGCGCTTCAGGTGATCCGGTGCGGGAACCGATGCTGGTCTACGAAGTCCATCTTGGCTCGTGGCGTCGCGTTCCGGAGGAAGGGAACCGCACGCTCACGTATCGTGAGATTGCCCCGTTACTAGCGGCGCACTGCACCAAGCTTGGCTTTACGCATGTGGAGCTCATGCCCGTACAGGAGCATCCGTATGGCGGCTCCTGGGGATATCAGGTGAGCGGGTACTTCGCGCCAACATCGCGCTACGGTTCGCCCGATGATTTTCGCTATTTCGTGGATACGCTGCATCAGGCGGGCATCGGTGTGCTGCTCGATTGGGTACCGGCGCACTTTCCCAAGGACGACTTCGCGCTTCGCCGATTTGACGGCACCGCCTGTTACGAACATGAGGATCCCCGACTTGCGGAACACCCCGAGTGGGGTACGCTGATCTTCAACTATGGCCGGCATGAAGTGCGCAACTTCCTGCTCGCCAACGCGCTGTACTGGATCGAAGAGTTTCACCTCGACGGCATCCGTGTGGACGCGGTGGCGTCGATGTTGTATCTCGACTACGGCCGCGAGGCAGGACAATGGATGCGCAATCGTCTGGGTGGCCGCGAGAACCTTGAGGCGGTCAGCTTCATCCGGCAGCTCAATCACACAATCCACGCGCAGCACCCGGGCGTAATTACGATCGCGGAAGAGAGCACCACGTGGCCTCGCGTGACGCACGCGATCAGCGATGGTGGGTTGGGGTTCACCTTCAAGTGGAATATGGGCTGGATGCACGACACGCTGGACTATTTCCGCGTGGATCCCCTGTTTCGCCGCGGCGCACACAACCAGCTCACGTTCGCCATGATGTACGAGTACAGCGAACGCTTTGTAAATCCGCTGTCGCACGATGAGGTGGTGCATCTCAAGCGGTCGCTGCTCGAGAAGATGCCCGGTGATCCATGGCGCAAGTTTGCGAATCTGCGAGCGCTGCTCACGTATGCGATCACTCGTCCCGGGAAGACGCTGCTGTTTATGGGCACCGAACTGGCACCGCATCGCGAGTGGAATCATGACGTCAGTCTCGAGTGGCACTTGCTCGAGGATCCGGCGCGTGCCGGACTCATGGCGTTCATGGAAGCACTCGGTGCGATCTACCGCGGCAACCCCAGTTTTTGGCGTCGAGATCACGATCCGTCGGGATTTTCGTGGATTGATGTGGCCGATCGGGAGCAGAGTATCGTGTCGTTTGTGCGTCGTGACGGCAGCGAACACGCGGTGGTTGTGTTGAATCTCACGCCCGTGCCGCGGCATGGGTATCGCATTGGTGCGCCAGCGGCTGGTGCCTATGCCTACGCGCTATCCAGCGATGATGAACGGTTTGGCGGCAGCGGCCTCACGCGTCCCGACGCCATCACAACCGAGCCTCTCCCGTATCACGGCTTTGCACAGTCCATGTTGCTCGACCTGCCACCGCTGAGCGCGATTATTCTGCTGCCCGAGCCGGGCACGGTCGAGGGCGCCGATGATGCTGTCCGAGTGCCGTTGGGACTGCCGGTGGCCACGCTGCTCGAGCCGGTCGAGCCGTTGGCAGAACGTCAGGCGTCGCCGCGCAA
>JBGTOG010000170.1:0-2615 GCA_041742675.1 Gemmatimonadaceae bacterium | reverse complement strand
GCTGCTTGATCAGGCGGGTGTCGGCGCGGTGATCGTGGGTTTTCGCGGCGAAGCAAGCGCGCGCCGTACGCTGGCAACGCTCGGCCTCACGCTCTCGTCAGACGATCACGCGCAGCTCACGTCATTGCTCGCCGAACTGCCCATGCCCCCTGGCGATGTGTACGACGCCGAACGTGATCCGATGTCGACGCATGCGGGAATCATCCGGTACAACCTGAATAGTGCGGGTGAAGGGTTGGAGATTGGATAGCGGCACCGGCGCGTCCACGCCGACGACCTCAGCGAACGCCGCGAAGTTCTTCCGGCGACAGCACGCGAGCTTCAGCCGTCAGCAAGTCAGGTGGATTGCCCGGAGTCATCGTCCCGCTCTGCGGCCGCCGCTCGTTCCGCGGCAGCGCGCAGAATCGCGAGCGCCTCCTGTGCGAGCGCATGACGCTCGCTGCCAGTCGTTCGGGGTTCTGCCCAGGCTCGCTCTTCCGCCTCGCGCAGGTAGCGCATGACGCTTGCGGTGTCCGGACCCGTGGCCAGGATCCCCAACACCGTAGCGGCATGCGAGCGCGCATCACGCGTGCTGTCGGGCGCCACGAGCTCTCCGGCCGGGTCCCAACGCGTGGCGAGTAGCGACGCAACCTGCGCGATGGCGCCCGCATCTCCACCTGCGCGCGCGTAGAATCTCAGAGCCGCCATAGGTCAATGCACAAGCACTGCAAGCTTCTTCGGAGCTTCTCGCACGTACGCATCATGCACCAACTCCCGCTGATTCTCCGGCGCGCAGTGCAGCCACACACAATGCCGCCCCGCGCCGTGATGATTGTCCGGCGACGCGTACATCGCGAACAGTTTGTGCTTCGCGCGAAACGTGGGCTCGCCCCACGCCTCCACCTCATGTGCCTCGGGCAGCGCCAGGCACACCGCGCGCAGTTTCTCCAGTGGACTCGTCGCCATGGCTGCAAACAATACTGCGCGGCCGTCACATGGCAACCGCGCTGCATTCCAGCTTCCGCAGGTGCAGCCGCGCCATGCAACCTATTCTCTCCTGCTCCCGATTCGGGTGTTTCTCCGGACAATCGGAGACCTCCCCAAGTCCTGACAGGGAAGGCGGCGGAGTGGCGTATTGGGACCCGTGGCGAATCTGCGTGGCTTGCTCAGCGATCGGCGTGCCGTCACTTCGTGGAGCTGAGCCCGAAGCGGTTCCCCTCCGTGTCCGTGCACAGCGCAACCCACCCAAACGCGCCGATGGAGAACTTCGGGCGCACGATCGTGCCGCCGGCGGCGACCACCCGCGCCTGCTCGGTTGCGCAGTCGTTCACGCTGAAGTAGACCGTGGTGCCGCCGATTCCGGGGCGCGAGTGCGCCGACTTCACAAGCGCCCCGCCGGCGCCATAGGCCTGCATGGAGGTGGGGAAGGCACGCATCTGCGTCTCTCCCGTGGGATCGTCCATCGAATCCAGCGTCCACTGGAAGACGGACTCGTAGAAGGCCACCGCGCGGCCCATGTCCTGCACGTACAAGTCGAACCAGCCGATCGCGTTCGGTCGCTGCATGTCACGCTCCTCGTTGTTGAAGTGAAGAGCACAGGCTAGCGCTTTGATGGTTCCGTGTCTTGTGAAATTCGGACATCGAAGCGCGCGCGATACCGCATGGGCGAATACCCAGTGGCCTGACGAAACGCGTGGATGTACTGCGACTGGTCGACAAACACGTCGAGATGGTGCGTGCGAAACGATCGCTGCAGTCGCAGCACCTTCAGCAGGTCATGCGGAGAGAGTGCGGTAGCCGCGCGCACGGTGCGCTGCAGTTGTCGTGGTGAGAGCCCAACCAGCGATGCCATGTCGGCGACCGAGCGTATACGGTCCAGGTGCGACAGGATGCGCACGATGATGGCGTGCGGTGCCACAAGCTGGTGTGCGACACACCATTCAACGAGCTCCGTCAGGTGTGGAAGCTGCGACGCGAATCGCAGTCCCAGCATGCGCTCGCTCGTGCGTACGAGCGGGAGCGCACCGCGGTAGGGTGTGCCCACGTACCGATCGCGAAGTTCGGCGGGATTGCCGCGCCAGACGCCCGGATAGAGCTGCACGCCGACGTAGTGGAACGTTCGCCCAAGATTGAGGACCTCCGCACGTGTCCGCAGGGCGGTGACGCCGGCGATGAGCGGATCCCGCTGATCGAGCAGAAGGTTCACACAGGCATCGGGGAGCGCGTGATACAGGAAATCGTCATCGATCGGTGACAGGGAACGCAGCTCCCAAAAGCAGTGCACCACCTCGGCGAGCGACGCCGGCGGCGCCGCTTCGGCGTAGTGCACTCCGGTGGCGGTGCGCGCCATGCCGTCTGACGTGGGCGTGTACATGAAGTCAGGGCTTACATGCGAGGACAGGAAGGTGCGACGAATCAGATCGCAAACAATACAGCGCGGCCGCCACATGGCAACCGCGCTGCATTGATCACTCGTCTACCCGCAATCTCATCAGTACCGATACTGCTCCGCCTTGAACGGCCCTTCCGGCTTCACCCCGATATAACTCGCCTGACTCGGCGTCAACTCCGTCAGCTTCACTCCAAGCTTCGCCAGATGCAACCGCGCCACCTTCTCATCAAGGTGCTTCGGCAAC
>JBGTOG010000134.1:0-6129 GCA_041742675.1 Gemmatimonadaceae bacterium | reverse complement strand
AGGCAAAGGCCACTTCGCGGCGCGCCACTTCGGTGAGCGCGTCGGCCAGCGGGCGAATCGCATCACGGGCGGGGCGGGCGGAGGCCCACTCCAGAAAATCATCCACTTCTTCCGTGCAGATGCGCTCGGCGCTGGGCACGGCGGTGCGACGCTGCTCTTCGGCCGCGAGGATCGGTGTGTGCAGCGTGTCGAGATCGACCAGCGCGACACCCGGCAGTTCGGTGACCGACGGGTCGATGTTGCGCGGCAGGCTCAAGTCCATGAGCAGCAGCGAATACGCCGACGTGCCACACGCTTCGCGTGTACGACGCAATGCATCGGTGAGCAGAATCGGCTGTTCGGAGGCGGTCGCAACAATCACCACATCGGCCATGGCCGCTTCGGCGTGCATGGTCTCCATAGGCGCTGCACGTCCACCAAGAATCGCGCAGAGTTCCTCGGCGCGGCCCATGGTGCGGTTCATAAGCACGATGTCGCGTGCGCCCAACTTGATAAGCTGACGGGCGGTGCGTTCACCCGTTTTGCCGCAGCCTACAACAAGGCAGCGTGCATTCGTGAGGTTGCCAAAGCGCTGCGCAGCGATGGACGCCGCTTCAGCGCCAATGGAGTTGCGACCGGCGAGCAGTGACGTTTCGGTTTGCACGCGCTTGCCAGCGCGCAGTGCGGTTTCGAACAGCCGATGCAGCAACGGTCCCGTGGCGCCGCTGTGCGCCGCTCGCTTGTAGGCGGCGCGCAACTGTCCGAGGATTTGTCCGTCGCCGAGCACCTGCGATTCGAGTCCGGAAGCAACGCGTACCACATGACGCGCTGCATCGGCGCCGTAGCGGCGCGTGGCCGTACGCAACAACTGATCGCCGTTCACTCGTGTGCGCATCCAGCGGCGCGCGAGTGTCTGAATGGCCTTGTCGACTTCATCGATGTCTTCACTCTCCACCCACGCGTAGAGTTCCGTGCGATTGCACGTCGCAATAAGCGCGGCTTCCGTCACCACTTCGCTCCGGGCTGTGCGATAGAGCTGCGTGAGCCGCTCCTCGGACAGATGAAACTGCTCCCGTGTGGCGACGTCGGCGCGGCGAAAGTCGACTGCGATCGAAATGAGCATGCGATGCGAAGGTATCGAGGAAGTATGACGACGGTCAGGCGGTCGCCAGGCCGGTGAGGTGCGCCAGGTTCTTGAAAAAGATCCTGACGTGCGAGAGGGGCTTTGCCTTCACCAGGCGCTTGTTCATGTATCCGTCGAACGTCAACTCCTGCACGTCGCGATCGCGGCAAATAGCCACGAACCGCTCACGACGATTGTCATTGCTGTACCAGAAACGCTGCATGATGCCGAGCACACGGAACACCTGTCCGTGCTCCCACATGAAACGGCGGCGTGCACTGCGCAGATGCTTCGGGTTGCCAGTGCGCAGTGTGGCTTCAACGGCCTGCGCGACATAGCGACCGCTCGTCATGGCGTAGTAGATGCCTTCACCCGAGGCCGGCGCCACGGTGCCGGCGGCGTCACCGCCCACGATCACATCGCGGCCATTGTCCCAGCGACGCAGCGGCTCAAGCGGAATCGGTGCACCTTCGCGGCGAATCGTTTCCGCATCCGTGAGGCCAGTGCTTTCGCGCAGCTGTGCGACGGCTGAGCGCAGCTTGAAGCCCTGCTGCAGCGAGCCGGTGCCAATGCTGGTCGTCTTGCCGTGCGGAAAGATCCAGGCGTAGAAGTCTGGCGACAGCGGGCCTTGATAGTACACATCGCAGCGGTTCTGTCCGAACGCCTCGCTGTCTTCCGTTGGCGACTTCACGATTTCGTGATAGGCGAAGACATGCTTCATCTTTTCGGCGCCGGGAATGGCAGCGCGTGCAACGGCCGATAGTGCGCCATCGCAGCCAATCACCATGCGGGACTGCACCTGGCGCGTTTCACCGGAACGGGAGCGACCGTCGGTGTACGTGATGAGCTGTCCGCCATCAGGCTTACGCTCCATGCTGGTGAACGCGCCCATACGACGCACCGCACCCGCCGACTCGGCGCGCTTGCGCAGCCATTCGTCGAAGACGTCGCGGTCGACCATGCCGACAAACCCCTTGCCAACCGGAATGTCGACCTTGCGTGACTTGGGGGAGATCATGCGTGCGGTATCGATACGCGCCACGAGCAGGTCTTCCGGCACGTCAAAGTCGCGCAGCAACTGCGGCGGAATCGCACCGCCGCACGGCTTGATGCGGCCAGCCTTGTCAAGCAACAGCACCGAGCGACCCGACTGCGCCAGTTCGTGCGCGGCCGTTGCCCCCGACGGTCCCCCCCCCACCACCACCACATCAAACTGTTCCATCAGCGTGTGCTCCTGTCGATCACGCACCCGGACGTCATGGTAGACGTTCCGATTCCTGCTCCAACACGCAGCGTGCCCATCGCCGGCACCGCTCTCTCACAAGTGCGCGCGCGCATCAGCCGTTCACCAGTTCGGGCAGCACTTGGCCGCGCGACCGCATGATGTCACCCGCGTTCGCTGCTGATGCGCAGCGGTACGCCAAAACGGCCGACACCGCAAAGAGTGCGGCTTCGACTGAGAACACCACGGCATAGCCACGAATCGGCGAGCCGAGTGCAGCGCGAGCAAGGTCAACCCCCGCCCCGCCAAGCGACACACCAAGTCCGTACGCCACCGCCTGCGCCGCACCAAACACACCAAGGCGCAAACCGGCGCGACCGTCTTTCGCATCACCGGTGAGCGCCATCATGGAGCCGATCGCACCAATCGCGAAGACACCGTTGGAGAGACCAAGCAGAAACACAATCATGCGGAAGGCATCAACGCTGGCGATCGCAGGGCTCACCACAAGCGCCACAAACATCACCGCCGACGCGGCACAACCACCCGCCGCCCACAAACGCAGCGAACCGTAGCGCGATCCGACCAGCGCCGTCATGATCATGCCGGCCAACACACCACCGTGCTGCATGCCGGCCAGCTTGGTGGTCTCACCGGCGGAGAGTCCAAAGGCAATCCCGCCAAAGGGCTCCAGAATGAGATCCTGTGCGCTGTACGCGAGCATTGCCACGAACACGAAGACGGCGAAGGTTCGCGCCACGGGCTCGGCCCACACTTCACGCACGGCCGTGCGAAACGCCGAGCCGCGATCGCTGCTCGCAATCGGGTCCGGTGAAATGCGCGCACCGAGCGATGGCTCAAGGCGAAAGAGTGTCAGCGATGTGATCACCACGGCGATCACGCCAACGCCCACCGTAATCATGAAGAGCCGCCGAAAGCCAAACGGCTCCAACAGCGATCCAGTGGTGGCGGTGGTAATGATGAAACCAATGATCATCAGGATCCACGTGATCGCGGCTGCACCAGCACGCTGCGACGGACGCGCGTGTTCTGAAATGAGCGCCAGCAACGGTGTACCGGCTGCACTTACCCCTGCGCCTAGTACAACGAACGCAACGGCGGCAAGCGCGATACCCAGCCATGCCGACGTCTGCATGATCGACACCGCGAGCGCCACACCAACACCACCAGCAGCGAGTGTCGCCATGCCGCCAATGATCCATGGGGTACGCATCGATGCGGCGTCGGAACCGTGTCCAAGCCGTGGACGCAGATAGAGCTGCACCGCGAAGTGCAGTGCCACCAGCAAGCCGGGCACCGACGCTGGCAATGCCAACTCGACCACCATCACGCGATTCATGGTCGCCGTCATGAGCACGACCACCGCGCCAATGCACGCCTGCACCAGTCCAAGCCGCACGATCTGCAGCCAGCTCATGCCGCGCCTCCGACAATCGCACGGAGTGCGAACGCGGTGACCATCATGCCGCTGACATAGAACGGAACGCCGAATGCACTGAGATAGAGCGCACGCGATACCGGTTCCTGTACAAACCAGCGCATGATGCCAAGCTGCGCCACGGTGAGCACCGCAATGGCGAGGGCGTGGTATGGACGATCCCACATCGAAAGCAACGTGATCACCACAAGCTGCGGCACAATCATGAAGATGGACGCGGCCCACGCGGCCTTGTCGGCGCCGAGCTGCACGGGAAGCGACCGCACGCCCATGCGCTGGTCACCTTCCATGGCCTTGAAGTCGTTGAGCGTCATGATGCCATGCGCGCCCACCGAATACAGAAACGCCATGAGCAGAATCTGCCACGGCAACCAGGCTTGTCCGAACATGAGTGCCGCACCGGTCACCCACGCCAGTCCTTCATATGTAAAGCCAACGGCGGCGTTGCCAATCCAGCCGTTGAGTTTGAAACGAAATGGCGGCGCGCTGTAGCCCCACGAGAAGAGCAGCGCGAGCGTGACGGCGCCGAGTCCCATCACACCGAGTGGAATGGCCGCGAGCAGTGACAACAGCGTCCATCCGATGGCAATGCCAAGTCCCCAGCGTCCGGGAATGCGGCCGGATGGGATGGGACGGTCGGGCTCGTTGATCGCATCGACATCGCGGTCAAACCAATCATTGACGGCTTGACTGGAGGCACAGACCAGCGGTCCGGTAATGCAGATGCCGAGGGCAAGCAGGCTCCAGCGTCCGGCCATGGGCAAACCCGTGCTGACAACGCCGCACGAGAACGCCCACATGGGAGGAAACCATGTGACCGGCTTGAGCAGCGTAAGGACTGCTCGTGGGTCAGGTCGCGTGGCGACCTGAGGCTGTATCAAATTGCTGACACCCATGGCTGTCTAGTTTAATTGACAGTAGGCGTTTACGCGAGGGTTTTCTTTACGAATTCCCGTGATTTTTGACCTAATCGGCTGCTTCGCCGTCGCGCTCGGCTGCAGGGGCCACCAACCGGTGTCGGCGGAGCTTGACATACAAGCTCTGCCGGCTCACGCCGAGCACCTCGGCGGCCGAGGTCCGGTTGTCGTTCGTGAGCTCCAGGGCGGCCTCGATGAAGTGCCGTTCCACCAGATCCACGGTATCGCGCACCAGATCCTTCAGGGTGACGCGGCCCACCAATGAGGTGAGCTCTTCCACGGCGCGGGTAAGGTCCCTCGCGCCTTGCGGCCCGCCGGCCAGCCGTCGGCCAATGTCCCGCATGGTGAAGCCGATGCACGGCTCCTCGGCGTCGGGTACCCAGACAGCCGATACCTCCACCTCGGTGGACGCCCCGTGAGAGCCGCGGGCGGCGGTGGCCACGAGCCGTACCGCACCATGCTTTTTGAGCATGGAGACAAACACCGGGAAGTCCGCGCCCGGACGCCCGATGAACGTGGAGAAGAGCGCACCCCGGGCCTGTTCAAGCGACGCCAGCTCCGCGACATCAAGGAAGGACCGGTTGGCCTCGACGATGCGTCCGTCGAGATCGGTCACCACAAACGCATCGGGGGACCGTTCGATGAGTGTTCGAATGCGTCCCTGCGTGCTGTCGTCTGCCTGCGCCGATTCGGCCGCATCCGCAGGTGAGAAGCGAACGAGCAGGAGAGTCGAGCTCTCCTGCCGGAAGCACGAGGCCGAGACGTGCCACGTCCGGTCGGAGTCGAGCAGCGGGATGGACACATCGCCAGCCCGACCAGCCCCGCGCGCCGCCGAGATCAGATCTTCGAGGACGCGCGCCGCTTTTACGTCAACGCCAAAAGGAAACGTCCGGCCGATCAGACGATCGCTGACATCACCGAA
This sequence comes from Gemmatimonadaceae bacterium, assembly GCA_041742675.1. Lineage (GTDB taxonomy): Bacteria > Gemmatimonadota > Gemmatimonadetes > Gemmatimonadales > Gemmatimonadaceae > JAABRT01. Next base: position 507 of record JBGTOG010000134.1, on the reverse strand, counting down.
CACTTGACCCGCTGCCGTGTTCGCATCGAGCACTTTCATGGTGCTGGCGTCAAGCACCAGAATGCCATCGCTGGCCAACTGGAAGAGCAGGCGATAGCGCGTCTCCACATGGCGCAGGCGCCAGTAATCGCGCTCCATCGCCTGCTGCGCTTCCACGAGGCGCTGCTGCAGCGACGAGAGGTGTCGCATGTCGCGGCCAACGGCGACTACACTGCCGTCGTCGCCAACCCGTACCGCCGTGTAGGCAATCGGCAGGTCGGCGCCGCTGGACATGGTATGGTTTACCTGTCGACGCTTGGAGATGCCTTTGCTGGCCACCTCGCGCAGGAGCGTTTCCACTTTGAGGCGGGTGTCGCTGGTGGCGGTGTCGGACCACGAACGGCCCACCCACTCCTTTGAGACATCACCGGCCACGTCCGTGGGACCGGCCGAGACATCGCGTACGACGCCGGTGTGGTCTACGAGTACGGCAAAATCACCCGCGACCGCGAGCAGACTCGCCGCCGC
>JBGTOG010000129.1:0-6483 GCA_041742675.1 Gemmatimonadaceae bacterium | reverse complement strand
GCGCACGGCAATGTACGGCAATCTGCAGCCATTGATCGCGCTCCTTGTCGCCTGGCTTGTGCTGCGCGAACAACCGACGATCTGGCAGGGTGTCGGCGGTGCGATCGTGATGGCCGGCCTGTTGCTCTCGCGCACCGCGCGTATGCAACCGGCCGGACCGGCGCCGCATGTGATATCGGTGGCGCCGGAACCTGAGGTGTCTGAAATTCTCATCGCACCACCACGCGTTTCACCCTCATTATAAACGCTCCACGTGAAGCTGATTCTCTTTGATATTGACGGCACACTGCTCTGGACTGACGGCACCGGTCGCAATTCCATGGAAGCGGCGCTTCGCACTGTGTTCGGAAGCCCCGGTGATCCGTCCTACCGCTATGATGGCAAGACGGATCGGCAGATCACGCGCGAACAGATGCGCGGTGCAGGCTTCGATGATGCCCAAATCGACGCGCGTATGGACGAGGTCCTATCTGTGTATCTGACCTACCTCGGTGCCACGCTGGCGACCGATCCGTCGTCCGCGAAGCTGTGTCATGGGGTGGATGTATTGCTCGACGCCGTGGAAGCACGCGATGATGTGGTCATGGGGCTCCTGACCGGCAACATCCGCGGTGGTGCAACACACAAACTGCAGGCGGTTGGCATTGATGTATCGCGGTTTCGTGCGAATGCCTTCGGTTGTGATCATGAGCATCGCCCGGAACTGCCGCGCATCGCGCAGCAGCGTGCGTTCGAGCAGCTGGGTGTGACGGTGCCCGGCGACCGCGTGGTGATCATCGGCGACACACCCGCGGATATTCACTGTGGACGTTCCATTGGCGCGCGTGCTATCGGTGTGGCGACAGGTCGCTACGCAGCTTCGGACCTTGCGGAGCACGCACCGCACGCCGTGTTTGACGATCTCACCGACACCGACCGCGTGCTCGAGGCGCTGCTCGGGTGAGCGATCGCGCGCCATTGCCCAATGATCGTGTGCCCTCGCCAGAGGGAGAGCGCGCGGACGGGCCGGTCGCGTCTTCACCGAGGTCTCCCTCCGAAAACGCGACGTCCGAATCGCCGCGCGTGCGACTGGTGGGATTGTGGCGCGGACGTGAGATCAACACGCGGGCCCAACTCCACCTCGATGCGCACGCGCTGCACATGGCGTCTGAGACGGGGCCGTCGTTCGCCATCACACTGAATTCGCTCGACGGATATCAACTCTCGCCGTCCCACGCGGTGCTCTACGTACACGGCGGCGACGTACTCGACGTCTCGTGGCTTGACGAACACGCGCGGCTGGCGCTGCGTCAGGCGCTCGATGCCGCCTGCGCAATGCCCGAACTCACACGCAGCTTGCGTGCATTTGGCAATCCACCAACCGAGGCAGAGGCCGCGCATGATCGCTGGTTTGCGCCACTGCTCACAATGCGCCGCGCGGTGGTGGGCGTCAGCGATCCATTGCAGCAACTCGCACTGTTTGATGTGGACCGACTGGCGGAAGAGCTCACCCGTGCATTGACGGAGCTCGCGGCACAGCGTACGGGTGGTGATCCCGCGCGTACCCGAGCGCTTGAAGCGATGTTCGAAGAACACACTGAAGCCGTGCGCGAATCGCTCGGCCGCACGGCATTGGCGGCAACAACGCTCGAAGGCAGCGCGCCCGACAGCCGGATCGCTGATTGGAGACGCTGGGTGGACTGTCTGCGCGAGGTCTACGAGCGGGCAGATGCCGCATGGCCTGATCTTGCAGCGGCGTATCGCAGCGGGCCGTAGTCGCGCTACACCACGCCCGTCTTGTCCCAGCTCGCCGGAGCCTTCGACGTCGGCGAACATCCGCAATCACTCACACACCCTGCGCTTCGCGACGCACGCCACGAACGCCAGCCCGTTCGGGCCAGAAACCCGACGGCCACCATCACCACCGAGATCACAATCAGGGTGTCCATGCGTCAGCCTCCAAAGCCAAGTGCGCGTCCCACGTTGTACACCAGCCACGCCGCGCCGTACGCCAGCACCAGCATATACACAAACTGAACGGCAGCCCACGACCAGCCAATGCGGCCGCCGCCCGCTTCACGCACCGTGATCGCGGTCGTACTCATGCACATCAGCGCGTACACATAGAACACCATCAAGCCCAGCGCTACCAGCGTGGAATACACTGGCGCGCCCGTCACCGGATTGCGCTCAGCCTTCAGTCTTTCGCCAAGCGCGGCAGCGTTGTCATCATCGCTGCCCACTCCGTAGATCGTGCCCATGGTGGACACGAACACCTCGCGTGCCGCAAAGCTGGCCGCAATGGACACGCCGATCTTCCAGTCGTAGCCAAGCGGTCGCACCACCGGCTCAATGATCTTGCCGAGCTGCCCCAGCGCGCTCGACTCCAGCTGTTGTTCCTGCTGCGCTATATCGGAGAGCGAGAGATCCGCCTCGGTGCGCGGATAGGTGGCCAGTGCCCACAACACAATCGAGAGTGCCATGATCACCGTGCCAGCGCGCCGCACAAACAGCATCGCGCGCTGCCACACCGTTACGGCGAGCGTTTGCGCACTTGGCCAGCGATACGACGGCAACTCGAGAATCATGGGCCGAACGGGACCCTTGAGCAGCGTACGCTTGAACACCGCTGCGACGCCAAGCGCCGTGATCGTGCCCAGCAAATACATGCCGAGCAGCGTCAGCCCTTGCAGGCCAAAGCCCAGCGGTAGTGCACTGGCCGGGACGAACGATCCGATGAGCAGCGTGTACACGGGCAATCGCGCCGAACAACTCATCAGCGGCACGACCATCATGGTCGCCAGTCGGTCCTGCCGATTTTCGATCACGCGAGTGGCCATGATGCCGGGCACTGCACACGCATAACCGGAAAGCATCGGAATGAAGCTGCGCCCATGCAGTCCGACACGCCGCATCACGCGATCCATCAGGAAGGCGGCGCGTGCCATATAGCCGCTGTCTTCCAGCACACCGATGACAAGAAACAGAATGCAGATCTGCGGTAGAAACACGAGCACCGAGCCGACACCCGCGAACACGCCGTCTACCACCAACGACCGTAGATCACCTTCCGGAATCCAACTGCCCACCAGTGTGCCTATCGCTGCAATGCTGCCTTCAATCGCATCCTGCATCGGTGTGGCCCACGAAAACACCGACTGAAACACCATCGCCATCAGCAGCACGAACAACAACGGCCCCCCCAGGCGATGCAGGGTTACTGCATCGATGCGGTCAGAAAGCGAACGCCCGTTGTCTCCCCGCGTTGTCACCGCCTGTGACAACACCTGACCAATCCACCCGTAGCGTGCATCGGCTTCGATGCGCTGTGGTGCCAGGCCAATCTGTGCGAGTACCGCCGCGGTCTCGCGTCGTGCGTCTTCCAATCCGTCCACATGCGCCAGATGCGGCTCGGCGTGTTGAACGGACAACAATCGCAGCGCTTCCAGTTGTGCGGCCGATGCACTCAGTCCCGTGTGCTCAAGTCGCGCCACCACTGGAGCGAGCGCCTCCTCGACCGCTTTTGGCAGTGCGAACTTGCGCGACGGCGCCGATAACGTGACCGCGGTCTCACAGGCGCGGCCAAGCGCATCGAGCCCCTGTCCGCGTTTGGCGACCAAAGGAACGACGGGGATGCCAAGTGCGTGAATGAGTTCAGGGATATCGATGCTGATTCCGTTGGACTCTGCGACATCCATTTGATTCAGCGCCAACACCACCGGCACGCCAAGCTCCATCACCTGGCTGGTGAGATAGAGATTGCGTTCGAGGTGCGCGGCATCAGCAACAACGACGATCACATCGGGGCGCCACCCGTCGCGCGCGCGCCCGAGCAGCACTTCCAGCGCGATTTGTTCGTCGGGTGACGATGCGGACAGCGAATAACTGCCCGGCAAATCAAGACAGGAGACGCGTGTGCCAGCGGCGGTGCGGAAGAATCCTTCAACGCGTTCCACCGTCACGCCGGCGAAGTTGCCCACACGCTGACGCAGTCCTGTCAGCGCATTAAAAAGTGTGGTCTTGCCGGTGTTGGGATTGCCAACGAGCGCGAGTCGAAGAACCGCGGCGTCGTTGGCAGAGGGTGGTGTCGGAGGCGTTGGCTCGACGACGGAAACAGCGAGATCGGTCACGGCCGAAGCCGACCCACCGCGGGTGCGATCAGCCGCGCGCCGAGCGTTCGGCGGGCATCGGCTGAACGGTGATGCCGGCGGTCAGTGCCGAGCCAAGCGCGAGACGCGTTCCGCGAACATCGAGCACCATCGCATGCCGAGAGTCAATCACCGAGACCGAGGTGTCCTCGCACAGGCCAAGGGCCCGAAGGCGACAGGCTTCGTCGGAGCCACAGGCGTCGAGGCCGATCACAGTGGCTCGGCTACCCGGGCGGCACTGCGAGAGCGTGCAGGACTTGGCCGATTCCAGAAGCCCGTCAGCGGGCTTGGGTGACGCTACAGGAGCGGAAAGCAAGGTGCTCACGGAGGTGCGGAGGAGATGAGAATCGTTCTCAGGGGCTATTCTTTAAGTGTATAGTGAGTGGGGAGATGGGGCAATAGGGGAGTGAGTTGGTAGGGAATCCCAATCTCAACTCAAAGACCCATCCCCCACAAAACCGACCACCGACCACCGAAAACCGACAACTCCGAACGCAGTTGTGGTGCGCCGCCCCAACGTCCGTGGTGCGTAGCGGCGCGCAACCGAAAACCGACAACCGACCACGCGGCCCCCGGAGTAACGACAACCGCAGCGTAGTCGGTGGTCGGTTGTTCGCCGCTACGAGGTCTCGGCTGAGCGTCGAGATCCCGGACACCGTGGGGGGTTGTCGGTTGGCGGTGGTCCGTTGTCGGTAATTCTGATCGCCCTCATCGCGGGGGGAGACCGACCCCCGACCACCGAAAACCGACGACCCCCCACGCGGTTGACGGGCGTCGCGTCAACGTCCGTAGTGCGTAGCGGCGTGCAACCGACAACCGACCACGCGGCCCCCGGTGCAACGACAACCGCAGCGTTTTCGGTAGTCGGTCGTTCGCCGCTACGAGGGCTCGGCTGAGCGTCGAGATCCCGGACACCGTGGGGGGTTGTCGGTGGGCGGTTTTCCGTTGTCGGTAATTTTGATCGCGGCTCGTCCCCGGGGGGGGGACCGACCACCGCCCACCGAAAACCGACAACTCCGAACGCAGTTGTGGTGCGCCGCGTCAACGTCCGTGGTGCGTAGCGGCGCGCAACCGAAAACCGCCAACCGACCACTCAGCCCCGCTGCACCCCCCCAACCCCCATAACCGCCCCCCCCCGCCGCCCCACCATCACCGCCACACCCAGCGTCGCAATCACAAGCGCAATCACCTGCGCCACCGTCAGCCCCGCAATCAGCCGATCATCCTTCGCGCGAAAAAACTCCACAATAAACCGCTCCACGCCCGCCACAACACAGTACAACCCGAACAGCCACCCTTCCTTGTGCTTGTGATCTCTCAACCGCCACAGCACAAGAAACATCACAAACCCCATGGCCGTCTCGTACAGCTGCGTCGGGTGCACGGCCAGCACCTCCGTCGGCGCCACACCCTCAGCGACATCCACACCGAACAGCTCGCGCATATTCAGCGCCGTGCTTGGCGGCGCGCCGTCGGGAAACTTCACGGCGAACGGGCCACTCCACGGTCGGCCATAGTCATCGCCAACGGCCCAGCATCCCGTGCGTCCCACCGCGTAACCCGCAGCGATCGCAATGCCGGCCACATCAGCGATGCGCAAGAAGCGCAACTTCTTGCGCGCGATCACGAGCCAGCAGAGAATCACCGAGCCAATGAAGCCGCCCCAGAAGACAAAGCCGCCGCGACTGAAAAACGCACTCGGGTCTCCCGTGAGCACGACGTAGTACGCTTTTGCTCCGATGAGTGTGCCGAGCAGTGCGGCCAGGATGAGATCGGGGATCGCATCGGCTTCCACCAGCTGTCCGCGTCGCGTGAGTTCTCGCTGACAGACGATTTGCGCGATCACGAAGCCCAACAACACCGCCAGGCCGAACCCGGTGAGCTCGAGCGGGCCCAGTGTCATGACGGTGGGTGAATGCGTGATGCCGTCAGAGGAAAACATGGAATGCGAAGGCGGGAGGAATGATGCGGGGCGGGTGACTCAGTCGCGGGACGCTGACTCCGAGGCCGATCACGACACTGATGCTTCCGATTGTGCCGATGCCGGCGCCGACGGATCAAACATACCCGGGATCGCCAGCGACGAGTGCGCAGAAAATCGTGCCGACACCGGTGTACCAAGCGCCAGCCGGAACGCACCCGCCGCCGCAATCATCGCGGCATTATCTGTTGCCAGTCGCGGCGACGGGGAAAACACACGCACACCATCGCGCGTGTCGGACGCTGCGTGCTCCATCGCAGCCTGCAACGCCCGATTACACGCCACGCCGCCGCCAAGCACAACGCGCTCGCGTTTGAACGCACGCGCCGCACGCATGGTCTTCGCCACCAGCGTATCGATCACCGTATCCTGAAA
>JBGTOG010000120.1:0-2697 GCA_041742675.1 Gemmatimonadaceae bacterium | reverse complement strand
GACGACGTCGGCGTCGACGCGCGACGTGTTGGCGTGCACATCAAACGCCTTCTTTCCGCGGGTGACTGCGGCAGCCCCGAAGTGGGCGCGAAGCACGGTGCCGACATCATCCTTGAACGAGTCGAAGGTGTCGGCTGCATCCACAAGCCCGGCGGCGTCTTCCGAGAGTCCTGCGGACAGATACCGTGGCAAGATGAGGTCGCTGCATAGGACGCAGATGTCCACGTCGCTCTCAGCCCGGACGTTGCTGTTGTTGTGGTATGAGCCTTGTGCGAACACGCGTACGTCGCGCATGGCTAACAGCGACGACGAATGCACGGCCTTGCGGATCATTCGTTCGGCTCGCTCACACTTTGTCAACACCAATAAGAACTGCGCACTTTCACCAACAAGAATTGCGCACTGTGGGTGGGGAGTGAGCTCGGTGGTCGGCTAGGCCTCCTGCCGCCGAGGGCGGCGTTCACGCGTGGGTGGTGTGGGCTCGGCGGGGGCGGTCGGGGCGAGGCGATTGGCGAGGGCACGATGCTCACGCATGCGATAGCTGTTGCCGCGAATGTTGACGATGTGGCAGTGGTGCAGCAGGCGATCAATCAGCGCCGCGGCCATCACTTCGTCGCCGAAGATGTCGCCCCATTCCTCGAAGCTCTTGTTGCTGGTGAGCGCGGTGGACGCGTGTTCGTAGCGACGACTCATGAGCTGAAAGAAGAGCTGGGCGCCGACGCGTGAGATCGGGAGGTAGCCGATCTCATCCACGACCATCAAGCTGGGGAAGACGAGCGTGCGCAAGCGCCGGGTTAAATGTCCCGCCTGCTGCGCGTCTTCGAGCCACGTGATCAGCTCGGCGAGCGTGGCGTAGTACACGCGGCGTCCGCGCTCCGCCGCGGCCACCGCCAGGCTGATGGCGAGATGCGTTTTGCCGACGCCCGTCGGACCTAAGACATAGTGCCCATCCGACGCGTATCACGGTGCGATATCCGTGGCATCCGTTGGCGAATCGCGAGTTGCTGGTGCGTGGTGCGACATCGCATCTCGGCGTGGCCAGTTATCTCGTGACACTGCCCGATGGGACGACGATGGCGCTGCCGATCTGGATGACGGAGGCGCGTACGGCGGATGACGCGCGCGTACACGACGTCGCGGTCCCATCGCGCCTCGCCCTTGAGGCGCTCCGATCTCTGGTTGACGAAGTTCGCGAGGCATGGGCACGTTCGGCATCTGCTGCCAGCGTCCCCCCTGCTTCCGGAGATCCGTCATGAGTCCTCGTCACGCCCTGCGTGTTGACGCGCGTGTGCTGCAGCCGATGCTGCCCCTGGGCCACGCCGATGCGTGTTGGGAAGCACTGCCGCCACGCGTGCAAGTCGAGGTGCTCGCGCGCTGGTGTGAAATGTTGCAGGACGCCATGCGGACGGCCGGTGAGACGACCGCGATCGACGAGGTGTCGTCATGAGTGCCGCCCTGACGGCGAGCGCGCCGGCCGCCGCCACCGAACTGATGCCCGCCAAAATCACGGCAGCGCATCTTGCGCGCGCCGCCTATGTCTACGTGCGCCAATCGACGCCGACCCAGGTGCAGGACAATCTTGAGAGTCGGCGACGGCAGTATGCGCTGGCGGAGCAGGCGCGTCGCTGGGGCTGGCAGACGGTCGAGGTGATCGATGAGCACTTGGGACGCTCGGGCAGCGGACGGGCTGAGCGCCCAGGCTTCGAGCGACTGGTGGCGGCGTTGTGCCTGGAGAGCGTCGGCGCGGTGTTTGCCGTTGAGGTGTCGCGCTTCGCCTGCAATAGTCGCGACTGGGCGCACCTTGTCGATCTCTGCGGGCTCACGGAGACGCTCATCATCGACGGCGAGGGTGTGTACGATCCGAGCGAGACCAATGATCGCCTGCTGCTGGGCCTCAAGGGGACGATGAGCGAGTGGGAGTTGAGCGTGATGCGCCAGCGCTCGTTCGCCGCGCTGCGGCAGAAAGCGGCGCGTGGCGCGCTCTATACCACCGTACCCATGGGCTTCCTTCGCACGCGCGATGATCGTGTGGAGCGCGATCCCGATCAACGGATTGCGCACGCCATCGCCTCGGCCTTCCAGCCGTTTCGCGTCTCGGGCAGCGTGCGCCAGACCTTGTTGTGGTTTCGCCAGGAGGGCATTGAGCTCCCGGCGGTGGCCTACGGGCCGTTCGGTCGCTACGTGACGTGGAAGCTCCCGGTGTACAATGCCGTGCACCATATTCTCACGAATCCGATCTATGCGGGCGCGTACGCGTTCGGCGGGACACGGACCAAGACGAGTGTCGTGGGCGGTCGCGCGCGAAAGCGGGATGGGATCGCCGTGCCGCGCGACGAGTGGACCGTCCTGCTGCGAGATCACCACGAGGGCTACGTCGCGTGGGACGAGTATGATCGCATCCAGCAGCAGATCGCCGACAATGCCCACATGGAGGGCCGCATGACCCGAGGGGCACCGCGACAGGGCGCCGCAGTGTTGGCGGGGCTGCTCCGGTGTCGACGCTGTGGTCGGCGCTTGCACGTCGCCTACAGCGGCACCGGGGCGACGGTGCGTCGCTACCATTGTCGCGGCGCACACATCAATCATGGCGCCGACTGGTGCCTCTCGTTCGGAGGACTCGCGCTGGAGCAGGCCGTCGAGGCGGCCGTCCTCGCGCTCATGCAGCCGGCCGCGCTGGAGGCCGCCGTGCCCGCGTCT
>JBGTOG010000092.1:0-9425 GCA_041742675.1 Gemmatimonadaceae bacterium | reverse complement strand
GCTAAACTCCACTGCATGAGACATGGCCGACCCCCGGTCATTGGGCCTCGCGGCCCGCGTAAGTGGTCACTCCTGGCGAGCACGGAAAAGTGTGCTACGCCGCGACCAGCCGGGGGAAGGCCTTTCTCATATCAACTCTGTGGTTCACGCGGTTGCAGTTCTCCTCGCACCTGCACGCACGCTCGCGCCAACCGCGATCTACGCCAACGCGTGCTCTGTGGTGCAGCATCCACCGCCGCGCACCTACTCCGCGTGCAGACGCTCCGCAAGCACAGCCGGTAGCTCCCCCACCCGCAACCCAAACGCGTCAGCCACACCCGCCGCCACCGTCTCCACCACTTCACCGAACCGCGCCGCGACCAACCCGCGCCGTTCCCGCTCCGCGGTGACCGACGTCATCGCCACACCCGCAATACCGCACGGCACCGTGTGCGCAAAGGTGCGCAGATCATTCACGACGTTGAGCGCAAAACCATGCCACGTCACCCAATCGCGCGCGTGCACCCCAATGCTCGCCAGCTTGCGATCTTCCACCCACACACCGGTAAAGCCGATACGCTGCGCCGCCGGCACACCCCACGGTGACACACCGGCGATGATCCCCAGCTCCATCTGACGCAGATACCAGTGCAGGTCTCTGCGGTGACGTTTGAGATCGAGGATGAGGTAGCCAACAAGCTGCCCCGGCTCGTGCACTGTGATGTCACCACCACGCTCCGCCTCGTACAGCTCCACCTCGTGCGCGTGCAACTGCTCAGGCGTCGACAAGAGATGATCCGTCTTGAATCCGCGGCCGAGCGTGACGACTGGTGGATGCTGCACAAGCAGCAACACATCCTCCGGCAGTTCACCGCTGATGCGAAGCGCGGCCGCCCGTCGCTGAAGTGCGAGAGCGGCCGCGTACGGCATGACGCCGAGATCGAGCGTGTGCAGCAGCGTCACGCGTGCAGAATCTTCCCCTGACTGTCGAGCACAGCCTCAGCGATCGCTTCACTCAGCGTGGGATGCGCGTGAATGGCCAGATCGATCTCCTCGACGGTGAACTCATTCGCACGCGCCACCACGATTTCGTGAATGATTTCGGTGGCGTTGGCACCTACAATGTGCGCACCCAGAATCTCGCCGTACTGCTTGCCGCGAATAATCTTCACAAAGCCATCGGTCTCGCCTGACGTGCGTGCACGCCCGTTCGCCGAGAAGGCAAACTTGCCCACGGTGTATTCCAGCTTCTGGTCCTTGCACGCCTGCTCCGTCAGTCCCACCGATGCAACTTCCGGTGAGCAGTACGTGCAGCTCGGCACATTGCCGTAATCCACCAGATGCGTGTGCTCACCACCCAGCAGATCTGCCAGCACATGCCCCTCACGCGAGCCCTTGTGCGCGAGCATCTGATTGCCCGCCACATCACCGACGGCGTAGTAACCCGGCACGCTCGTTTCGAACTTCTCGTTGATGCGCACGAAGCCGCGATCGCTCAGCTTGATGCCCAGCGTCTCCAAACCGATGTTGTCCACGTTTGGCGCGCGACCGGCTGCTACCAGCACTTGTTCAACCTCGAGCTTCTCCGTCTTGCCGTTTTCTTCGACGCTGAGCGTCACACTCGTCTTGCCAACTTTCACGTCCTTGAGCTTCGCCGACACGCGCACATCAATCTTGCGCTTCTTGAAAGCGCGCTGCAGCTCCTTCGACGCGTCTTCGTCTTCAATGGGCAGCAGACGCGATGCCACTTCGATAAGCGTCACCTCGGTGCCAAAAGCGTTGAACACATCCGCGAACTCGCAGCCCACCGCGCCGGCCCCAACAATCGCCATAGTCTTGGGCGCTTTCTCCAGCACCAGCACATCATCGCTCGACAGCACGCGCTTGCCATCGAGGGTGAGACCGGCCTGCGGCAGCCCCTTGACGCGCGATCCGGTGGAAATCACGATCGCCTTCTTCGCCTCGTGCGTCTCCGTCTTGCCATCTTCGCTCTTGACCTCAACTCGCTTACCGGCCTTGAGCACGCCGTTGCCACGAATCCAGGTGATCTTGTGCTTCTTGAACAGAAACTCCACGCCCTTGGAGTTCTGCTGGCTCACGGAACGCGAGCGCTTCATGGCGGGTCCGTAGTCGAACGAGAGTTCGCCAGTGGTAATGCCATGCTCACCGGCCTTGCGCACCTTGTTGGCGAGGTGCGCACTCTCCAGCAGCGACTTGGCCGGGATGCAGCCCCAGATCACACAGGTGCCACCAAGCGCTTCGCGCTCGACCACGCCAACGGACATTCCAAGCTGCGCACAGCGAATGGCGCACACATAACCGGCGGGTCCGCCGCCGAGCACAATCACGTCGTAAGAAGCCATACCAAACCGGGGCTGAGGGAGTGAAAACCTCCCTCAAGTTACCAATCGGACACGTCGCCTCCAAGCACAAACCGCGGCCCGCCCGCTTGAAGCGAGGGACCGCGGTGTCCTCCGGCGACCGCTGCGTAACAACGGTGCCGGATGAAGTGCCTAGCCCTACTGCGTGCTCAACACCTTGGTCACCGACTGGATCCCGTTCGAGAACACCACGCGCACCTGCGAGCCGCGCGGCAGGAATCCATCGCCCGACTTGCGCAGATACGAGAGTGTCTGTCCTGACTGCGCGTCCTTGACGAGCGCCAGCGGCCACGCCTGATCATCCCAGGTGATGCGCGTGGAGCCGCCGCTGCGTGAGACACGCGGCGTTGGATCGGTGACCGTCGCCGAGCCGCCGTCGGCACTGATCTGCGCCGGAGCGGAGGCGCTGTCACCCATCATGTAGGCCATGGGTACGCGCGCCGTCTGCTCCACCGTGCCGTTCACGCCACCCACAATCGCGACGGACGACAGTCGTCCCTCCACCACTGCTGACAGCGGCACCGCAAAGGCAAAGGCAGAGGCGTTCTCGTCGTGGTCCACGACTTCCGGATCAAACGAGAAGCCGGTGAGCACCCGTCCCGTCTTGTCGCGCAGCTCGAGGCGATAGCGGCCTGGGCGCTGCGCAACGGCTGGTGTGGTGGTGAGGCGAACCGCCGGTTCCAGCGTGACCACGCCGTCCTTGATGCGACCCCAGACCATGAGCGTGGGCTGCGTGGTGGCGCCAAACCCAGCGACCATTCCCGACGTACCGCGATAGTTCATCACGGCCGACCACGTGTAGTCGCTGATCCACTGCGTGCCGCAGTAGCCCATGATGTCGGTGACCGTGGTATTCACCAGCTCGTTGGTACCGGAGTTCCACCCGAAGTTGCTGATGATGCCACCTGCATACGGATAGTTGGCGTCGGTGTTGCCCGAACCACAAGCCGCCACGTGACGACGGCTGAAGTTGTGGCCGAGTTCGTGCGCGGTGACACGAAGCGCACTGCCCGACTTGTCCCAACCAACTCCCGCGCGCCCCGGTACGTAGGCGTATCCAGCGATACCGCTGCCGTAGCTCGTGCCCACGACACCGTAGTAATGCGCCTGGCTTCCATCGGCCGCGCGCAGTGAGTTGATCTCGCTGAGCACCGTGAGCCAGGCGGAGTTGCCGTCATTCGACTGTAGTGCGGCCGTATTTGTGGTGTAGGTGGCGCGCACCGACGCGTTGATGTCGGCCAGCGGATACATCTGACGCGTCATGCTGAAGTAGCGGCTTTCGAGATTGGCCGGTGTCACGTCACCCGTCAGGCCTGTGGACGACTGATGGACCGGCACAAACACCACGTTGAGCGGGGCCACGGTGCGCACATCGAGTGTCTTCGTTCCGGTGCGCGGCCACACGTTATCCGTTTCGTCGGGCTCGGCGACAAGGTTTGTGGGATCCACGTCCACCTGAATGCGCAGACCCACTCGCATATCACTCGCCGTCAGCGTCGCATTCCACGAGCTGTTGAGCGTGCCTTCGGACACCGAGGTAGGCACACTGCTGCCCGGTGCGTTGATTGTGAAGGTACGGAAGTTGGTGGTGCCAGTGAACAGCCGCACCCGTACTGTGGGCGTGAGCGAGTTGGTCGACGCCGCGGCAACGAAGACGCGCAGCAGTGCTTCACGGCCCGCAACAAGCGGCACATCACCGGAGAAGCTCTGAATCGCCTGCGTTACGTAGGCACCTTCCACCACCAGATTCGCACCTGGTGTACCACCACCGCCACCATCACCAACGCTGCCGGTGTAGCTGACTGACCGCGAAGCCGTCGCGCCAGCGGTGACGCTCACACTCTGCGATGTGCTCGAGGGCGTGTACGTGGTGCCACCTGACGACAGCGTGGTGGCCGCTACGGCGTAGCTGCCAGGTGCGAGTCCGCTGAGGGTCGTGGTTGCGTTCACGGTCTGCGAGAAGCCGCTGGGACCGCTGACGTTGATCCCCGCGTTCGTGCCTGACGGCAATCCACTCACCGACACGGAGAGCCGGCCCGTGATGGCGCTATACGCGACGGCGAGACTTTGCTGCGAGCCGACCGTCACGCTTGCCGACTGTGTCGCTGGCGTGCCGCCATACGTGTAGCCGCCGCTCGAGACGTTGTTCGCGGTGACCGTGTACGTGCCGGCTGCGAGACCGGTCAGTGTGGTTCCAGCGGTCAGATTCTGTGAAAAACTCGGTCCCGTCACAGCAACCGCCGCGTTCGTGCCGCTCGGCAATCCGGTGATCGACACGGCGAGTGATGTCACCGTCGCCGTGTACGTCACCGTGCGCGTGAGGGTATTACCCGCCGTCACGCTCACACTCTGCGAGGCTGAAGACGGCGTGTACAGTGTGTTGCTGGCGGTGACATTCTCGGCCGCCACCGTATAGGTGCCGGGCACCAGGTTCTGCAGCGTGACCCCAGCGGTCACCTGCTGTGAGTAGCTGTTCGGACCAGTGACCGTGATTGCAGCACCGGTGCCCGTAGGCAAGCCGCTCACACTCACCGTGAGACGACCGGTTGACGCTGCGTAGGTCAGTTCGTGCGACTTCGCGTCACCGGCCACCAGCGATACACTCGCCGATGCAGGCGTTGCCGCATAGGTGTAGCCACCCGAGACGAGCGATGCCGCACTCACCGTGTACGTGCCCGGTGCGAGGCCATTGATCGTCTGCGATGCCGACAGCGCCTGCGAATAGTTGTTCGGACCGGTCACCGTCACTGCTGCCGACGCGCCGCTTGGCACGCCGTTCACCGTGACGGCAAGCGATGCGCTGGTCACCGCGTACGTAACCGTTCGCGTGAGCTGCTGCCCGGTGGAAAGCGATATCGTCTGCGACGTGGGGGTTGGTGCGTACGTGGCGCCGCTGTGCGCGATGTTCGCGGCAGCAACGGTATACGTGCCAGCCGCCAGCTCAGTCAGCGTGGTGCTGCTGGTCACCGTCCGCGTGAAGCCAGACGGACCGGTGACGGTCACGGCACCATTCGCACCACTTGGTACGCCGCTGAGATTCACGGTGAGCGCGGTGCCGCTGCTGGTGAACACGACCGCACGTGATGCGGTCGCACCCACCGACACAGACACCGACTGCGATGTGCTGCTCGGCGTGAAGCTGGTGGAACCACTCGTTGTTGACGTGGCGGCCACAGTGTAGTTGCCCGGTGCCAGGTCGGTCAGCGTGGTGCTGCTGGTGACGGCACGTGAGAAGCCCGACGGACCCGTGACGGTGATCGGTGCATTGACACCCGCCGGCAATCCGCTGATGGCGACTTCGAGCGCACCCGTGCTCGCACTGTACGCGACCGACGCGGACTTGCTCTCGCCAGTTGCCAGCGCCACGTTCTGCGAGGCGGGCATGCCGTCGTAGCCGTAGTTGCCATGCACGATGCGCGCGGCCGTCAGCGTATACGTCCCGCTGTTCAGGCCGGACAGTGTCGTCGTCCCGGTGATCGCCTGTGAGTAGCCACTCGGGCCGCTCGCGGCAATCGACGCCGACGCGCCAGACGGCACGCCTGTGACGGTCACGGAGAGCGACGTGGTCTGTCCGCTATACGCGACCGAGCTCGTAGCGGAACCACCGGCTGTCACCGACACCGACTGCGATGCGGATGACGGCGCGTAGTTTGTGGATCCAACCGCAACGGACGCCGCGGACACGGTGTAGGTACCAGCGGTCAGCCCGACAATCGTCTGCGTGCTGTTGACAACGCGCGAGAAGCCGGAGGGACCGGTCACCGTAATGTTCGCGCTTGTGCCGCTCGGCAGCCCGCTCACATTCACGGTCAGTCGTCCGGTCACACGTGCAAAGGCCAGTGATGTTTCAATCGTATCGTTGGCCACCACGGTCACATTGCGCGTCGTGGGCGATGGCGCGTAGCGCTCGCTGTTGAGCGTGACTTCATGTCCGCGTACTTCCCAGCCGCCGGCGGCGAGGCCTCCGGTGATGGATGTCTGTGACAGCGACGTGGTCGCGCCAGACGGTCCGTGCAGTGTGGCCGCACCTGCCGCCTGCGCGGGGAGTCCGGTCAGCGTCACACGCAGTCCGCCGAGTGCCGTGGCGTAGGTAATGGGTGCGGCGGCTGCAACCAGCGACGCCGACACCGTCACAGTGCGCGACGCCGGTGTGGCCTTGTAGGTCGTTCCAGATGCAACCACGTCTGCCGCCACAATCGTGTAGTCGCCAGGCGCGAGCTTGATCAGCGTTTCTGTACCAGTGAGCTGCTTTGAGAACCCGTTGGGGCCGCTCACCGTGACCGTACCGCTGCTGCCAGCGGGCAGTCCACCAATGGAGACCGCGAGCGATCCGCTCGTGAGGGCATAGGCCACTTGCTGCGTCTTGCGATCACCGGCTGCGAGCGTCACGTCGGCGGTCGCGGGCGACGCACTGTACATCGCCGTGCTGGTGGTCACCGCTTCTGACGTGATGCGATAGGTGCCCGGTGCGAGGTTCTCGAGTACGGTGGCGCTGGTGAGCGCTCTCGAGAAACCGTTCGGACCCGTCACCGTAGCCGATGCGGCGGTCCCGCCCGGCAAGCCGGAGAAGTCAACGGTCAGCGCGGTGCTCTGTCCGCCGTAGCTCACCGTATGCGTCGCGGTGTTGCCGCGCGTGACGCTGACGGTGGAGCTCGCGGGCGTGGCGGTGTACTGGGTGCTCCCGTTCGTCACGCTGTTGGCCTGCACGGTGTAGGTGCCGGCGGTGAGATTGGTCAGCGTGCTGGTGGTGGTGATTGTCTGGTTAAACGAGTCGGGGCCGGTGATGCGAACTGAGCCGGCAACGCCTGAAGGCAATCCGACCACAGACACAGTCATCGCGCCTTTGCGCGGCGAGTATTTGAAACCGGTCGACACCGTCTCGTTTTTCTTGACCTGCACTTTCATCGACGAGACATCCGGATCCCAACTGTCATTGGGTCCGGTGACGGTAAGCGCATCAAGCGTGTATTGACCAATCGGAAGGTTCTCGACGGTCTCCGATGCGGTGATCCAGAAGCTGGTGCCATTGGGACGCGTGATCTTGACGGACGCGTCGAGCGTCGGCGGCAAGCCGTCTACACTGATGTCCATCGCACCCATGCTTCCGTTGTACTGCACGGCGGCGGGTACGGCCACCAGCGACCGGGTCACCACAACATCCATCGTCGAAGGCGACGCGGTAAACGTGGCGCCCTGGGCGGAGACTGTCGATGCGGTGATGCGATACGTGCCAGGCGCGAGATCGATCAGCGTCTGCGTTGTTGGCACGTTGCGCGAGAAGCCAGCGGGTCCGATGACGGTGACATTGCCATTCGTGCCGTTTGGCAATCCGTTCACTGTGACGGCAATGGCGCCGGTGGCCAGCGCATAGTTGAACGCCAGGGTGCGCGACTGCGTGCCGCTCAACGTGACATCGCGGTTCAATGCATCCGCATCATACGAGAATCCGCCGGCGACAACGCGAGCGGCGGTGGCGGTGTAGAGTCCCGCATCAAGTCCACTGAACGTGCGCGTGACATCTGCGCGTCCCGAGAAGCCGGCGGGTCCCGATACGCCAACACCGGCGAGGGTGCCATTCGGCAGACCGTCGATCGCGATGGTAAGATTGGCGCGGGGTGCCCCAAACGAGAACGACACGGACTCCGTGGCGTTTGGCGTGAGCGTGACCGTGCGTGTGTCGGGCGACGCTTCGAAGCGACCGTCCGTGGTGTTCACCCCTTCGGCGACCAATGTGTACGCGCCCGGTCCGAGTTGGAGCACCGTGTCGCGTGTGAGCGCGGTCCACTGCAGACCAGCCGGCCCGGTGATGCGCACGGTGGAGCGGGCATAGGACGGAAGTCCGGACGCGGTGAGGATGATGGAGCCGCCCGATGGCCGGAACCGCACACTGGCGCGCGGCGCGGCCTGATTGGCCATGACCTGCACCGACTGCACAATCGGTTCCGGCGTCCAGCGCACGGAATCAATCACGATTTCCTCAGCGCGCACTTCGTACACGCCTGGCGGTAGCGAATCAATGGTGCGCGACTGGCGCACGACACGCTGCACGCCGGACTTGCTGACGACGACTGTTGGCACCGCACCAGTGGGTGCGCCTTCGATCTCCACGATGAGCGCCCCCATGGTGGGCGCTGGCGGCGGCGTGTCCGGATTTTGCGCCGGCGGTGGTGTCACCGGCGGTGCCGTTGGCTCAGTGGGTCCATCACCGCCAGCACAGGCGGCAAGCGTACTCGCGAGAACACAAGTGGTGAGTGCGGCGCGAAGCCGCGGCAGTCGGCGTGCCCAGAACCGAACGTACGCTGCACTGTCGATTCCGACAGCCAGCAGGCGCGAAGACGTGATAGCGAGTTGCATACGAAGGAACGACGACCTACCCGGCAGTGAGGAACGGAGAATGCTGGCGCGTCCCGTACTTACTGAGACTGAGTGCCGACAGCGTGACACATCGTAGTGTCGACCGGAAGCTGTCAGACTACAGCGAACTCTGCTGTGATAGAGGGAATACTCGGGTTTGTGATGTTCAGCACAGGGTGACGAGCGTGCTGCTCGCAAGTGATAGTCGTGCCGGGAGTGTGACGGTTTGGGGGGAATTCGGGTGTTGGGGGGCGGGGTTTGTCGGACAGCCGCTGTCGGTTATCGGTGGTCGGCCGCTACGGGCTCCCGGCTGCGCGTGGAGATCCCGAACACCGTGTGGGGTTGTCGGTGGGCGGTGGTCGGTCGTCGGTAATTGTGATCGCGACTCTGGTTGGGGGGGGGTAAACCGCCCACCGAAAACCGCTCACCGACAACCCCTAACGCCGTTGTCGTGCGTCGCCCCAACGTCCGGAGTGCGTAGCGACGCGCAACCGACAACGGTCAACCGACCACGCCGCCACGCTGAAACCACAAATCCCCCGGGTCGACGGTGTGAACCATCGTTGGTCGTCGGGGGGGGCGTTGTCGGTTATCGGTGGTCGGCCGCTACGGGCTCCCGGCTGCGCGTGGAGATCCCGAACACCGTGTGGGGTTGTCGGTGGGCGGTGGTCGGTCGTCGGTAATTGTGATCGCGACTCTGGTTGGGGGGGG
>JBGTOG010000053.1:0-1651 GCA_041742675.1 Gemmatimonadaceae bacterium | reverse complement strand
AAGCCCGCTTCCAGACCCTGCAGCTCACCCAGGTCCGCCGGCGCCGGAATCGGCACTTTGCCACCGAACTCCTCGGAGTTGGCGGTCACGGTACCCAAGGTGACGAGGCGGGGCGGCCGCGTGGCGGTGCGCTGCAGATCCGGCAGCAGGCTGGTGGCGAGCAGGAAGTGACCAAGGTGGTTGGTGGCCACGCTGATTTCGTAGCCGTCGGGCGAGCGGGCCGGCGCCTTGAGGAGCGGGAGGTACACGGCCGCATTGCAGACGAGCGCATCGAGGGGACGCCCCAGCGCGCGGAACTCGGCGATGAACTGTCGCACGTTCGCCAACGAACCGAGGTCGACCGGCAGGATGGTGTACTGCCCGGTCGGAAATGAGAGGCGCGCCGCCTCACGCTCCATCTTCGGCACGTTTCGGCAGGCTAGCACAGTATGCCAGCCGCGCTTCAACAGTGCGTGGGCGGCGTACAGACCGACGCCGCTTGTGGTGCCGGTGATGATCGCGGTGGGCTGAGACGGCTGTGTCATGGCAGGAATGAAGTGGTAAGTGATGGCGCAGGCAATGGAGTGCAGTGCGCTTTTTACCTACTCAGCTCCGTCATCACCAGCACGACCGCGGGTACGTCGAGCGTGCTGGTGCCGCCCGCCTCGTCCGCATCACGTTTGACGAACAGAACGCCGCATGCGTTCAGGCACGGGTCCGCCTGTCCTCGACCGAATACCTACTGCACCTCCACGCGCACCGACACCGACGTACCCGCCCAGCGCAGCCGCATGCTGGCCTCCTTCCCTTCCACGAGCGGAAAATCGAACGTCAGCACCTCGGTGTGCGCAGTCTCTTCCACTGGCACCGTAACACGCAACGCATCGTCTGCCTGGCCCGGATACGGCGTGTGGTACACATCGCCGGCCCGACTGAAGATGAGCGTCCACTGGGCAAGGCCCGGAATACCCCACACACTGTAGGTGCCCGCCGGCAGCGGCTGCCCTTGCACGCGAACCGGCCGGCTGAAGGTCACCGCACTCGCCTGATCCGCGCCGGGATTCCACACCTCGCCCAACCTGACGATGCCTCCAAAGATTTCGCGGCCGCGGGCGACAGGCCGGCTGTACGTGATTGCGATATCCGTGTTGGCCACCCGCTGCGAGACGGACGCTGCCTGACTCTTGCGCACGTCCGCCAACGCGAGTGTGGTGGTGTCGGTGCTGGCCGTGGCAGCACCCGTGGCCACGTCCATGCGCACCACATCGCGGCCGGCGTCACGGTTACACGAAGCGCTCGAAACGAGCGCAAGCATCACGAATGTTCGGCGGGCGTACGAGAGCGACACCATGGCAAACGTCTCCGTCGTGAGGAAGTCCGAGCGGCGGGAGGGCGTCACCGATGCTCCAGCAGGTTCAGCGCCCAGTTGTACTCGGTGAATCGACTGTGCGCGCCGACAGCGACGCGGTTCTTCGAAGGCGACTGCAACAGGAAACGGCGCGCCTGATCATCAAGCTGCGCATCGAGCCGATCGGCGGCGTAGGCTTCGCTGCGCAGCGGCGGACAGCCCAGCGCCGCACACACCAGCACAAAGTGCACGCGCGGCTCCTGAAAAACTGGACGGATGCGCTCGTGCTCGATCTGGTCGAGCGTGTAGCGTGTGCCACCCACG
>JBGTOG010000023.1:0-25325 GCA_041742675.1 Gemmatimonadaceae bacterium | reverse complement strand
AAGGTCGCGACGGCCGAGATGCTCGACGGAGACAAATCGTTGACCGAGCTGTTCGACAGCGTCCGACACATCCCGCATGTGGTGGACGGCATCCGCTGTCACTGCGGTTGTGCCGAACTGTCAGGCCACTACTCGCTGCTGACCTGCTACGAAGGCGAGAGCGCAATGGCGCGCATCTGTCCGATCTGCCAGGGCGAGGGACGCGTCGCGGTGCGCCTCGCGAAGGCCGGCAAGTCACTGGCTGATATTCGCATTGCGATCGACGCCCAGTACGGTTGACGTCCCCCCCCGAACAACGAGCGAGGCATGCGCCACTTTGCAGTGATGGTATTGGCAAGCGCGGCAATCGCGCTTGTGCCGTGCACGGCCCAGTCACAGATCCGCGCCAGTGAACTGCAAACCATTTCGCAGATCGTTGACGGCACGACAGTCACCATCACGTACTCGCGTCCACGACTTCGTGGACGCGACGTCGTCTTTGGGACGCCCGCCGTACGGTGGGGGGAGGTGTGGACTCCGGGAGCGAACTATGCGACGACCCTGGAAGTCGACCGTACGATCACGCTCGAAGGCACGGCGGTGCCCAAGGGGAAGTATGGGGTGTGGATGATCGTGCAACAGGACTCCGTGTGGACGATGATGCTCGACCCATTCTATCGTTTGTTTCACGAGGCGCATCCGAAGCCTTCTGATCGACAGATCAAGATCACGGTTCGCGCCGATTCCTCGGCCGCGCGGAGTGAGGACGTGTTGACGTTTTCTTTCCCATCCGTCACCTCACGCGGTGCCAGCATTGCCATGCACTGGCATCACATGCGAGTCACCATGGCGTACACGGTCGAGCCAACGCTGACGGAGCTGCTTCCGGAGGCACAAGCGACGCGCTACGTCGGTCGCTACGCGATTGCGCCAACCACAACAGACACCACGCAGGGCGCGATGATCATCACGTACGCCAAGGGCGGCCTCAAGGCGCGCTTCGAGCCGGAAGACTCCTATATGCAGACGTTCGCGCTCATGCGGGTGGGACCCGATATCTTTACGGCGGGGCTGTACATGAGCGCTGAGGTCTATGCCGACGGCGAGATCTATGAAGTGCTGCGCCCCGACTTCATGCTCACGTTTCGTGAACTGGATGGCATCATGCAGTTCGAGGTACGAGGTGAGCGTGACCAGTTGTATTTCAGCGCTCGCCGTGTTTCACCGTAATTGCTCCGTAGACTGTCACCTACTCACCGGATTGGCCATGTTTAGCGTGTCGTTTCGTGCTGTCCGTACGCTCGCCGTAACGCGATTGTCGCCGCGTGCCACCAGCGCGCTCGCCGCGCTCACGCTCCTTCTCTCTGGCGCTATCACACCACACCGCGTCAGCGCGCAGGCGGCATCCATCCCACGCGCAGAGCTGCAAATCGCCGCCGCCACATTGCCACTACCTCAGGCCATGCGCGCCGGCGCCACCGTGCTCGGCTATCGCACCGCAGGTAAGCTGGAGCAACTGCGCGCAGGCACCAATGGCATGATCTGCCTGGCGCATAATCCCGCCAACGTCGATGGCTTTCACGTCGCCTGCTATCACGAGTCGCTTGAGCCGTTCATGGCGCGCGGACGCGAATTGCGAGCGCAGGGTGTGAGCGCGGCGCAGGTGGATACCGTGCGCTTTGCCGAAGTGAAATCCGGCAAACTCAAGATGCCCGCTGCCGGTGCGCTGTACTCGCTGACGGGCCCGCCGGGCGATTTTGACGAAGCAAAAGTCGCCGCACCAAAGTCACGACTGCTGTTTGTGGTCTACATGCCTGGCGCAACGCAGGCGTCCACCGGCCTGAGCACCGTGCCACTGGTGGGGCAACCGTGGTTGATGCTGCCGGGGACGCCAAAGGCGCACATCATGTTCACGGAGCGTATGTAACCACAGTCTCGGCGCTGCACGCGCGGTTGTGATTGCCCCGGGGGCCGCGTGCTCGGTGGGCGGTGGTCGGTTGCACGCCGCTACGCACCACGGACGTTGGCGCGGCGCACCACAACGGCGTTCGGAGTCGTCGGTGTTCGGTGGTTGGTAGTCGGTCTCTCCTGACGCGAGCCGCGATCAAAACTACCGACCACCGATAACCGCCCACCGACAACCCCCCACGGTGTCCGGGATCTCGACGCTCAGCGAAGACTTCGTAGCGGCGAACCACCGACTACCGACGACGCTGCGGTTGTGATTGCCCCGGGGGCCGCGTGCTCGGTGGGCGGTGGTCGGTTGCACGCCGCTACGCACCACGGACGTTGGCGCGGCGCACCACAACGGAGCGCGGCGCACCTTACATGACCAACACTGTTTCGGGTTTGCGCACCGACGCAATCCCGTCCGTCCGAATCGAGTTGGGCGCGTTGAGGTGTGCACGATCTGACACGCCAACGCCAAGGCGAGCCACCAGCTCTCCGCCGAACCATGTGGTAACGCTCAGCACACCGAACGCGGCCAGGGAAAGCAGACGTGCCGCGAGCGGCGGATCATCCGGCTCGTCTCGGCGCAGCCACCAGCTGCCGGCGAACAATGCCAGCGCTGTCAGCGCAGAGGCCCCGTGCACGGCGCCGACCCGCTTCGCCCGCGTACGCGCCGGCACGCTCAGCCAGTCTATCGTGCCAAAGGGTGCCGCGGTGAGGCCAGCAAGGACACCGGCGCCCATCATGCGATGCGCGGCCACCGCCCTCGATGGATCATCGGTGGTCCAGCCCCAGACATCCATGCCCACAGCGCCGACCAGCAGGCCGATCAACGTTTGTATCCCGTAGCTTCGCTGAGACCTCATGCGCGGGCTACTGACCGCTCGGACGATCCCCGCCTACCCACCGGTTAGCGCCGTCGCCAGCGGCGCGTTGGAATCATCGATCGCGTCAGGGTTGCACTCCACGAGGTAGAATAGGAGCATGAACTTCTCGCTCGATTCCATCGACTGGCTGAGTGCCGATGCGCTGATTGCGCTCGCGATCGCCATCGTACCGCGTGTGCTCGCGGCGCTACTGGTGCTGCTGGCGTTCTACATTCTGCTGCGCGCGCTGCAGCCGGCGCTTCGCAATATTTTCCGACGCGCCGGCATCGCTGACGCACTCATCCACCTGCTGGTGGACGGCGTGGTGCGCGGCGCGGTCTGGGTCGTGGCGCTTGTCATGGCGGCCAGTCAGCTCGGCATTAACGTGGGCGCGGCCCTGGCCGGACTTGGCGTGGTGGGTATCGCCGTTGGCTTTGCCGCGCAGGAAACCATCGCCAACATGATTGCCGGCTTTCTCATCTTCTGGGACCGGCCCTTTAAAGTCGGTGATTGGGTCAGCACGCAGGATCGCTATGGTCAGGTCCGCGACATCACGCTGCGCACCACACGACTGCGCACGCACGACAACACCTTCGTTGTCATACCCAACAAGCAGGTCATCGGCGAGCTGCTCGTAAATCATTCCATGTACGGTGAGTCGCGCGTCAGCGTCCCCATCGGCATTGCGTACAAGGAGTCAATCGATGACGCGCGCGAAGCGATCCTTGGCGCCGTACGCGGACTTGAGGGCGTCCTGGAATTACCCCCACCCACCGTCGTCGTCGACGCACTGGGCGATTCGAGCGTGAACCTCGCGGTGCGCGTGTGGGTGGGAGAAGCCGCGAGCGAAATGCCAGTACGGTTTCGTGTGGTCGAAGCCAGCAAGAAGGCACTCGACGCGGCAGGCATCGAGATTCCGTTCCCGCACCTGCAACTTTTCGTTGATGACGTTAAAGAACGCGTCTGGGAACGGCTGGACCGATCGCGTGGGGACGCGGTCTGACCAATGGCGGACTCACGAAACCATCGCCGGGTAACAGGCGCCTTCGGCGTATTCCTCATCTTCATGGCGATCATCACAGTGGTGAGCTCCGATCGATCAACTCGCCTTGGCGCAGCGGCGGTTGCGATCGTACTGGCCTTGCTCGGCTTGGATGCCGTGATCAGCGCTGTACGCAACACTCGATCGCTCATCTCGCGCATCGGACCGCTCCCATGACGCATCGCCGTCTGACCGGGATAAGCACAGCAAGTTCTCCCCTTCGGTGAATATCTTCGTCTGAGGTCTGCCACAACATTGAGAGAACCTCGCAGGCAATCCACCGCCCGCGTACTGCGCATCGATCTCAATGGAGGCCGTATGGCTGAGCTTCACGTACAACGCAAAGAAACAAACGTGTGGCCGTGGATTGTTGGCGCGTTTCTGGTCGCGGCAGTGGTGTGGTACATGTTTATGCGTACCGATACGACGCGCAACGTGACGTCGTCCACGACTGCAGACAGTATGTACCAGACGCAGCCCACGCAGGGGACAGCGTCAGGAACCCCGCGGCCCGGCACTACGCCCTGAGCATATCGCATGAGTAAAGCGCGCCGCGCGCACGACACGAATCGCCGGCGGCGGCGTTCATCCTTCGCATTCACACACGGGAGTTTCAATGCAAAACAATCCCAATACGGCGCGCACTGCGCCGGGAATGTCCGGCCAGCTCGACAGCAGTACACACGGCCAGCTCGACAACGATACCCACGGCCAGCTTGACAACAGTACACATGGTCAGCTCGCGCACCTGAGCGAGATGGACGATTTCGAGATCAGCGATGGCGAGCCTGATATTAAGGGCTGGGATGTGCGGACGCAGGATGGGGAGAAGATCGGTGATGTCGAGGATCTGATCGTAGACACCGCCGTAATGAAAGTGCGCTATATCGAGATCAAACTCGAAAAGGAACTGGCACCGAATGACGATCGACGGCACGCACTGATCCCGATCGGATCGGCTCGCCTCGATGATGACAAGGATGACGTAGTGATCAATCTGCAGGGAAACCAGATCCTGTCGTTGCCCGCGTATACGCGTGGTGCGATTACACGAGAGTACGAGACAGAACTGCGCAACGGCTTCGCTCAGTCCGATAACTCGAACTCGCTTGGTCGCGAGTCACGGGCTTTCTACGACAGTGACGACTTTGACGAAGGTCGTGCATTCTCAGGACGCCGCACTGCCGAGCGTCGAGACGAATCGTACCTGCGCCGACGTGACAGCTGAACTGCTGGCGTGGAGACGTGCCATCCTCCCGATTGTTTGTCCCTGGTCAGCGCGCACGCGGGCGATCTCGGACATGTTCTCGGGAGGCATGGCACACTGTCAGTTGGAATCAGATCAGTGGCGGATCACTATCCCGTTCGGGATGTCGATGCTTGCCTACCGCAGTAATGAACTGCGTGATCGCCTGCTCTGCGTTTGCGGATGAGTCTGCAATAATGCCGGGATCTGGCTCGCCGTTTTCAAGCGCCGTGGGCACGTCGCACCGGATAAGCAGCTGATCGGCAACACCAAGCGTCAAAATGGTTTTGCAATGACGATATATATCGCGCATGAACTCGCGCGTGTGCCCGTCGTAGAGCAGTGCCTCAATCGACGCCTGGCCATCTGCCACCACCACTGCATCGAAGAGCACCGACGGGGACATCTCGAGCGACCGATCTACGGCAAGCGCTTCTCCAGTAGACGTGGCGATATCGCCGAGCCGCACGCTGACCAGCTTGCATACAGCGCCCTCACCATCAAGCATGGATCGCACGAGAGCCACGGACGCTCCATCCGCCCCGTTTCCGGCCAATATGGCAATCTGACGGGTACGAATACCGCCGTCGCCGGGATGTGCGTGCAGCGACAGCAGATTTGATTCCAACACTTCAGGGACAATATTGACCTGTGTTGCTCGAGAGAGTGGCGCCGGAACCGCGATCCCAAGTCCGTCTGCCACTCCAGCTGCCAATTCCGGGTGCACATTAGCCAGCGATGCTACCATGCGCTCGCGAATGGCCGGAACCGTGACCTTGGAGAGTTCAAACCGGAACGCATTTATCATATGCCGCTGCTCCACCACGGTTTGGCTGTCGTAGAATAGCCGTGCCTGGTTGTAGTGCTCGGCAAATTTTTCGGGCTTGCCACGCAGCTTGTCTCCCGCCACGGGCTCGGGGAACGAGATGAATCCCGTGCTACCTGCCTGAAACGGACAGCCTCCACCAAGCGAGTTGGGCTCGTACGCAACGCGTCCGCGAGGTACCGCCTGGCGATGCATGCCATCGCGCTGGTTATTGTGCACGGACGCCAGTGGCGCGTTGATCGGAATCTCGTGAAAGTTCGGACCACCGAGACGAGAGATTTGCGTGTCCACGTACGAGTGAATGCGCCCCGCGAGCAATGGATCATTGCTGAAATCAATGCCGGGCACCACGTGAGCGGTGCAAAATGCTGCCTGTTCAGTCTCCGCAAAGAAGTTGTCGGGATTGCGATTGAGCACCATTCGTCCGACAGGTCGAACGGGCACCAGTTCTTCCGGAATAATCTTGGTGGCATCGAGAATATCAAAGCTGAACTGCTCGGCCTCTGATTCCGTGATCAGCTGCACACCAAGCTCCCATTCCGGATACTCGCCCCGCTCAATCGCTTCCCACAAATCACGTCGATGATAGTCCGGATCGGCTCCACCCAGCTTCATCGCTTCATCCCACACCAGCGAATGTGTACCAAGCATTGGTGTCCAATGGAACTTCACGAAGTGCGACATGCCCTCGGCATTTATGAATCGAAATGTGTTGACGCCGAAGCCTTGCATCATGCGATAGCTGCGGGGGATGCCACGATCTGACATGACCCAGGTCAACATATGTGTGGACTCAGGCATGAGCGACACAAAATCCCAAAACGTATCGTGTGCTGACTGCGCCTGCGGCATCGCATGGTGCGGCTCCGGCTTCAGAGCGTGTACCAGGTCGGGAAACTTCATCGAGTCCTGAATAAAAAACACGGGGATATTGTTGCCCACCAGATCCCAGTTGCCCTCGTCCGTGTAGAACTTCACAGCGAAGCCCCGCGCGTCGCGCGCGGTGTCAAACGAACCCCGTTCGCCAGCCACCGTAGAAAATCGCGCAAACACTGGTGTTTGTTTACCTGCCTCAGCGAACGGCGCGGCTCTCGTAAACTCGTCCAGCGACTCATACGCCTCAAAGACACCGTGTGCCGCCGATCCTCTCGCATGGACAATGCGCTCGGGAATGCGCTCGTGATCAAAGTGCGTGATTTTCTCGCGCAGAATGAAGTCTTCGAGCAGTGTCGGCCCGCGAAGCCCCACGCGCAACGAGTGCTGGTTGTCGGCGATCGCGACACCCTGGTTTGTGGTGAGCGTTTGCCCACCGGAATCCACTCGCACACGGGCGAGCGAGCCATCCATCGCATTGGCGCCCGTCGTCGCAGCCGCGCCCGTCTTCGCAGAGGCGTTGTCCTCGCTCAACGTACTCGCCGTCACCGTGCGATCCGCCGGAACGGTCTCCTTTCCGCGCGTTGGTGCGAGCGCGTCGTCGTAGCCGAACTCTCGCGGTGTGTTCGGATTCTCTGGCATGTCGGCGGCCAGGCGGCTGGCGGCCTCAGCTTGCACGTCAACAGGATCGCGGCGAACCCGACGCTTCGGCTTCTTCGGCTTGGCGTTCACAAGTGGGTTGTGGGCGAGCGGATGTCGCGCCGACACAGCTTGCGCCGCGAACTTGCAACACGCGTGCGGGCAGGCGAGAAAACTGCTACGTCAGCATATGCGTGCGCGGTGTAGCTGACGATTCATCATCGGAGCGATTTGCGACTACTCCCGGGGAGTAGGAGCGAATGCGCAGTCACAGTCAGACGGCCATCCGCTTGCCACGTGCAGCGAACGCAGCAGCCTCTTCTGTCCGGCTCCGACCAACACGTGGCTCTCGTGGGCGAACGCAACTTGCGGACCTTGATCGGGTAAGGTGACTGATATGGTGATTGCATCTGCCACTCTTCACACCGTTTATGGGCACTGCGCCTGCCGAACTTTCCGCCACTGGACACGCCACGCTTTCCGATCGAGATGGCGTACTGTTGGCTGTGCTGTCCGGTGACTGGTCCATTGAGCAGGACACGCCGCGATTTGCATCGCTTGTAGCGCAACAGCGGAATGCGAACAGGACGCCTCGCGCGCTCTCGTTTGATGCTTCGACGCTCGGGGCCTGGGACAGTAGCCTGCTGGTGTTCCTCGAGCAGGCGCAGGCATACTGCGATGCGCAGAAGATCGAGATGGATCAATCCGCGCTGCCTGAGACCGTCACGCGTCTTCTCACCCTGTCCCGTGCGGTACCCGAGCGAGTGGTCGATGAACGCCCGACAACACCACCGCCGCTGGTAACACGGATCGGCGAGACGGCGCTCGGCACGTGGAGCATTATCCAGGCTGCGATCACTTTTGCTGGTGAGGTCGCGCTGGCAGTGGTGGGGCTCGTGACACGCAAGATCCGAATGCGCTGGCGGGAATTTTGGGTCGTCGTGCAGTCGAACAGCTCAGGCGCCATTCCAATCGTTACGCTGATCGCGCTGCTAGTCGGTGTCATCATCGCGTTTCTTGGCGTCGTAGTGCTCGAGCGTTTCGGCGCCGGATACTACACATCGTATTTGGTGGGGTTTGGCATGCTGCGTGAAATGGGCGCGCTGATGACCGGCATTATCATGGCCGGCCGAACCGGCGCTGGCTTTGCGGCCGAACTCGGTACCATGAAAATCACCGAGGAGATCGATGCGCTTGTCACCCTTGGCATCTCTCCCGTTGAACATCTCGTGATGCCACGCATGCTCGGCATCTTTTTCATGATGCCGTTGCTCACGCTCTACGCTGATTTTGTGGGCATCCTTGGTGGCATGGCGGTTGCCGTCTCCCTGCTCGATCTCTCGGCCAAGCAGTTCATAGGTGGTTTGCTCTACGTCATGACGCTACAGGACGCGCTGCTTGGCGTGTTCAAGGGCGTGGTGTTCGGCGTGATCATTGGCTATTCGGGGTGTCTGAAGGGGTTGCAAACCGGGAGTGACGCCGGTGCCGTCGGCCGAGCTGCAACCTCGGCCGTCGTACTCGGCATCACGATGATCATCCTCGCCAATGCGGTGATCGACTGGCTGGCCGCACTGCTCAAGATATGATGCCCAAAACAACCCCTGCCATTGAAGTGCGCAATCTTACCATGCGATACGGCGACCTTGTGATTATGAACGACCTCAACTTCTCCATCCAACGCGGTGAGGTGTTCGTCATTATGGGGGGCAGCGGCAGTGGCAAGAGTACGCTGCTGAAACATCTCATTGGCCTGAAGGCGCCTGCGGAGGGGACCATACTGTTCGATGGCGAGGACTTTTCGGCGGCTGACGAGTCGCATCGCAAGGGTGTGCTGCGACGCATGGGCGTGCTTTATCAGAACGGTGCGCTCTGGAGCGGGCTGACGCTGGCGGAAAATATCGCGCTGCCACTCGAGGAGTTCACCATGCTTGATGCGCGGGCCATCGCAGAAGTTGTCTCGCTGAAACTTGCGCTGGTTGGTCTGCGAGGCTTTGAGGAGTTCTATCCTTCGGCCATTAGCGGTGGCATGCGCAAGCGTGCTGCGCTCGCACGCGCAATCGCGCTTGATCCGGACGTGCTGTTTTTTGATGAGCCGTCGTCCGGACTTGATCCAATCAGCGCCAGCCGACTGGATGACCTCATCGTTGAACTGAAAGCAAGCTTTGGGACCACAATTGTAGTGGTGACGCATGATCTGGAGAGCATTTTTCGAATAGCCGATCGTGCGCTTTTTCTTGACATCACACAGAAAACCATGACCGCGCTCGGCAATCCTGTCGAGTTGCGTGACAATCCGCCGAGCGAAGAAGTGCACCGGTTCCTTACCCGCAGCAGCGAAGGCCTTCAATGAGCACGCGCGCGAACCCGACGAAAATCGGGCTGTTCTTGATTGGTGCCCTGGCACTCGCAGTGCTCGCGGTCGCCATGCTGGCGTCCAACGCATGGTTGGAGCGCCGCACCACGTTCATCGCCTTTTTCCCGGAGTCCGTGAACGGCCTCGAAAACGGCGCGCCTGTGAAGTTTCAGGGTGTACCGGTGGGCTCAGTCACGCAGATCATGATCGAGATCAACCAGACAGACAAGACATTTCAGGTACCGGTCAGGTTCGATATCGACTTGCCTCGACTCACCACGCATCTGGGCACGTACATCAATCTTGGCGATACCGTCGTGCTACGGCAGCAGATCGAAAATGGACTTCGTGCCCAGTTGCAAACGGAAAGCATCGTAACGGGTCTGCTGTACCTTGAACTGTCGTATCGTACGGACTCTACGCCACCGCGTCTGGCGAACGCGTCGAATGAATATCCCGAGATTCCAACGACTCCATCACTTATGGCAGCGCTCGGTGGCGGGGCCGGAAGCATTCTGTCGGACGTCATGAAGATTCTCAATCGCGTGAACGACATGCTCGCCGAAGTCAACATGGTGGAGATCAATCGCGCGGTCGTGCAGTCAGCAAATGCCATTGAAGAGTTGGTCAGTGCGCCGGAGATCAAGGCGGTGCTGCGCGAAATGCCAGGTGTGACCAGGCAGCTGAACGAGACGATGGCCGAGGTAGAGCGGCTGGCAACGCGCGCAGAGGCCGCCATCGATCCTATGCAAACGCAGATCACCGGAGCCTCGACCGAGGCGATTGCCACGTTGCAAGCGCTGCGCAAGACACTTGATGAGACGCACGGGTTGTTGTCGGCCGATGCCGGTCCTGGTTACGCGCTGCAGGGTGCACTCACCAGCCTGCGTGATGCCGCCGACGCGCTCCGCCTCCTGATCTCCTCGCTCGAACAGAATCCGGACATGCTACTGCGCGGCAAGAAGCCGCCGCCAAACTGACATGCATCAACCCAGGCATCATCTCATGCGAACGACTCGTCTGCTTGCGCCGCTGGCGCTGCTTTTACTCGCGGGCTGCTTCAGCTTGTCGCGAAACTCGCCACCGGTGCAGCACTATGTGTTGAGCGGAGCACGGACTCCGATCGCCACGACCGTTGCGGACTCGGGCGGACTGAGCGTCGGTCTGCGCCGCCTCGATCTGGCGTCATACCTGGCCACGCCGACGGTCGTGGTGCGACGCGGCATGCATGTCATTGAGACGTCCGCGTTTCATCGTTGGGGCGAGGATCTGGGAGAAGGTATCAACCACACCGTCGCGGCCCATCTCGCCAACGTTGTGCCAGTGAAGCATGTGAACATCGCACCATGGGCGGCTCGCACGCACCACGACTACCTGGTGCAGCTGCATGTGTCGCGCTTCGAGGGCGTCGCTGATTCTGCGTCCACGACTGCCGGGGTGCATGTGGTCACGTCGTGGGATATCATACGCCCGCTGGATGGCGCACTGCTCGTGCGCGGCACGACCGAGTACCGAGACGGCCGTTTTCCAGTGAGCGACTACAGCGCGCTGGTAGGAGAGCTGAACGTAGCGCTGCGACAGGTAGCAGAGGACCTGCGCGCGTGCTTTGCGAAATTTCGCGCTGATTCGTTGCCAGCGCCTGTGTGCAACTGAGCAGTCGGCTGGCGAGCGGTGCACCGTACGGACGCGCTGGCGCCCGGTAGCCCGCCATTGCGATGCGCAGAGCGACTTCATCCCGCATCTCGCGTGCGCGCCATTAAAGGTCCTCACGTGAATGTGGAAGGTTGCGCTGAACTGTTCGCCTGGTGCAACCGTTCGGAGTCCCTCGCCAGTGCACAACGCATTGCACAGCGATCCGTCGCGATTGGTCAGCGATTGAAAACTCTGCCACGCCGCCGAGCAGGGCGAACGCCTCATCGAGTGCGTCGTGACCAAGCGTAGCGACTCACGCCTGCCGGTGGTCTGATGCGCGCTTGATTGCCGTGCGCGTGAAGCGATAGGCAGATGGCATCTCTGTCCAGACGAGCAACCCAAGCGTATCCGCCCAGAAGAGGTAGCGCGGGTCCTCAACCTTCTGATGTTTGCGGACCCCGTTGAATCCCATAGGCTTTGCCAACTCCACATCACGTCGTAGCGCCGCATCGTCAGGCGCGGCGAACAGCGTGTCGGGCCAATAGCCCTGATCGAGCACCACATCACCGCGCCGCAACCGAATGCGCGCATCGAGGAGTCTCGGACGCTCCGGACTCCACAGCAACTCGTTGCGATAGTCGTCGATGCCGGGATCGGAGAGGATGATGCGTCGGTCCGCCTCGCGGTCGATTACGCGGTAGCTATCGCTGGCGAGCAGGCGTCCATTGTGCGACAGCTCGAGATCGAGATGCAGGTCGTCCAGCGGATCTTCTCGATGTTCGTGCGGCCCACGCGCTCAAGCCACACCGTCTGCCAAATTCCTGTGGTGCGTGGATACCAGATGGAGTGTGGTTCGAGTTGCCAGTCCTGTTTGCCACGCGGCTTCGTCATTTCGTGGGGATCACCTTCCACAAAGACAGTCACCACCTGCTCTCCCGACGCATGCAGTACTCGGGTGATGTCCACGGAGAAGGGCGTGTGCCCACCCTCGTGGCTGATGACGTGCGTGTCATTCACCCACACGAGCGCGCGGTAGTCAACGGCACCGAAGTGCAGCAGCACGCGCTGCCCGTCTGCCTGCATCGTGAAGTCCCGCTGGTACCAGCAGGCCTGATGAAACCCGCGATCCCCAATGCCACTGGCTGCCGACTCCATCGGAACGGAACGAGAGTTTCCTGCGGCCAGTGGTCCACATCGCGGGGGCGCGCGAAAGCCTGCTGGATTTTCCGCGCATCGTAGCTGAAGTGAGTCAAATAACCCAGCTCGGCGCTCCGTCCGCTACGTAGGATTTCCATAGCGCTATCCGATTTCTCCACACTCAACGTCTGAGGTGTTCCGTGTTTTCCTATCCACACACCATCGCAAACGGCCTTGGTGAAAGCCTCACCTTTCTTCGCCGCGTCTCCACTCCTCAAGGCGAAGCGCTTGAGATCGAAAACTGTGTGCAGCCGGGGAGCGGGCCGCCAATGCACGTCCACCACTATCAGGAAGAAGCGCTGACGGTGGTAAGTGGCTCCATGGCCTATCAGCGAAAGGGTGAAGCGCCTCGGTTCGCAGGTCCAGGCGAAACCGCGGTGTTTTATCCCGGCGAAATGCATCGCTTCTGGAACGCTGGCGAGGACGAACTGCGCTGCACCGGCTACGTTCGGCCACCAGACAGTCTGGAGTATTTTCTCCGCGGCATTTACGAGGCGCAGAAGCAAAGCGGTGGACATCGACCAGAAGCCTTCGACGCCGCCTATCTCATGCGCCGCTATCGTAGCGAATTTGCCATGGATGAGATTCCCGCCTTCGTGGAGCGCTTCATTCTTCCGGTGCAAGTTGTTGTTGGTCATGTGATTGGACGCTACCGCAAGTTTGCTGATGCGCCAACTCCAGTGCGGCAGGATCACCGCCGTATCCCGCGCGACCAACGCGGTCCGTCGCCCACGATACAGGCTGATCGCGTATAAGGAGGTACACTGCGACATAACATGCTCACGGCGGTGCCTGCAGCTATCGGTTTCCTCAAAGCGCCGAGGTGCCAGCGTGCTGCAGCTGCGCCTGCAGTTGCGCACGACGATGCTGCAACGCACGCTCCAGCCTCTGCGCCTGCACCACGCGAAGCATGGCAAATCCGAAGAAGAGCAAACCGGTGGAAGTAATGGCAAGCGAGCCGGCACGGTTGTCGCCCCACGGTGCGAATGCAACGGCACACGCGGTGAAGAGCAACGTGCATACCACGCCCAAACGCGCTGCCAGCACGCGGTGTGTGGCCAGCAACACCGCTCGCGCGCGCAGTACCCAAATGGCAAATCCCATCCACGCCAACGCAGTACCCAGCATGAGCATGAATGTCAGTTGCGTCCGTGTCGGAAGCGACGGTTCTGTCAGCAAGAGCGCACCAAGCACGACCGCCATGGCCGTGGAGGCAAACAGCAGGAGCACGTACACGAGTCGTGGCGGGAGCGCGAGTCCGGCCCGCATCCGTGCCTGAGATTCCGCGACTGAAATGTGAATCGCATCCTGCGTTTGGGCGGACGAAAACGGCAACATGTTCATGCGTCAACTCCTTTGGCAAGAAGCCGATCGCGCAGCATGCGACGTGCGCGAAACAGGCGTGATTTTACAGTACCAACCGGCACCGCAAGCACTTCGGCGAGCTGCGTCAGTGACAGCTCCTGCAAATAGAACAGCACCAGCACTTCGCGCTCAACGAGCGGCAGATCGACCAACGTCTCACCCAGTCGCACCAGTGTATCCGCGCGCTGTGTTTCCCATTCGATGTCCAAACCGTCCCGTGAGTCCGGCAACTCCGTGAACTCAAGCGACACATCTACACGGTTCGCGTATTGACCACGCAAACGGTCCATGAGCGCGCGACGCGCAATACCAAAAAGCCACGGGCGCAACCGCGACGGATCACGCAGGGCCGGAAAAGCGCGCAGGACGCGCAGCCAGGTGTCCTGTAGTGCGTCGTCGGCCTCCTGTGGCGCCTCAAGCGTGCGCATGAGATAGCGCCAAAGCGGCTCGTGCCAGCGAGCAATCAGGTCATCAAATGCCTCTGGCTCGCCAAGCTGGCACCGAACGGCCAGCAACTCGTCGTCGAGCTCCGCGTTAGATCGCGGGGCAGCTGAAGCTGGATCTTGAGTGCGGTTCATGCCATGGGAGTCGTTCCAGCGTGCCAAAGGTTCACCGTGCAGGCCCGCCATGCCGCACAGGTCGGCACGAAATTCGCAGGATGCGCACTAACTTATAGCCGTCGTGCAGCCGTTCACCGTGGGCAACTCACGCTTCACCTGCTAACCGGAGGATACACGTCAATGCAAACCCTCGTCGCGATCGCACAAGTCGTTATTGCCCTGTCTGTCATTTTTGTATGGGTCGTACGCCTCCCCAACGTGGAGCAGGAATTCCGGGAGTACGCGCTCGCTGACATGGTGCGCAATCTGGTGGGCGCGATGAAGATTTCTGCGGCAGCGCTGTTGCTGGCCGGCCTTTGGTATCCCGGGCTGGTCTTTCCAGCGGCGGTCGCCATGACGTTCTTCATGGTGGCCGCCCAGTTCTTTCACTTCAAGGTGCGGCATCCGGCGTCCAAGTATGTCGCGTCGTTTGTTCTGCTATTGCTGTCGGCGTTTGTCGCATTCTCATCACGCGGCGGCGCGTAAATGTCGCTGTTTGTGGTACTGACAATCGTCTCGGGTGTGTCCTTTCTGGTGTACGGCGCAAGCTGCGTGTTCAGCAAGGCAATGGTGCGGGAGTTCGAGCGCTTCGGGCTCTCACAGTTTCGCGTGCTCACCGGCTGGCTCGAACTATTCGGCGGAGCGGGAGTGCTCTTGGGTCTGCGCTATCTCCCGCTACTGTGTTTGTCGGCCGCCGGGCTCGCGCTGCTCATGCTGCTGGGAGTAGGCGTTAGAGTGCGCATGCAGGACGGCGTGCTGCTCACGCTGCCAGCGCTGATTCTGCTGATGATCAACGCGTGGATTGCGGCCGAAGCGTGGCAGCGCATCGTGTGAACGCGGTCAGGCCGGAAACAGCCCCGTGCTGAGGTAGCGATCGCCTCGATCACACACAATGAACACGATGGTTGCATTCGTCACCTCAGCGGCGACGCGCAACGCAATGACTAACGCGCCCGCTGCCGACGGGCCACACAAAACGCCCTCCTCCGCCGCCATGCGCCGCGCCATCTCTTCTGCCTCTGCCTGCGAAACCTGTTCGATGCGGTCCACACCCGCCGCATGGTAAATTCGCGGCTGGTACGCCGGAGACCACTTGCGAATGCCGGCAATTTGCGAGCCCTCTGATGGCTGCGCGCCCACAATCGTAACGGACGGATTCTGTTCGCGCAGATATCGGCCTGCACCCATGATGGTGCCCGTGGTACCCATGGCGCTCACGAAGTGCGTGATGCGTCCACTCGTGTCATGCCAGATTTCCGGCCCCGTGGTTTCGTAGTGCGCGCGTGGATTGTCCAGGTTGGCGAACTGATCAAGCACGCGCCCCTCACCGCGCGCCTGCATATCCGCGGCAACATCTCGCGCGTATTCCATCCCACCCTTCGACGCCGGCGTCAGAACAAGCTCGGCGCCGTACGCAGTCATCGACGCACGGCGTTCAGCGCTCAGATTATCCGGCATGATCAACGTCATGCGGTAGCCCGTCATCGCGGCAATCATCGCCAGCGCGATTCCGGTGTTGCCGCTGGTCGCTTCAATGAGCCGGTCGCCCGGTGTGATCTCACCGCGTGCTTCCGCCCCACGAATCATGGAGAGCACGGGACGGTCCTTGACCGATCCGCCGGGATTGTTGCCTTCGAGTTTGCCCAGGATCACCGTGCCGTTCGCCTGCAGCGCATCGCCGGGAATGCGCTGCAGCCGAACCAGCGGCGTATTGCCGATGGTCCGGTCGATGGTACGCGCGATTGAATGCTGGAATGCTGAAGTTATGTTCGATGAAGTCATGATACACTGCGCAGCGGACGGGGCGTGGTTCGAGCAACCGTAATTTTAAACGCGGATCAACGTTTCCCGGTTGCATGGTCGTGCGTGCTCTCGACAACTCGCTGCTCCAACCGCACATTCATCTTCGGAACGGGTTGCGCCGGCCTACGAGCTTCAGCTGTCAACACCGCGCATCGAGGGAAATCGCTAAAATGGCTTGGAGTGTGTTTCTCTCGTTCGCAGCGCTCTGTGCGCTACTTAACGCAGAGCCCGTATGCTCCTGCGTTCGGGCGACGCCCGGCACACCGCTTGCCGGAACCTTCTCCCTCACGTCCTACGATGCGGTTTTCGAGGGACAGGTGATTGAGCGCTTCACGCCGAGGGGGCTGCCCACCGATGATTCGACAGATCGCTACCAGGCGTGGAGCGAGGTTCGCGCAACCGTAGTCGTGGGCCGCCGCTGGAAAGGTGCGCCGCCCGATACCGTGTTCGTACGAACGTCAATATCGACCACCATGTGCGGTTTCGAATTCACGCCGGACCGGCGATTCCTGATTTTCGCACACTTATACGAAGGGCGCCTGTACACGACCAAGTGTTCGCCGAGCACGATCTGGGGACCGCACGCGGAGGAACTTGTCCGAGTGCTCGATCCACCGAAACCAGAGCCAACGCGTTAGGAGAACGCCGTGTGTCGCCTGGGCATCATTGCAGAAGTCCATGGTTCGACAGCTCTCCCGTTCTGCAGCGCTATATCTAATCCTCCGCTCGCTCGCGGCCTGCGGAAGACGGCGGCAGCGCCACTAGGGTGCCGTGTGCTTGTCCGACGCCGACTCGTCAAGCAAATCCTCCTCATCACTCACCCGACGATCCGCATCGATCTGCAGATCCACTGTTCGGTCGACCGACACATCCGCCTGTCCCTGCGTCGGTGTGACGGTACGCGGGGCATCGACAACGCGCTGCGCCGGTGTCTCCATGTGCAGCACGTACTCGGGCGATGGCATGGTCAGGCCGGCATTCTCGAGCGCCTGCTTCACGATGCGAATCGCTTCGCTTCGCACACGTACGGTTTCGCTGACGCGCTGATCGGTCCAGGCCAGAAAGCGCATGGTGACCGAAGATGCCCCCAGATCCATGACGAGCGCCTGCGGCGGCGGCTCTTCCAGCACACCGTCCATTGCACGCAGCGCCTCCACCGCGACGACGCGTGCATGCACCAGATCGTCCTGAACGCCAAGCCCAGCGTCAAACTGAAACTGGCGCATCGGATTCCGCGTGAAATTCGTGAGTGGACTGCGAAAGATCAGCGCGTTGGGAAGTCGTACATGATTTCCGTCGAGTGTCATCAGGATCGTTTCGCGCGGAGTGAGTCGCACCACCTTGCCATGAAACGAGTCAACGCGAATCTCGTCGTTCTTCGCGAAGGGTTGCCGAAATGCGAGAATGGTTCCGGCCAAATAGTTCTCTACAATGTCCTTGAAGGCGAAACCAACGGCGAGACCGGCCAGGCCCGCCGTGCCAACCAGCGCGCCTGCCAGCGCTGTGGCATCAAGGAGATCAACCGCAACAACGACGCCGATCAGGACGATGGCCGACTGCAGCAGGCGCCGCACAAGATTCTGCAGAAACGGATTGCGGGTGCGCAAAAAGGACGGGCCGCTCCAGCGCGCCAGCAGCGTGCCGAGCGTTCCCGCGAACCCGATGATCAGAATGGCCACCAGCAGTAACGGCAGCTTCGCCACCGCACCGTAGCCAAGTTCGCGCAACCGTGCCCACGTTGGCTGTAACTGTTCGTCAAGCGAGGTGGACGATCGCACGCGGTTGTCCACAAACACCACGTCGTCCATGCTTTCGGCCAGCTCCACCGCGCGTTCACGCGCCCGGACATCGAGTACGGTTCCCTCCAGCCGAACGACGCCCGCGTCAACGGAAACGTCCACGCGGCTGAGGGCGGGAACGCGATCAAAAACTCCCTGGAGTTCGCTGCGTATGCGTGCGTCCTGTTCGCCACGCTCGTTGCTGACCGGTTCCGGCGTTGTTGAGTCCGGCTGGGCGGAATCCGATGTGGGTGCGACGGTGAGCGACGTATCCTGTGACGGCGCCACCAACGGCGCCGTCGCCGATCGACCGAGGAGCCGGGAATCGTGCTCCACCGCACCCGCGGGGACCGGCAGCGCAACTGACAACAGAAGCAGAGTGCAAATGAAGGTATGCGGCATACTGCACAATGTAGCGTCCGGTGTGCGTGCGTGTTGCACCGGCCTACGACGCACGTTGCGTCGCAGCGAGCACGGGCGCAGCGTACGCTGATGCGATCTCGAACACGCATCAGCTACGCTGGCCGAACCGCGCGCGTCATTACACACAGCCGAGCGGTGCCGTGGCTGCGACTTTTCAACCCGTCCGTCGCGGCGTTTGTATTGGGCAATACCATTCGCGTCGTGCACAGTGTGCGCGAGTATCTCGACGGCGCGTCCAGTCCGGTCGATCGTGCGACGCGAGTGCGCACCATGTCGAGGCTTCTGGCTCACGAGTGGTGCCACGTCGAGCAATTTTCGCGCGACGGCTGGTGGTTTCTTCCTCGTTGGTGCGGGCAGGTTGCACGGGGCACACTCCGCCGAGCGCATGCCGGCGTCCGTACGCGCCAATGGTGGGCCCAGCCCATCGCGATGATCAGCGAAGGGGTACGGCTGCCATCACACGCTCGCTCCGCCTACCGTGATGCCCCATACGAACGTGAAGCGGACACCTTTGCGGAAACGCATGCACAACACTTTGTCTCGATCGTCGAATCGTTGCCGTGAGCCGTACAAGACGACGGCATGCACGACGGTCGTGCGCTACCTGACAACTGTATCGTCACTTCGGAACCAATCCGATCGCACGTAGCGGGCCACCCGATCCACCCTCGATCTTCATGGGCAGCGCAACAACGATTGCACCTGTCGCCGGCAGCTGATCAAGATTGGTAAGGTTCTCAAATCCGGGAATGTTCGCTAATGCCGCGATGCGGTGCACCTGAAAATCTTTGGACTGCCCACCATCGATCGATGCGACATCGGCACCCAGCGCCGCTACCTGGCGCTCGTCCACTAGCAGTCGAGCAGCCTCGGCACCAAAGCTCGGGAAGTGCAGCTGTGAGGCGTCTCCCGGTGTATCGTCGCCAAGATATCGCAGACGATCCGGCCAGCGTGCGCTCCACCCGGTCCTGAGCAGTACGATGGTACCGGGGCGAATCATCCCGTGCGTTTGTTCAAAGGCGCGCACATCGTCTACCGTCAACACATAGTCGGCATTCGCGTCCGCTTGCTCCGACACATCAATGACAACGGCCGTCGCCACGAGTTGCTCGAGTGGAATCGACTCGCTGGTGCGCCCTTCAATCTGAAAGTGGATCGGGGCGTCGAGATGTGTCCCGCCGTGTTCGGGCGAGGTGAAGGCATTGGAGGAGTAGAACCACCCGCCAGGCGTCATGCCACTGGACAGCGAGCGAAGCGCAAACCGGTTGGTGTCCGTTGGCCAGAAGACGGTTTCTTCGTTGTAGGCATGCGTCAGATCGATCATCGACACGCGGGAGAGATCAATAGCCGGTGCCGACGCTGGCTCCTTAGTGGCAGCACACGCCACAAGCGCGAGCGCCAGTGCGGCGAACAGTGTGCGGCGAATGCTGCCGACATGATTCGCTCCTGTCGGCAGCGGTGTGTTGCAGCGAAGCATGGACTCTCCGAAGTCGTGTTGTGATGCAGAGATAGCACAAACCCACGGATGAGCCACCACACCACCTTCAGCGTGACGGTTCTTCCGTGGGTTCATGTGCGGTGGCTGGCAGACAATACCATCCGCGTCAAGCGCCGATCACGACTGCGGCATCACAGCCGCCGTCAGTGTGTCACCACGACGGCTTGGCACCGGTCGCCGCGCCTGCGAAGCCGAACGTTCTCTCCCGCTCCGGTGCATCGATCACATTCGTGGCTCTGGGAGGCACTACCTCACTCCTCACCACATCACGCCGCGCTGGCACCAACTCTCTGGCCCGCGTTACCCACTTCGACACTGTTTTGATGGACGGAACGGTACGCGTCAACTTCTTCTCCTTGTTCACGCGGTGCAGCAGATTGACCACGTTTCCTGGATCGCGCGTAGCGAGTTGCTCCACCGACTCAACACCACTCGCTTCGAGCAACTGACCGAACTCGGAACCGATTCCGCTCACGCGCATCAGGTCGGCCTGATGCATCCACATGGATAACTGCCGCACGGTGAGTCCGGACTGCTCGGCCACTTTGCGTCGCCCCTCATCGCTCGCGCACCGCGTCAGCAAATCGTCGGAGCTGTGCACGCCGGCCGCTTCAAGTCGTGATGCAAACTCGGGCCCAATACCCTCAATCTGTGCAATTTTGTAGGTCATAATTCCTCCGGTAGGGGCCGATGCAGCGTGTTGCGCACATCATGCCCAGGATGGAATGGAACGCCCGGCGCGGTGGTGACACACGGGGAGCAGATGCAAGCTCGAATGCGCCGGGCGCTCTGGCCGAGAAGATCGGCCGACAGACTACCGATTGTCATGTGTGCGACGCACGCTGCCAAGTTGCAGCGCCTCGGTGTCATGTTCTCCTGATACCTAAGGATAACGTGGTCGCGCTCGAATTGCAAGCGTAAACGATTGATCTGTCGATACTTACGCTCGCGTTTGGAGCTGCGACCGCAAGCGACACACACGGCGTTATTGCCGCACACTAACTTGTGACGACTGAAAGGGTCCTGCCCAATCCCCCCTCCAACACGCGCTGAATCGTCTATGGCGACTACCTCGGGAGCACCCGCCAATCTGCAGCCAACTCTGCGCGGATCACTCGTTGAGCTGCGTCCCTTGCGAGACGATGACTGGACGGCTTTGCATGCGGTTGCATCGGACCCGCTGATCTGGGAGCAGCATCCCGAACCGGATCGACATCAAGTCCCGGTCTTTCGCTCATTCTTTGATGAAGCCATGGCGTCGCAGTCCGCATTCGCGGTCATTGATCGTGCGAACAGCGCAGTCATCGGCTCGTCACGCTACCACGGGTACTCAGCGGCCGCACGTGAAATCGAAATTGGATGGACATTTCTTGCGCGGGCGTATTGGGGCGGACAGTACAATGGCGAGATGAAACGACTGATGCTCGACCACGCATTCGGCTTTGTGGATCGGGTGATCTTTGT
Source organism: Gemmatimonadaceae bacterium (assembly GCA_041742675.1). GTDB lineage: Bacteria > Gemmatimonadota > Gemmatimonadetes > Gemmatimonadales > Gemmatimonadaceae > JAABRT01. The sequence goes on along the minus strand of JBGTOG010000023.1, from coordinate 3,792 downwards.
TATCGGCGCACAGAACACTCGATCACGTCGCGCCGTTGAGCGCCTTTCTGCTGTGCTACTCCCACTACATGATGCAGTCAGACCGGAGCGCGTCGTATATGCGATGACCAAGCCGGTGTAGCGCAGCATTACACAATGTTCAACTCACCGCGCCAACTCGGCGCACCGTATCACCTGACCCAGCTGACGATGCTTGAGCTGCGCGCAGTAGTGTTTGACATGGACGGTCTGCTGCTCGACACGGAGCGACTCTCACGTGCCTCGTGGCTCGCCGGTGGACGCGACCTCGGCGTCGAGCTGCCGATGGAGACGCTCACCACCATCATCGGACGGCGCCGACCCGAAGTGGAAGCACAGTTCGTCGCCGCGCTTGGACCGGATTTCCCCGTCAACGACTTGTATGCACGCCACGCGGCGCATTATCACGCCGCGCTCATGGCCGTGTCGCCGGAGCAGTTGCGCAAGCCCGGGGTGGAATCGCTGTTGACCTGGCTTGAAGACGCAGGTGTGCCATGTGCAATCGCCACGTCAACGCTCACAACCGGTGCCGCGAAGAAGCTGGCACTGGCTGAACTCACCGAGCGGTTTGAAGTGGTCGTGACCGGCGATCAGGTGGCGCGCTCCAAACCGGCTCCTGACATCTTCCTGGAAGCTGCGCGTCGCCTCGATGTGCCACCGGCGCACTGCGTTGTCTTTGAAGACAGCGATCTCGGCCTCGAGGCCGCGATGAGCGCCGGTATGCGTGCGGTAGCGGTGCCCGATCTCAAGCCGCTGCCGCCAGCGATCGCCTCGCGCGTTTTTGCCGTACTCAGTTCACTGCGCGAGGCGACGGCGCTTTTGGATCAGTTGCGCCACGCCGTCGCTCGTAGCAACGCCCTACCGTCCGCGTCGTGACCAGCCCCACCCACCACCGAAGATCAGCACGAGGACAACGATAATCAGGAGCGTATTGGTGGACATCGCGCAACCTCGTCATGTAGTGTCCGCTGCGTGACGCTGCGGAGCGCAACGTCAGTGTATCACACCGGTATGCAGAAGCTAGCCATTATGCCAGCGCCCGCTATTACCCCAGAGAGCGATACCTCAACGCTTTGACTTTCGGGGTTTGGGCGCCGGCAACTCTGCCGTTGTGCGACGCGCCAGTTCGCTCAGCCACGCCCGATCGTCAAGCGATTCAATCAGGAAACATGGTTTGGCTCCTGGATAGGGGCTGCCTTCCACCACGTTTCCAATGAATGCTCGGCCACCATCGGTCGGCTTCACAAACAGCTGGTTGTCGCAGACCAACGCGAACATGCGGCCTTCACTGAACAGTCCGAACTCGCCGAACATTCGCTTGGATGTGACGCCGCACGCCGGTTCGAACTGGTCCAGCACGTGCTCGACAAATGACAGGTCGGATGCCATGCGCTCTTACGTCCCGTCAAGCGGCTTCCCTTCGTGATCCGAAATCAGCACCCACACAGTTCGCGTCCGCCGGGAGAAGAACAAGCGCACCGTCACATCGCGCGGTGATTGCTTGAAGGCAAAATGAAACGTGAATGATGTATCAAGCATCTCGCGAATCACGCCTTCTTTGAATCGCCCGTAAAAATCCTGAACGCGCGTACACGGCGCGACCTCGGTGAAGAACTGCTTCCCGATAGCATCTTCCGGGGCGAGCGACGCGAGACGCGATTCCACGGCGTTGTATTTGAGAATGCGCCCGGTGCGGTCGAGCTGGATCACGCCATATGGCAGGCCGTCGAGTTCGCCCGGTGTCATGGCGTCGACCACCTCCAGCACCGCATCTACCTCAGGAGCCGCCGAGGCTTTGCCGCGAAGTTCAGTCATGCCAAATAATACCACGCGCTCCGGGTTCGCTCCCGGCAACTGCAAGTCGGGGCACTCCGCACATCCCTCGGGGGAGCCTGAAAGTTGGCGCTCCCAGTTCGCTCCAACAACTGAACGTTCGAAGGCTCCCGGGAACACCACCGTCTGGCGCCGTTGTTTCGGTGTATATTCGGTATTCGCTACCGCACCAGTCATTTGCCATGCCCCCGACTTACCCAGCAGCCTACGCCGAGTTGCACTGCCACTCGGGCTTCTCTCTCCTTGATGGTGCTTCGCTGCCAGAGGCGCTCGTGGAGCGCGCACACACACTCGGCTATCAGCACCTCGCCCTCACCGATCACGATGAACTGGGCGGGATTGTGCGCTTTGCGCAGGCCGCGCACACCGTTGGGCTGGGCGGCATTGTCGGCGTGGAACTCACCGTAGATGTAGATGATGCGCGACTCCTGATATCGACGCAGCACGCCAATGCCTCGCCACCGCTCCGTCGCACACATCTCATCCTGCTCGCGGAATCCCGCGAAGGCTACGGCAACATCGCTCAACTCGTCACGCGTGCGCGCATGGATCGCACACGCGGTGAGCCTGCCGTGTCGTTTGATCTGCTGGCACAACATGCACATGGCCTCACGGCACTCACGGGCTGCCCACGCGGTTGGGTGCCGCAGCTGGCCCGCGAAGGCAAACTGCGTGATGCACGACGCGCACTGGGGCTGCTCGGTGACCTGTTCCCGGATCGTGTCGCCGTGGAAGTGTGGAATCACGGCTTGCCTGAAGAACGCAAACTCGTGCGCCGTCTGCTGCCCATCGCGCAGTCGCTGGGTGTGCCATGGGTCGTCACCAACAACGTGCACTACGCCGAGTCAGCCGGACGCATTGTACACGATGTGCTCACCGCACTGCGCCACGAACGCACACTCGATGATATGGGAACGCTGCTGCGTCCAAACGCCGAGTGGTATCTCAAGAGTGCACAGCAGTTGGCGATCACATGGCAAGGACATGAGGAGGGGCTCACACAATCGCTTGCCATCGCCGAACGCTGTGCGTTTCGTCTGGAGCAGCTACGCCCTGCACTGCCGGCGTTTCCGCTGCCGCCTGGCGTCACCGCCGACGCGTATCTCACACAACTCATCGAGCAGGGCGCCACGGAACGCTGGGGCGCACCGGGCACCACACGTCGCACGCCCAAACACGATGCACAACTCGCGCATGAACTCGCGCTGATCAGCAAGCTCGGTCTGGCCGGCTTCTTTCTGATTGTGTGGGACATCGTCCGGTTTGCCCGACGCGAAGGCATTTTGTGTCAGGGCCGTGGCTCCGCGGCCAACAGCGCGGTGTGTTATTGCCTTGGCATCACGGCGGTCGATCCCATTCGCATGGAGTTGCTGTTCGAACGGTTCCTGAGTGAAGAACGACAGGAACCGCCGGACATCGACATCGATTTTGCGCACCGTGACCGCGAGCGTGTACTGCAGTATGTGTACAATCGCTATGGACGCGATCACGCCGCGATGGTGTGTGAACAGATCACGTATCGCGGACGCAGCGCCGTGCGCGATGTGGCGCGCGTGCTGGGCTTCAGCGTCGCGCAGGGCGATGCACTGGCCAGTCTCGCGGACCGGTTCAGTGCCAAAGCCACCGCCGAGTCACTGCGCGTGACATCAACGAGTGAAGACACGCTCGATGCACAAGCCGCAGCACACCGGCTGGCCCCCGACCCGCGTCTTGCCGCCGCCGATACCACCAGTCAGCACGCACCGGACGCGCGTGATGGCGAGCGCGATCTGGCCCGCGCCGCCCTGCGTGTGGACACCTGGCACTGGCGCGACGATTCACCGGAGCATCGTACGGCCACGCCCAATGCCGATGGCGTGAAGCCGCATCAGGCGCGTGATGCGGCCAAGCGTGCGCTCAAGTTGATTGCGGCGCAACCGGCGCGTGTGGCCGCCGAGTCAC
>JBGTOG010000438.1:0-5689 GCA_041742675.1 Gemmatimonadaceae bacterium | reverse complement strand
CGTTGTATCACACGCAAGGAATCCGCGCCTGGCGAATGAATGACGAAGTCACGCCCTGCGATGTCGGAGACAAACACGTACCCGGTATCGGTAGGCGCCCACGTGCCGAGGTGCAGCACCGGCATCTCAGAAGCCGGTTGTCCGAAGACGGCGCGTTTCAGATAAATCCTCTGCTGCCACGTGCGGTCTGCGTTTACCGACAGCGTCGACGAATCCACAAACGTCTGCTCCAGCTGCCCATTGAACAGTCGGTGCGCGACCATGGCGGGAAGTACCTGGCCATCAGCGAGATTCAGATGCCACGTCCCGGTTTGCAGCGGTGGCAACTGCGGAGCGGGCGGTAGCGACGCGGGTGAATCACCACAGGCGGCCACAGCGAGAAGAGCGATCAGCGTACTTGCTCTGCGGACATATACGATCGCCAGACCAGATTTTCCAATGAACATGCGCGAGTTCTCCGATTGAAAAAGGATCGCTGCGTACCGCACCTCTATGCGGCCGAACGATCACACTCGGGACACTACCCCGCGTATCAGGAAAGCTGGTGGGTCACCCGACCCGGCGTACTCGAACAAGTGCGCGGACGGCTTCAAACACGAGCGCCAGCACGGCGAAGATGATTACGGCGGAAATGAAGGCCGCGACGGGATGTGAACCGAATGGGTGGGGGCCATTGATCGCCTGAATCGCCCAGAAGTAGGTCTGCGAAAGCATCCCGTTCCAGTGCAGCAGGAAGAACAGGGGAAAAATGATCGCCAAGGCGGTGTAGAATCTGCGGCGAGAACGGTCCATGCAACCGACGCTACGTCATACGGGACAGCCCGGCAAGTAGGCCGAAACACTGGTGCCTGCAGGCCTGCGCCAACGGTGCCTCAACTGCGTGCGCGATCACGGCTGCCGTGTCGCCCGCCATCGCTGTGGCGTCTGTCCAGTCCACCGCCTGAATGCACGAAAAAATGCCGCTGGCTCACTGAACCCCAGAAGAAAGCCCACCTCGCTGGCGGTCAAAGTGGCATCAGACAGCAGTAACTCCGCGCGCTCGCGGCGCACGGCCTCAACGATCGCGGCGAACGTGGTGTCTTCGCGTGCGAGTCGGCGCTGCATCGTGCGCTGCGATATCGCGAGTCGCCTGGCAATGATCGCCTGTTGCGGATCGCCCGAGGGAAGCGCGGTCGCCACTTCGCGCCGCACGTGCGTCGCGGTGCTGTCCGTTGACGGAATGGCGGTGAGCAACCGTTGCGCCTGCTGCGCGAGATACGCAAAAAGTCGCGGGTTGTTGCGAGGCAGGGCACGATCGAGCACAGTAGCATCGAACGCGATCTCAAATCGCGCCCCCCCCCAAGCAACAGGGCAGCGAAACCACTGCTCGTGTCGTTCGGCGTCGTGTGCTTTCGTGAGCGGGTATGTGACAGATCGAGCCTCGATCGGCTCCCCCGTGAGCCCTCGCAACAACGCGCGCGTGCCGCTCGCGTAGGCGTACACCGGTTCCCGCAACTGCGCGAACGCGCCGGACATGGGTTTGCTGAAGACGAGTCGCGGTCCCACTGGCGTATCGCGCCGCTCCGTGTCCGCGACGAGCTCCGGATGCAGTACCGCACGAAAGCGCTGAACCCACCTGAGCGCGTCGCCAACCGTGCGTCCGTGTTGCATGGCGTATCCTACGGCACCCATGGAGTTCGCCCCGAGCCGTTCGCCAAGTTCGAGGCCAATGGGGCGCGCGGAAAGCGATCGCCACACCATGAAGTCAGCGGTCACGGGCACCCGCTCGTCGGGGTTGGCCAGCACCGCCGCGTCGAGTCCGCTCGCGCCGAGCAGCTCTTCACGCGGGACGCCCAGTGACTCGGCGGCGTTGATCACATCGGCGACCACCGCGGCGAGAATCGTGCCTTGATGAGGAAAATGTTGCGGATGCGTGGTGCTCACATCACGAAGGTCGCAGCGAGGTCGTGCCGACGCAACGGGCGCGGGTAATCGGAGATTGTCGCACCTAAAATGTATTGCCCTCACGTGCGATCCCATCGCCGTCGCGTGCGACCACATTGCCGTGGCATGCGATCATCTTGCTGTCGTGCGCGGTCATATCGTTGTCGCGCACGGTCACGGCGTGGTGCATGCGGCTCGGGCAGATTGCGGGCAACCTTAAACACACAGGAAACCATGCTGCTGTCTTCCCTGAACATCCTCGTCGCGGGCGCTGCCACCGGCGGTGCGTCCACCGCCCTGCTGCTCGCGCGCTCCGGCGCTCGGATCACCATCGTTGATCGCATCCAGTCACCGAGCGCGATTGGTGCCGGTCTGGCCTTGGCCGCGAACGGTCGCGCCGTGCTTGAGGCGCTCGGCCTCGGTCCGGCGCTTGGTTGCGCAACGGAGCTGTCGGCTACTCGCATTATTGATGGTCGTGGTCGCACGCTCGCTGAGGCACCACCCGATGCACGATTTGCCGTGGTCACGCGGGCACGTTTGCAGGAAGTGCTCGTCGACGCGCTGTTCGCCGAGCCAAACATCACCTGCCGATTCGGAACCAGCGTAATGCGCGCGAGCACCGATGGTTCGGTGGTGCTGAGGGGTCCGGACGGTGAGACGCGGGAGCAGTTCGACCTGATCGTTGGTGCAGATGGGGTGCACTCGCAGGTGCGCGACGGCGGAGCGTTTGGTGCGCGGCTCACACGCACGGGTGTTCGCTATCTGCGCGCACTTGTGCCGGTTCATGTCAGCGACGCCACCGAAGCCTGGACCGCAGCCGGTGTGTTCGGCGCCCTCCCACTCGACGGCGGCACCTACATCTTCGCCAGCTGCGCGTCACCCGCACTGTCGCGCGCCATCGAGCAGCGCGATCTCCGTGCACTGCGCGAAGCATGGGGCAACGCGTACGCACCGGCCGAGCGACTCCTCGGCGCCGTGCCAACCTTCGGAGATCTGTTGATCCACGAAGTAATCCGTGTGGACTGCACGCGCTGGTATGACCAGCGTCTTGTCCTTGTCGGAGATGCCGCGCATGCCATGGCGCCAAATCTTGGACAGGGTGCAAATAGTGCGCTGGTGGACGCCGCCGTGCTGCTCGATGCGCTTCGATCCTCACGCGATCTTGCCACCGCTCTCGCCGCCTACGACGCCAGACGCCGCGACAAGGTCCGGACCGTCGCCAATACCTCGGCGCGACTCGGGCAGCTCGCCGAGATCACCCACCCACTAGCGCGAACACTGCGGGATCGCATGCTGGTGCCGTTGCTCAAGCTGCTGCCACAGGATCGTCAACTTCGCACGCTGCTCCAGGAATCGCCCGCGACACTCCTCCGCATAGCTCGGCAAGATCACGCAACTTCGAGCGCAGTCTCTCACTAGCGTGCAGTCCTGATTCGCCTTTCCGGCTACAAGGTGCCTCAAGGCTTTCCGGCTCTTGAGCCTCTTTTGTTTTGTACGACGAACCGAGCACCCGAGGTGCTCTGAGGATTTCAAGTGCAGCCAGTCACTTGTGGCGGTCCACCGCGCGCCGAACCCCCTCCGACCGTCGCTCCGCCTCCGCCAACACCCCCGCAAACTTTGGATGCGTGCGCAGTGGTTCGATGAATGCACAGTGCGTGTCAATGAACGCCACCGGCGTGAAGCCTTTGTGCACCGCGAGCGCCAATATTTCCATCCCGCGCTCCATCTCACCCGCCATCGCAAAGACTTCGGCAACGTGGAACGTCAGGTGCGCGTCGAACCGCGCGACATCCTGCGCGCGTACCATTTCCAGACCCTCGGCACGGTTCCCTCGTAGCACACTGTGGAGCGCGCGTAGCTGATTCATGTACGGTGCGCCCGCCGCTGCGTTGCTCATCCAGCCCATGATCTCCAGCGCGACGTCAAGCTGCTGTGTCGCCAGATACGCGTAGCCGAGACACCAGCGGACGGCGTAGTTTTCGGGATCCAGCGCCAGCGCGTGGCGAAGCGTATCGATGGACTGCGCGCTTTCACCGGTAAACAGTCGCGCCAGTACACTCGCCAGATAGCTCATGGGAGCGAGCGGATCGGACGCCTTCATCTCCGCGGCGGCTTCATCAGCGAGATCGAGCAATCCGGCAATCGCGTATGATGTCGCAAGCCAGTAGCGGGATTCCGTATCGGTCGGATCACGCGCGATGGCCTCGCCAAACCATGCGATTGCCTGTGACATATCGCCGCGCTCAAAGCTGACGTAACCGAGCGCGGAATACCCCCACGGACGGTCTTCGGCTTCGGCCACAAGCGCCCGCGCCTGTCGTTCCAGCGCATCAAGCTGCGACGGTTCACCGACCCCCAACTTGAGCAGCGCTACCTGTCCCCAGAGGCGCAGTCCGCGCAACACGGGCACATCTCCCTCGATGGCGGTCGCGCGGTCAAGCAGAACATTCCAGGTGCCTTCTCCGACAATGAATCGCCGGATCTGTTCGCGCGCTTCCAGATAGAGCTCAAAGGCAGAGACATGCACAATGCCGCGGGTGGCGAGTCGACGTTCTTCTTCGGGCTGCAGCGTGATGCCGAGCGCCGCCACAATCTCCCGCGCCACACGCTCTTGCACATCGAAGACATCGTCCATGGTGCCGCGGAACTTCTCGCCCCACAGTTGGCGGTCGTTGACGGCATCAACCAGCTGTGCGGAAATTCGCAGCGCGTTGCCTGCTCTTCGCACGCTGCCAGTCAGCACGTACCGCACGCCCAATGCGTCACCGATCTCGCGCACCCCGAGCGTGCTGCCCTTATGCCGCATGGAGGATGTGCGCGAGGTCACGCGCAACGCTTTGATGCGCGAAAGATCAGTGATGATCTCTTCCGTGAGACCGTCGCTGAAGTATTCGTTATCGGCATCGGCGCTCATGTTGGCAAACGGCAGCACGGCGATTGCGAAGTCCGTTGCTGTGGGCGCGGGACGTGCGCGGGGTGGCAGTGCGGATGCCGTGCGAAGTGCATTCGCGACGTCCTGCCCGCACGCGAAACGATCAGCGGCCTCCTTCGCGAGCAGACGCGAAACGACCTGGCTGATGACTTCCGGCACGTCGGCGCGCGTGCTGGAGACCGCAGGCGGTGAATACATGAAGCGCCGGGCGATGACTGCGTTGGCGCTCGAACCGGTGAAGGCCATCTCGCCACTCAGCATTTCGTAGAGCACGCATCCCAACGCGAACAGATCGCTGCGTCCGTCGACCACTTCACCAGCCGCCTGCTCCGGACTCATGTACGCCGGCGTACCGACCGTGACGCCGACCTGTGTACTGCTGCCGTCGGTCGTGGCGGCTGCGGCGAGCGCCTTGCCGATACCAAAGTCGGCGACCAGAGCGTGTCCCTCATGCAGCAGGATGTTCTCCGGCTTGATATCGCGGTGTACGATGTCATTGCGGTGCGCATAGTCGAGCGCATCGGCCACTTCGCACGCGATACGTACGGCGCTGGCCACACTCAGTCGTTTTTCCTGCATCAATCGCTCGCGCAGTGTCTGCCCTTGCATCACCGGCATCACGAAAAAGAGAAAGTCATTCACCTCCTCAGAGTCGTAGAGCGGCAGGATGTGTGGGTGCGTGAGTCGCGCGGCGAGCTTGATCTCGCGCACAAACCGGTCGCGACCAAGCGCGCCTGCCAGGTCGGGGCGCAACACCTTGAGCGCGACATCACGGTCGTGACGGAGGTCGCGGGCGAGGTAGACTGTGGCCATGCCACCGGCGCCCAGTTCCCG
>JBGTOG010000407.1:0-1668 GCA_041742675.1 Gemmatimonadaceae bacterium | reverse complement strand
GCGGCGGCGGCTGGCGTGCGAGCCGACGTCGAAGAAGCTGCGCTCGAGGTGCTGGCGTGGCGCGATGGGCACTTTCTGTTCGTTGCGGAAGCGCCGGGCGCGGGCAGCGCCAGTCAGGTACGTATTCCGACCGATGCGATGCTGGTCGAGAGTGCGCGCCGCGACGATGCGTGGAACCGGCTGCGTGATCGTGTCGCCTCGCCAGAGGCGATTCCGTCCTTTGTCGATGTGGAACCCAAGTCGCTGCCACTGCTGCGATTGGATCCGCAAGAGTGGGAAGTCCTCACGCGGGTTGATGGGCAGCGCAGTATCCGCACGCTCGCACGTTTGATGCGCCGCGATGTGCTGGAAATCGCGGAGGTGGTGTACGGGCTCGTTGGCGGTGGTCTGCTCGTCGTGGCGGATCCGAGCGCACGGCGTACATCCGTCACCCCGGACGCACCCCCGATTGCGCACGAGTCCACTCCAGCCCACGCGCCCATGGCTGATCTGCGCGCTGCACGTGCAGCGCCGGAGGAGCTCTGGATTCCCGCGACCGCCGAAATGGCCGTGTTCGACGCCGATGGTGACGCAGACGACGTGGTGTTTGATCCGCTCCGGGCAGGACTGCTCACGCCGCATGGCTCGCCGCGCGTGTATGACAGTCTGGCGGCGCCGTCTCGCTCGGCCCCCACAGGTAGCGCCGTAACCGTCACATTCCCGGCAAACGGCGTGGTTGCCTCAGAGGGTGTCGAACCGTCACTCGTGGAGGGCCAGACGTCCGCGTCATCGGTGTCGTCGGCGCAGGCGAACGAGTGGCGTGATCAGGGCGATCAGGCCGCTCGCGAAGGCGACTTTGAGTTGGCGCTCTCGCACTGGAGTCAGTATCTGCGCACGGCCTACGCCGCCGCGGATGCGGATCGTGTGCGGGAGGCCGTTGGACTCACGGCCCGTCTGCAGGCGCTCTTGAATCCGATGCCGTAAACCCCGAACCCGTCGTACGACGGGCTCGCAAGCACCAGTCCGACGTGTGCAACGCGCGTCATCAAGGAGCGGGCACATGCCCATCGTGGATCACGCAACCCGATTGATCACCTGCAAGCTGGTGTTCTATGGGCCGGGCCGGTCGGGAAAGACCACCAACTTGTCCTATCTGCATTCGGCGCTGCCGGGTGAGCAGGTCGGCAATCTGACATCCCTGGCCACGCGTCGCGATCGCACGCTGTTTTTCGACTACATGCCGGTGGACCTGGGCTCCGTGGGCGCGTACAAAGTGCGCTTTCAGCTCTACACCGTGCCGGGCCAGCCGTACTACAAAGCCATTCGACAGCTGGTGCTGCAGGGCGCGGATGGTGTGGCGTTTGTCGCTGACAGTCAGCGCCATCGCTGGGACGACAATACCGAGAGCCTGCAGGACATGCACGCCAACCTCGCGGAACATGGCGTCGATGCGCGCAGTCTGCCGATTGTGATGCAATACAACAAGCAGGACCTGCCCGAGTCACTGGTGGCGTCAGTCGCGGAGCTCTCGGGTGCGCTGAACTTTCGTGCGGTCCCCGAGTTCGCGGCCGATGCGTTGCGTGGCCAAGGGGTGTTTGATACGCTGCGCTCGCTCGGCACACAGGTGCTGCGGCGGCTCGGCGCGGAGAAGCTCGCGATGTTAGTGCTCATTTTCCAGGATTCAATAGC
>JBGTOG010000316.1:0-28146 GCA_041742675.1 Gemmatimonadaceae bacterium | reverse complement strand
GCGGCGGCTTCGGCGGCGGTGGTGGCGCGGCCAACTCAGCCAACGCCCTTGGACGCGTGGGCGCAGTCAAGGGACAAATCGGCGGTCTGTGGGAGTCGCCGAGCGAGGCCATGCGCACACAAGCCACTGAGGCATCCTCGGCGCTCGATGCCGCGATTACAGAAGCCAATGCGGTGCTGGCACGCGCGCGCACCGTAAGCCAGACGCTCGCACCGTTCGGCCGCACACTAACGGTTCCCTGATCGAGCAGCACGGACACACGCACACCTGGTACTGGCGACACCGCGCGGGGTACGCCAGTATCAGGTATGGGATCATTTACCGCACATTCGTCAAGCGGTGCGCACGTCTACACGGGTGCACATATCGCGCTTCACGGCGGTGTAGCAACGGCGGCGCGACACGACACGATCACTGCACTCGCTGAACAGACCTTCGATTGCATTATCATCGGCGGCGGTATCACCGGCGCCGGCGCTGCACGCGAAGCGGCGCTGCGGGGGCTTCGTGTTGCGCTGATCGAGCGTGATGACTTTGCATCCGGCACATCGAGCCGGTCGTCACGCCTCGTGCACGGAGGCGTGCGCTATCTCGAGTACGGCCACGTCGGTCTGGTGTTCGAATCGAGCCGCGAGCGACGGTTGCTGCTTGGTATTGCACCACACCTCGTGCGCCCACTCGCGTTCACGTGGCCTGTCTACCGCGATTCACGCGTGCCGCGGTGGAAGTTGCGCGCGGGCCTCGCGCTCTATGACCTGCTCTCGCTGTACCGCAACGAGCGGCACCAAGGGCTTAGTGTCGATGAAGTGGTTGACGCGGAACCATCACTTGATCGCAACGGCCTCGCCGGCGGCGCACGCTACTGGGATGCGGCCACTGATGACACGCGACTGACGCTGGCTACCGTACTCGCAGCGCGCGAGGCGGGCGCGGTGGTCGCGAATCACGTCGACGTTGAAGGCGGTGTGTTGCAGGGAGCGCATCTGTCGGGCGTGACCGTTCGCGATACGCTCGACGATCGCGCGTTTCCGGTGTACGCGCCGCTCATCATCAACTGTACCGGTCCGTGGAGTGATGCGACGTCCGCACTGACTGGTCTTCCGGCGACACACGCCGTGCACGGCGCGGTTGGCGCGCACATTGCCGTGTCGCGACAGCGGCTGGGCAACCGGGATGCAATCACGATTACGTCACCGGTGGACGGACGCGTCATGTTTGTACTGCCCGCTGGAGTGCACACCATCATCGGTACCACCGAACGGCCGGCGCACAGCGGTCCGGACGATGTGCGCGCGAATCGGCAGGAAGTCTCATATCTCCTGCGCTCGGCCAATGCACGGTTTCCCTATGCCAACCTCACATCAGAGGATGTCATTGCCGCGTGGGCCGGCATTCGACCACTGGCTGCATCAGCGACCGGATCGGCACGCGACACTGGCAGTGCATCGCGTGAGCACTCCATTGTTCGCGCCGCCAATGGATTGGTGACGGTGACAGGCGGCAAGCTCACGACATATCGGGCGATGGCGGTCGACATCATTGATCGCGCGACCGGGAAACCGGCCAACAAAAACGCTGCCGACCGAAGTCAGCACGAACCACTGCCGGGCGGCGACATGGTGTCGCTGGAGCAAACCGAGCATGACGCCACCGCAACGTGCGGCGATGCCGCAGTGGGCGAGCGGCTGGCGCGCGCCTATGGCAGCCGCTGGCGCAATGTGTGGAGCTATGCCCAGCGCGACTCGTCGCTGCGTATGCGCCTTTCCGACCAACTGCCGTATCTCGTCGCTGAAGTGGCGCACGCGATCGAACGCGAAGGCGCGTGTACCTTTGCCGACTTGCTCGTACGGCGCACCCACATTGCATTTGAAACGCGAGATCACGGCGTCGGGGTCGCTGAACGCATCGCACCACTCGTCGCGACACTGCTCGGCTGGAGCGATTCACGCCGTGATGCCGAGCTTGCGTCGTATCAGCGTGAGGTGACGCGGCTGTTCTCTGTAGACGAGATCTGAACGTCGCGACGTAAGTGCGACTCGATCGCACGCACTGTGTTGCAGTTCTGATTCGTCTTTGCGGCTACAAAGTGCCCTGAGGCTTTCTGGCTATTCGGCCTACTTTATTTCGTACGACGGAACAGAGCCACGATACTGGTTCAGATCCTCCGGGCAACCGCAATCGCTCAGTTCGGCCGTACGAAACTTGTGCCGCCGAAAAGCCGGAAAGCCTCAGGGCACTTTGTAGCCGCAAAGTCGAATATGAACAGCTCGTCTGGCCACCCTCGCGATCGCCACGACCCTACGTCACGCCGTCTCAACGTCGTCGTGAATCGTGATCAGCTCCACAACCTTGAGCTTGCGTACCGAGGCGGGCAGCCGAAGGATCGCCGTTTCGCCAACGGCTTTGCCCGAAAGCGCGAGCCCAATTGGCGAGCCCATGGTGACCTGTCCCTCTTCAAACTCGGACGCGTCCCCAAAGACGAGGCTGTACGATTCACGATCATTGGTCGCTTCGTCTTCCACCACCACTTTGGATCCCAGACCCACGCGATCGGCTGGAATCTGATCCATCTCGATGCTGCCGAGTTTGCTCAGCCGCATGTTGAGCTGACCCAGACGAGCCTGCACGAACTGCTGACGTTCGAGCGCGGCCTTGTACTCGGAGTTCTCCTTGAGGTCACCCATCTCCACCGCACGCCGGATTTCAGCGGGCAGAACGATGTGCAGTTCGTGGGTGAGACGTTCAACTTCACCACGAAGCTTGGCCTTGAGTTCTTCGAGCATGGCAGGAACCGGAGAAAGACACGAGGCCCCACGCACAACGACAAACTCGCTGCGGCGCGGGGCACGGGCAAATAGCAAACGAGCGCCCGGCCCGTGGAGGGGCCGCGCGCGTCTGTACGAGGAAACATACGAGCAGGTCCTGCAGACCTCAAGGTCAGGCGCGCTGCTGAAGCCGATGTGTATCGAACCGGCCCAAGCGGTCTCAGCGCTGCCGCTCTCGCTTGTCACGCAGCGCGCCAGCACCTAGACTCGCATCGTGGAGCCCATCGAACCCGCCGTCACCCGTCTGCTTACCGATTACGCCGAGGGCAATCCGGCAGCGGCCGAGCAGTTGATGCCGCTGATCTACGCTGAGCTGCACGGCATCGCCGCGGCCCTCATGCGGCGTGAGCGCGCTGATCATACATGGCAACCCACGCTGCTGGTGCATGAAGCCTTCCTCAAGATGGTGGGCAACCATGCATCCTGGCGAAGTCGACAGCACTTCTTTGCCGTGGCCGCGCACGCCATGCGTCGTCTGTTGGTCGATCACGCGCGCGCCACCAATGCGCAAAAGCGTGGCGGAGCGCAGGAACGGGTTGAACTGCACCCTGATCTGCACATTGCCGAATCCACAGACGAACAGTCCGTTGACATCGAAGCACTCGATCTCGCACTGGCGCGACTGGCGGAGCTCGACGAACGGCAGGCGCGCGTGGTGGAGCTTCGCTTTTTTGCGGGCCTTGACGTGAAGGAAACCGCTGATGTCATTGGCGTCTCAACGGCAACGGTCAAGCGCGACTGGCAGTTCGCGCGGCTCTGGCTGCAGCGCGAGATCCTCCGGCAGCAGAGTTGATATGGAACGCGAACGGTATCGGCTCGCGCAGGAGATCTACTTCGCAATGCTGGCGCTGCCAGAGAGTGAACGCGCGCGTGCCCTTCGGGAACGATGCGGGACAGACGAGGCGCTTCGCGAAGACGTGGCATCGTTGCTGTTGATGGACAGCTCGCCCACCGGTCGGCTCGAAACCGGTGGCGCGCTGGGTCGATTCCGTGCGATGGGCGACGGCAGCACGGCGTGGATTGGCCGGCGCCTGGGTCCGTGGCAGCTCGACGACGTGCTGGGACGCGGTGGGATGGGTACGGTGTTCGCCGCGATGCGCGTTGATGCGCCGTTTACGCAGCGCGTCGCCGTCAAAGTGCTCACGCATCGCGTCTTTGATCGCGAAGGACACGAGCGTTTCAATCGTGAACGACGGGTCCTCGCTCGGCTCGATCATCCGCTGATCGCGCGGTTGATCGACGGTGGCGTTTCGGATGATGGTGTGCCCTATCTGGTGATGGAGCACGTCGATGGCATTGCGATCGACGCGTGGTGCGTGCAGCAGCAGCTCCCGGTCAACGAACGACTGCGCCTCTTCCAGCAGGTGTGCACTGCGGTGCAACACGCGCACAGCCGCCTGATTCTGCATCGCGATATAAAACCGTCAAACGTACTCGTCACTGCGGAAGGGCATCCCAAGCTGCTTGACTTCGGCGTGGCGCGAGCGCTTCCCGGCGCTGAGGATGAAGCCGTCACCCAAGCCGAACCGGCCCCGCTTACACCCGAATATGCCGCGCCCGAACAATTCTCAGGTAGCGAGCTGTCGGCGGCGACTGATGTGTATCAGCTCGGCGTCACGTTGTATCGATTGCTGACGGGCGCGTTACCGTTTCGCCATGACAATCAGCGACTCGCACCACTGATGCGCGAGGTGATGGAACGCATCCCACGCGCCCCCAGCGAAACGGTGGCCACGCTGCCCGATGGCACGCTGGCGCAATCCACGCTGGGATTGCCGTCGACCACCAACGCACGACGCGAACTGCGCGACACACTGCGCGGCGATCTGGATGAGATCGTGATGATGGCCATGCGCAAGGAACCCGACCAGCGCTACCACACCGTCACGGAACTGTCGGATGACATTCAGGCATATCTCGACGGCCGGCCGGTGCGAGCACACGGCAGCAGCCGCGGCTATCGCATGCGCAAGTTCGCCACGCGCCATCGCACGGCGATGACATTTGGCGCGTTGGCCATCATTTCGATTCTGGCCGGAACCGCGGCGACGGCGCGCGCGAGCTGGCGTGCACAGCAGGAAGCAACGCGTGCTGTCGCCGAAGCGCAGAAAGCCAGCGCGATCAATCAGTTCCTGCAACAGATGCTGGCGTCTGCCGACCCGTTTCGTACCGGCGGTGATATCTCGGTGCGTGCCGCGCTGGACCGCGCCGCACAATCCATGGACACCGCGTTCCGAACCCAACCGGAGATTCGCGCCGGTATCCTGTCGACTATTGGCCAGACCTACGCGCACCTTGGTGCGACGAACGAGGCGCACCGCTTTCTCGACTCCGCGATTGCTGGCTACCGACAGCTTGGTCAGGAGTTCACACGTGCGGCGTATGCCGCGCATGCGGCCAGAGTGGATCTGCTCTTTACCTACAGCCGCTTTGAAGAGCTGCAAAACGCGACCGACTCGCTCCGACCACGCTTTGCCGAGTCTCTTGGGGAACGGGATTCAACCGTGCTGTTGCTGGCATCGCTGCAAGCGCTCGCCACGTTTGGCACCGGTGCCATCAGCACGGCGGTTGACAGTCTTGACGCCCTGCTGCCACGACTTCGTGAAGCGCTCGGCGAAACGTATCCTGCCGTTGCGCGCATTGAGCTCGCGCAGGCCAATCTGCTCGCGCTGCTCGCGCAGCGATCCGACGAAGCGCTCGCATTGATTGACCACGGGTTGGCCGCGGTCGAGCCGCTTGGGACCTCCAATCCCACCTACCTCCTTGTGCAGGGTTTTGCGGTCGAAGCACTGGCGCGACTTGGCAAGGCTGACCGCGCCGTGGCGATGGCACGTACGATGGTGGCGCGGTACGAGACACTGTGGGGGGCAGGTACATCGCCGACGTTTGGCGCACGACGATTGTTTGCGCTGTCACTGTTGGAAAACCGACAGTCTGATTCCGCGCTGATTGTTTTGCGCGAGGTGGTCAACGATGCAGCGCGAATTCTCCCCGCGAACAACGTGCGGCGGATATGGCTTGAGCAGGACCTTGGCTCACTGCTTGTTTCGCTCGGCGAGCCCGCGGAAGCCGAGCGGCTGCTGCGTGGCGCATACCTGCACCATTCGTCGATGGACGGCGAAAACGCTCCAACCGCAGTGCTTGCCTATCAGCACCTCGCCAGATCGGTTCGCGCACAAGGTCGACGTGACGAGGCGCTCGAAATGATGCAGGGCGTCATCAGTCGGCACCTGGCCGCCGGACGTCGGAGCAATGACCTCTTTATGGCCGTGGTGTCACTTGCCGATCTCACACGTGAAATGCGTGGACCAGAACCAGCGTTGGCGTTGCTCGACGAACACCTGCCGTTTGCGCGCGCACAGCTCCAGCGCGGTAGTCGCGCGCTCAATCTGTTGCTCGGCCAGCGCGCGGTGACGCTGCAAGCACTCGACAGAGTTCGGGAAGCCGAAGCCACGCTGGTCGAGGTGCGGGAGAACTATCTGGCAGAGCGTGCCGGAAACGTGGCGCACCCCGACGTGGTCTTTGCCACCGGGCAGCTGACGGCGCTGTATGAGGCCACAGGTGACAGCGCGCGGCTGGCTGACTTGCGGCCACCGCAGCGTTAGTGGCGGGTATATGAGTCGTACGGGCCACTAGTTTTCGGTACGCTGGCAGACCTCCCCTCACTGCGAGTTTCCATGTTGCTGCTCGTTCCGCTGTTACTCACGGTCGCTGCGCTCCAGACCGACTCCGTTGACGTGCTGCTCAAGGGTGGAACTGTATACGACGGATCTGGAGGAGCGGCCCGCATCACCGATATCGGGATGCGGGGTGAACGCATAGCCTTTATTGGCAATGCTGCTGCCGGAGGTGTGGTGGCCGCTCGTACAATAGACGCGACCGGGCTGATCGTTGCACCGGGCTTCATCGATCCGCACTCGCACGTGCTCGACAATGTGGACCGAGCCGCACGGGAACAGCGCCTCGCGTTCAGTGCGCTGTTTCAGGGCATCACCACGGTCACCATCGGGCCGGATGGTCGCGGACCCTACGAGGTCGCACGTGCGCTCACCGCCGCCGATTCGCTGGGCGTCGGTGTGAATGTGTATGCCACAGTGGGGTTTGGCACGGTGCGCGCTGCGGTGATGGGCAACGCGTCAGCGCCGGCCACCGATGCGCAGGTGGACAGCATGCGTGCATTGATCGACAAGGCAATGCGCGAGGGCGCGTTCGGCGTGGGCTCGGGGTTGTTTTACGCGCCGCAGAGTTACGCTGCAACAGATGAAGTGATTCGGGTGGTGTCGGCGGCCAAACCGTATGGCGGTGTGTACGACACACATCAGCGCGATGAGAGTTCGTACTCCATTGGCTTGCTGGCGTCAGTACGCGAGGCGATTCGTATCGGGCGCGAATCAGGGCTGACCACGAATCTGGGCCACGTGAAGGCGCTCGGTGTGGATGTGTGGGGCTACGCCGATAGTGTACTGCAGTTGATGCGGGACGCACGGGCGTCGGGACACCAGGTCGTGGCTGACCAGTATCCGTGGACGGCGAGCGGTACCGGGTTGAGCGCGGCGTTGCTGCCACGCTGGGCCCAGGCTGGCGGCAACGACTCACTGCAAGCGCGGATTGCGAATGTGGAAACGCGCGAGCGCATGCTGATGGAGATGCGGGAGAATCTGCGGCGGCGCGGCGGAGACACGACGCTGCTCCTCATCAATGGCGGCAGCGATGCGCGTCCGTACATCGGCAAGACGCTGGCGCAGGTCGCGGCTGAACGCGGCACACCGGCGGTGGAAACCGCGCTCGATCTGATTGCGAACGGACTCAGCCTCGGTGTCGCGTCGTTCAACATGAACGACACAGACATCGAAACATTCATGCGCGACTCCTTTGTCATGACCAGCTCCGATGGCTCGGCCGGACACCCGCGCCTGTACGGCACCTACCCGCGCAAGATTCGTCAGTACGTGCTCGACAAGCCGGTAATCTCCATGGAGCGCATGATTCAGTCATCATCGGCGCAGGTGGCGGGCGTGTACGGGATCCGCGAGCGAGGCACACTCACGGTGGGTCACTTTGCTGACGTGATCGTGTTTGATCCGCAAACCATCCGCGCACGCGCCACGTATCTGGAGCCGCGAGAGCTGAGCGTGGGGATGCGCTGGGTGTTTGTGAACGGACGGGCAGCGATTGCCGACGGGGACGCGACCGACGTGCTGGCAGGACGCGGATTGCGCAAGCGGTAACAGCTGCACGGCGCTACTGGCGCCGGACGCACCTCGGCGTTCATTGTATGCGCATGGGACTGGATGATCGCATGAAGCGTGCGTTCGGCGATGACGAACCTACGCACGTCGGATCGGGATGGATGAGCGGTACCATCTCCGTGTTTCTCGGGGTGCTGGCCGTCGGCGCGGTGGTGTGTTTTTACGTGCCGGAGTTGCTCACCAGCCCCGATGTGCGCGCGGTGCTCCCCATGCCGATCGTGCGCACCACGATCCAGATCGTGATCGGCGCCGGGTTTCTGCTGGGATTCCTGAGCCTCTTGCTGCGACGTCGGAAGACGCTCGGTATCACCGGCGTTGTGCTCGCGATGGCAGCGGCGCTCGCGGGTGGCGGCAACGTACCCTACGAAGGCGCGGTGCCTACGACACCAGTCTACCTCGGCCTCGACTGGTTTTTGCTCAACCTGCTGCTGTTGGCGGTGGTCTTTGTCCCGCTCGAAAAAATGTGGCCGCACCGCCGCGGGCAGTCGGCATTCCGCCCCGGCTGGACCACGGACACCATTTATTTCTTTGTGAGTCACCTGCTGGTGCAAGTGTCAACGTTGCTGACCCTCATGCCGGCGCAGGTGTTCTTCGACTGGGCCATTCACCCGGCGCTGCAGTCGGCGGTGCGGTCGCAGCCAGTGGTGTTGCAGTTCCTGCAGTGCATGCTGGTGGCGGATCTCGCTGAGTACTCGATTCACCGTTTCTTTCACAAGTCGCGGTGGTTGTGGCCATTTCACGCGGTGCATCATTCCAGCACGGAGATGGATTGGCTCGCGGGGTCGCGCCTGCACATTGTGGACATTGTGCTCACGCGCGGGCTGACGTTCGTGCCGCTGTTTGTTCTCGGCTTTGATACCGGGCCGCTGTACGCATATCTCGTCTTTGTGTCCGTGCATGCCGTGTTCATTCACAGCAACGTGTCCTGGCGTTTTCCGCGCTGGGTGGAAGCGGTCATCGTCACCCCGCGGTTTCATCACTGGCACCACGCCATCGAGCACGAAGCCATCGACAAGAACTTTGCCGTGCACTTTCCGTTCATCGACAAGTTGCTCGGTACGTACTACGGGCCAGAGGGTACGTGGCCAACGGGGTACGGCATCCAGAGCAGCGATGTGCCGGACGGTTTTGGTGCACAGCTCGTGTACCCGGTGAAGTCGCGTCGGCGCTCGGCGGATAGCGCATGAATACGGACGCGTCGCCGGTCGGCGGATCGCGCATGCATACGGAAGATACGAACGTGGTCTCCCTGGCGGCTGCTACTCCGGCACCAGTACTGGAAACGCCCGGCGTACTGACACGAGCGTTCGCGCTCGCATCGATCGCCGCGGCGGTTGTCATGCTCGTGGTGCATGTCGCGCGGCTTGTCCACGCCGAAACGGCCTTGGCGTGGTGGTTGGTGCCGCTGTGCATCGCCGGCATGGTCACCGCAGACTTTCTGTCGGGTGTGGTGCACTGGGGGGCCGACACGTGGGGAGCAGAGTCCATGCCCGTGTTGGGCAAACGATTGCTCCGTCCATTCCGCGTGCACCACATCAATCCAGCTGACTTTCTGACGCGTCACTGGATCGATACCAATGGCGATGTCGCCACGATGGTGAGCGCCGTCTTGGCGATAGCCTTTCTGATTCCGCTCGATGCAACGGTGGGGCGCGCGAGTCTGGTGTTCGTGCTGTCTGTGGCCGCGATTACACTACCAACCAATCAGGTGCATCAATGGGCGCACATGGCATCACCGCCGCGCCTGGTCCGCGTGTTGCAGTCGACGGGACTGCTGCTCAGTCACCCGCAGCACGCCATGCATCATGCGCCGCCCTATGTGTCGAACTATTGCATTGCACTTGGCTGGTGCAACAGCGTGCTCGTGCGCACGCAGTTTTTCCCGCGGTTCGAACGTGTCATCACGAGCCTCACCGGTGCCCAGCCGCGGGCAGATGAAGAGCAGCAGCGACAGCGCTAAGGAGCCCATTGCGCCGCGGCACTGGCGACTCCGACTCGGCTGATGGCGTTCACCGCAACGGCCGACACAGGCTGTCCGCCGCTCGCCGCCGGCACCGTCACGGATGACACGGTTGCAGGCCGGAGCGCCGATTGCCACCGATTGCCGTCGCGCCAGCGCACGAGCCACCACTGAACATCGACCGCGCCTGACGAGATCGACACGGTTCGCGCGCCCGACGCAAGCGGCGTGCTAACGGAAAATGCCGGTGCTGCCGGCACGCCGGCGCCGAGCCACGGCGTGGCTGGCACCACGGCAGCATCTGCAAAGACCGAACTCTCGAGCAGCGAGGCGAGCCCACCGCGATTCTGGAGGATTACCGTGGTGTTGTAGAGAATCGTACCGGTCGGACCGCCGGCCGCGGTACGTCGCGCGAAGACATCCGCAATCTGCCCACTCACTTCGGACGCCTGATACGCACTCGCCGACCCATCGTTCACGCGATACGCGGCGAGTCCGGGCCACAAATGTCGCTGCTGTGTGTTCTGCGTGCGCCACCACTCCAGCAGCGCGGCGAAGTTCTGTCCCGTTGAGCTGCGCGACCAGTATAGTTGCGGCGCCAGATAGTCGACCCATCCACTCGTGAGCCACAGGCGCGAGTCGGCAAAAATGGACGCGTACGAGTCGAGTCCGACAATGCCGGGCGGCGTGCCGGGACGCCAGATACCGAACGGGCTGATGCCTACTCGTACCGTCGGCGACTCGGCTCGCACCACCTGCTGCAACTGCTGAACGAAAGTGTTCACATTGGCGCGACGCCAGTCATTGCGTGCGAGGGCGCCGCCGGAGACGACATAGCGCGCGTACGACGCGCTGTCGGGGAATGCGAGTCCGGCGCATCGGGAGTCCGGATACGGATAGAAATAGTCGTCCAGATGCACCGCATCAATGTCGTAGCGACGCAATACATCGCGGATCACCGCAAACGTATGCGCCTGCACTTCCGGTTCACCGGGATCGAACCATCGCTGCGTGCAATAGCTGCGTGCGAGATCAGGGCGCTGTCGCGCAAAGTGCAGCGGCGAGAGCGAGAGTGAATCCGACAGATTGCCGGCGCGAAATGGATTGAACCACGCGTGCAGCTCGAGTCCCCGTGCATGCGCCTGCTCAACCGCATAGGCCAGCGGATCCCATCCCGGCGACGTGCCCTGCACCCCGGTCAGCGATCGACTCCACGGCTCCAGCGTGGACGGATACATGGCATCACCCGCCGCGCGAATCTGCAGCAGCACCGCGTTCATTCGCAGCGCAGACGCACGATCCAGGATGGTCAGCAGTTCGCTTTGCTGCGATTCCACCGCCAAGCCTGAGCGCGACGGCCAATCGATATTTGCCACCGTCGCGATCCAGAGTCCGCGAAACTCGCGCACGATTGGCGGAGCCTCAGTCGGATTGCCTGGGCCAACAGGCGGTTCAGTCGGCGTAGCAGGTCGCTCACCTGAACAGGCCGCGATCCAGAGGTGTGCCAGGACAACACCCAGCGCGCGGACCGTACGCGCGTACCGGTTCGTGTGCGGTGCGGGCGCTGGGTGTGCGTCAGACCAGTGGCGTGATCGCCCGGAACACCAGCTCAGTAAGAAACGCGGTCGTCGAGCTGTCCACGGCATCGTGCGAAACATCCGTCAAGGAGGGCAGATGCTCGGCGAAGAACTTCTGCAGGTGTGACATCTCAACTACCGTGGACACCAGCGCAACAGGATAACGATAATCCGGGTTGATCTCGGATATTATGCCTGCAACTGAGCGACACACCCGTTTGTAGCTTCGGTACAGCCCTTCCCGGTTTTCCTCTTCAACGTCGCGCGTGAGGTAGGTCTTGGAAGACTCTGCCACGACAATACGATACAGCGCCACCTCATCAATGTGCGGTGTGGAATCATCCGCAACAATCGGTTGGGTCAGTTCACTGAGCGCAAGGCGCAGACGTTCGTCGGGATCAATCACGTTGCTCGTCGCCAGCAGCAACCGGTATTCCATCCAGTTCCAGTACCACGAGGCAAGGTACAGCAAGAGCCGCTGCTTGCTGCGAAAATACCGATACACCGTGGGCTCGGTGGTGCCGATGCGCTGGGCCAGTTTGCGAAACGTAAACGCCTCAAAACCAACCTCGTCGATCAACAGCACACTGTGTTGCAGAATGCGGCGCCCCAACTCCGAAGAGTTGGGGTCCTTGAGGTACAGCTTCTCATCTACCTGCAGCGTGATGCGCACGCCGCTCCCCAACATGGTCATGACGGCCCGGATTCCCGATCAGTTCAGCGTGCGTTGGCCATCGAGAACACATCAGAAAACTCGATCGCGCCAGTCTCCACATCATACATGCCGCCAATCATGGCGATCTCACCTTTCTCCAGCATCTCCGCGAGTACCGGACTGCGCTCGACGATCTGTTCCTGCACTACCTGCACGTTCAGCGCCGCGACGCGCTCCACGAACTCCGAATTCTGCGAGGATCGGTTGTCGCTGGTCTGGTCTTCTCGATCCAGCGCCGGCTGAATCTTGTTCAGGAGCGCCGTGAGATTGCCCATTTTCACCCCGTCGCACGCGCCCTTGATTGCACCGCAACGCGTGTGCCCAAGCACCACCACCGCCTTCGAGCCGGCGGCCTTGCAGGCGAACTCCATGCTGCCGAGAATGTCCTCGTTCAGCACATTGCCAGCGACACGACAGCTGAAGATATCGCCAAGCCCCTGGTCAAAGATCAGTTCGGCGGAGGTTCGGGAGTCGATGCAACTCAGCACCACAGCCATCGGGTGCTGACCTTCGCTGGTTTCGTTCACCTGCTGAAGCAGATTGCGGTTGGACTTCAGGTTGTTGACGAAGCGATCGTTGCCCATGCGGAGGACCTCGATCACCATCTGAGGCGTGAGCGCGTCGCGCGTTTCGCGAGTGAGCGTTTTCATAAGAAGGCGGATTGAAGTGAAGGAATAACAACTGATTGAAAGTATTACTATTGCAAACCGTGTCAAGTACTTTCACGCCCTGTTACTGACACGAGGACCACAATTACGCCGAACCTCGCCATGTCGCAGATTGTCATCATGACATCACGACGACACTTCATCGCGACCGGCTCGGCGGCGGCTCTCTCCGTGACGGCGTTCCGTCGCCTGGCGGCGGCGCACGACGACCACGAGCTGATTCTGCGCGGAGGAACCGTCCATGACGGGACCGGGGTTGAGCCGCAAGTGCTGGACGTCGGCATTCGGGACGGACGCATCGCCGAACTGTCAGAAAGAATCAGCGGCCGAGGACGCGAAGAAATTGATGTGCGCGGGTTGGTGGTTGCACCGGGCTTCGTGGACCTCCACTCGCATGCGGATGGACCGCTGTTTGAAGATCCGCGTGCCGAAAGCGTGATTCGTCAGGGTATCACGACGGTTGTTGGAGGCGCGGACGGCAGCTCTCGCGCAGTGGGTTCGCCGGCGCGCCCGTTCGCGGCGTACTTCGAGAGTATCGATCGACTGCGGCCGGCGTGCAACGTGGCGAGCAACGTGGGATTAGGCAGCGTGCGAGCCGCGGTAGTCGGCAACGATGATCGCCCGGCAACCGCGAGCGAGCTGTTGGATATGCAGCGTTTTGTGGAGCGTGCGCTGGCTGAAGGAGCGTGCGGCGCATCATCGGGCCTGGAGTATACGCCAGGTGCGTTTGCGACACGTGACGAGCTGATCGCGCTGTGCACACCGCTCGCGTCACGCGGGCTCGTGTACTCCACACACATGCGCAACGAAGATGATCGGCTGCTTGAGGCCATCGACGAGTCGATCGCGGTCGCCAGCGGTGCGGGGTGCGGATTGCAGATTTCGCATCTCAAGACGCAGGGACCGCGCAACTGGCCGTCGCTCGATGCCGCGTTCGCGCGCATAGAAGCTGCGCAGTCCTCAGGCATGGACATCGCCTTTGACCGGTATCCGTATCTCGCCTACGCCACGGGACTCACCAGCTTGTTCCCGGTGTGGAGTCGAGATGGGGGGACGGCGGCGCTCCTGCGTAGGCTCGACGGCGGCGACGACGCGCCGCGTATCCGGAGTGAGACGTTGGCGAAGATCGAACTGCTCGGCGGGTGGGACAACGTGCAGATCACATCGGTGCGAGCGGTGGAAGATCGGGATGCCGAGGGCGCGCGTCTGGGCGCGTACGCGGCACGATCCGGCACCGATCCGTACGAGCGGACGGTCGCGCTGCTTCGGCGAAGCGACGGCAATGTCAGCATGATCGGATTTGCGATGAGCGAAGCAAATCTCGAGCGGATCTTGTCGCACCCGTTGGGCATGGTGTGCACAGACGGCGGCGGCTTCGCGATTGACGGACCAACCCGACGTGGCAGTCCCCACCCGCGTGGCATCGGTAGTTTTCCGCGGGTGCTCGGTCGGTATGTGCGCGAACGCGGCGCGCTGTCCATGCCTGCGGCGATTCACAAAATGAGTGCGCTACCAGCCTCGCGCGTTCGGCTCACCGATCGCGGTCGCATTGCGGTTGGCCAGTGGGCCGATGTGATCGCGTTTGACGCAGAACGCATCGCCGATCGGGCCACCTTCGAGGCGCCGTTTCAGTACCCGGAGGGGATGCGGTTGGTGGTGGTGAATGGCGCAGTTGCGCTGCGCGACGGTGAGCGAGCGGCGATGGGCAGCGGACGGGCGTTGCGGCTCTGAGTTCGCGGCACGCCTACTGGAAGAAATGCTTCGCCACCCACCGTATGCGACTGACATCCGTCTCTGTGCGCACCAGCACTTTTGACGGCTTTGATGCCATTACCGCCGGATCTGTTTTGTGGATGCTCTCGATCACGTACTCGACGAGATTGAATCCGCGCGCGAGCTTGAGGTCATACTGATATGTCATCGTCACGTTGCCGCTGTCGAGCATCAGCGTGCTCGCGCACGATGAATTGACAGCCATCTCTTTTTCCGTGTAGATCACATCCCAAAACGAGCCCGTCACTGGTTCCTGATATCCGGGGTCCTCGAGCCACAGGCGCAACATCGTATCAGAGACGGCGAACAGTGCACCCGCCATCGTGCTGTCGCGATATAAAAAAATGTTCTCTCCCCGTGACGCGACGTCGTCGATGGGGGCGCCGATTGCTGAGCGATCGTCGCACTTGAAGTGCAGTTGGTCCTGAAGCCGACCAAGGTATTGGCTGCGCACGGTGTCCGGAATCGCGGCGGCGGACGCGCCACGCACGTCGACCGTCAGCGCACCTGATGCGTCGATCTCGCCAATGCTGACGGGTTGATCCATGCCGAACATGAGCAAAACTATGGTGGACGCTGGTCGATCGTACGCCGGAAGTGTTGCGGTTGCTGCTTGTGCGTGACCGGCAGTGTTGAACAACAGCAGTGCGAGCAGCATCAGGACGACAGGCATGACAGGATCCGGATCGGGGGAGAGCAGACAGCGCCCGGCGCAGCGAGGGCGCCCGCGACGTCATCGTCAAACGCTTTCGCAATTTCAAGCGAAGTTTGCGGCGGATGTCCGCCAGGGTCCGCCGATGTCCGCGTCTGTCCGCGTCTATCCGGCTTGCTAGCACACGGATCTCTGCGCGAAAGCCCAGTTCCGCTATTCGCGCACCAGTTCGAGCCCGAGCCACGTCGCATCCGTTTGCGACAGAAGCTCGTACCGATAGCGCCCGCCTGTGAGCGGCTGCTCGCCCACGTAGTCAATCGGCTGCAGGCGATATTCGATGTTTCCGTCCCACGCGCTGATCGGCGCGTAGCGATACGCCGTAGACACGCTGCGGTAGCCGGAGGTGTCCTGCACGGCGAGCGACCCGAAGACCTCGCGCTGTTCCGGAAACTGCACGATGACGCTGTCGAAGCTGACCAAGCCGGTGTTCACCAGGCGTAGCATGACGGGCGCCTGCTCGGATGAGATGGAGCAGGCGACGCATCCGAGCGCAAACAGCACACCGAGGACTCTCAGCATGGCAGACTCCAGTTAGTAGAGCGCGGGCAAGCGACGCTCACCTGCAGCGACGATGAAGGGCCTACTGCTACCTACCCCGCGTTTGTCCGATTCAGTCACGAAATGCCGCGTGCCCGGAGTGTGACACTCTGCTTGCGCACGATCAACTGCGTCGTCTCTGGATGTAGCCCAACCCAGCTCATCCATGCGAAGCCATCTGCGCCACGCCGTTGTTTCCCTGACACTGCTCCTTCTCGCCGCCTGTGCGGGAGGAGATACACCGGTCACACCCACTGCTCCGACACCCGCGCCACCGGCTCCGGAGCCGGCGCCACCGGGCGTGCTGGTGATTGCGGTAGAGGGATTGCCCGACGGACTCGCTGCCAACGTTTCCGTGGCCGGTCCGGGGTTCTCGCGCACAACGACCGCACCTGTGACCTGGAATGATCTGCCAGCTGGATCGTACTCGGTAGCCGTTCTGCCAGTACGTGGGGTTGCGGGAACCTACGCAGGGACGACGGCAAGTATGGTGCTCAGTGTATTGAGCGGCTCGCTGCCAGCAGTCGCCACGGTGCGCTACGCGCCACTGCCATCGGCACTCGATGTTGTTATTGCCGGCGTCCCGGGTGGCGTCGCAGCACCCGTGCTGGTCACCACACCGACTGACAGCGTGATCTCGGCAAGTGGCAGCGCGGTACACACCAGCGTCGCGAGCGGTACGTGGCGCATTGCCGCTGATACGCTGTTGAGTGGCGGGTCGCGCTACACGCCATCTACCGCGTCACAGGAGTTTGCGGTGTTGCACGGCGACACCGCGCGTACATCGCTCACGTACTCCGTGGCAAGCGGCGCGATCGCGGTATCCCTTGGCGGCTTGCCCGCTGGTGTTGCCGCGCTGGCCATCGTCGAAGGTCCGGGTGCGTTCTCTGACACGGTCACCACCTCGCGAACCCTGACCGCGCTGGTGCCCGGTGCGTATCGCGTAATCGCGCGCTCAGTCGCCAGTGGTGCCGTCACGTTCGATCCGAACACTGATACGCTGCACATCTCGGTCGCCGCCTCACTCGTCGCCGCACCTGCCGTTGTGCAATACGTAGCACAGGTTGGACATCTCGTGGTGACAACAACCGGTTTGCCAGCGGGCGCCGAAGCCACGCTTTCACTCGCCAGTGCACAGAGCGTGCAGTCGTTCGCCGGAGCTGTCTCCATCGACTCGTTGCCGTCGGGCAGCTATGTGCTGAGTGCGTCCCCTGTCGTGCACAACGGCGTGAAATACGCCGCGACGATGGCGGTAGACACCATCGTCATTTCCACCGGCGCCACACGCACCGTCAACGTATCCTACGGCGTGGTGCCAACCATGGTGCAAGTCACAGTTGCCGGACTGCCAACGGGCGCCGCAGCGGACATGGTCCTCATCACACCTGATGGCGCGAACACGCCCCTCACTGGCGCAACAACGGTGAATCCAGCGGCGCCCGGTCGGTGGCGTCTTACGGCCGCGAGCATCACGCACGGCGGCGCCCTATACACGCCGACACCGACAGCGTACGACACCACACTCGTTGCGGGAGAAGCGCTCGCGCTGCATGTCCAGTACACGATAAGCAGCGGCGCACTGGCCATCAGCGTGAGCGGATTGCCGAATGGTGTATCAGCTGATGTGAACGTCTCCGGACCCAACGCATATGCGCAGTCCGTTACCGGCAGCGCGACACTCTCGATGCTGACACCGGGCACGTTTACCGTGGCCGCCGCATCCGTAACCGCTGGCAGCAATCTCTATCTGCCGACGCCGAGCACACAGCAGACAACGGTCAGCGCATCGCTGACGCCTGCCATCGCAACGGTTACGTACAGCCTCGCCACCGGCGCCATCACGATCAACGCATCCGGGCTGCCAGGTTCCGCGACACCAACTTTCACGCTTACCGGCCCGAACGGCTCCACAGCAATCAATGGTGCCGGCGTGGTAGACGGACTCGCTCCGGGCGCATACACAGTTGCCGCCAACAGTGTGAGCAGTGGCGCGAGCACCTACACCCCCGCGCCAACATCCGCCAATGCCACCGTCACAGTGAGCGGCAACACGGCGGTGAACTTCACATACTCGGCGCCGAGCGGACCGAACTTCTACATCAGCAACGTGCATCTCACGCAGGCCACACAACGCATCGATGGCTCGGTCGCGCTCGTCGCGGGGCGCGATGCCTTGTTGCGCGTGTTTGTGCTCGCGTCCATGGCCAACACCGCTCAGCCCGACGTGCGTGTACGCGTTTATGACGGTGCAACGCTGTTGCAAACCAGCACCATCCCGGCGACCGAGGCGAGCGTCCGGCAGTCGCTCGCGGTTGGTACGATGTCGTCCTCATGGAATGTGATGGTTCCGGCGGCGAACATGCGACCGGGGCTGCGTGTCGTCGCTGAACTCGACCCGACAGAGGCGATTGAGGACGATGACCGCAGTGACAATGTGTGGCCGGCAAGCGGCGTGCCGCATGCGTTTACAACGAACAACGTCCCCACATTTACCGTGCGATTCGTACCAGTAGTTGTGGGTGCACTGACTGGCAATGTGACCGTTGGCAACCACGAGCAATACCTGTCCACCACGCGGCGCATCTTCCCGGTCGGTGCGATTGCCGCCAGCGTGCGAGCGCCGTTCACCTCCAGCGCAACCGAACTCCAATCCAATGACGCCAACGGGGCGTGGCTCACCGTGCTAAGCGAGATCAATTCGCTTCGTGCTGCAGACGGTGCACCAAGCACCACACATTACTATGGCGTGGTAGGCACTACCTACAGCAGCGGCATCGCCGGGTATGGATATCTGCCCGGCCGTGCCGGTATCGGATGGGACAAGATGCCGAGCGGTGATCGTGTCGCGGCGCATGAGTGGGGCCACAACTTCGGACGCTCCCACGCACCGTGTGGCGTGTCTGGTGATCCAAACTACCCGTACGCTGGTGGTGCGATCGGACAGGTGGGGTGGAACAGCGCCAACAACACACTGGTGCAGGCCAACGCCACCGACGTGATGAGCTATTGCAGCAATCAATGGATCAGCGACTACAACTGGTCTGCGATCATGTCCTATCGTGGCGCGGCCGGGATGGCAGCACCGATGGTGGCAGGCAGTGGGGATGCAACAGCCTCGTGGCCGCTGGGAGCACGACGCGCCGATGACGGCCTGCTGGTGTGGGGACGCGTGATTGACGGCCGCATCCAGCTCGAGCCGGCGTTTCGTGTGCGTGCGCCAATGACGCCGGCGTTCGCCGGAACGCACCGACTTGAGCTGCTGGACAGCGTGGGCGTCTCACTTGGAGCGTTCCCGCTACGCGCCGAGTTGGTGGACCATGCAACGGGTCGCGACGAGCGTCACTTTGCTGTGGTTGTGCCCTGGAGTGACGCGCTCGAGCGTCGCGTCGTCTCGCTGCGCGTGCGCGATGTGCGCGCTCCGCTGCGCAGCGCTGTACGGGAACGTGCGGTTCGGGGCACACAGCAAGCTGCCGAGGTTCGAGATCCCCGGGGCACCGTGACGTCGTCTGCAGGACGCGCACGAGTTTCCTGGAACAGCGCGGACTACCCCATGGCCATGGTGCGCGATGCCGCGACCGGACAGGTGATGGGCTTTGTGCGACGGTCGGGCGATGCCGTCGCAACCGACGGTCGCGCGATCGAGGTAGTGTACTCCGACGGCGTGCGGTCGGTGGTCCGCCGGTAGCGCCCAACTAGCCCAATTCGTGCACGGAGCGCATTATCTGCCGTGCCCGTTCCCGAACTGATCGATGCCGAACTAAGCCTGCTGGCGTTCCAGCGACGCGTGTTGTCGCTCGCCGCAGACCCCACCGTCCCGCTGCTGGAGCGACTGCGCTTTCTTGGCATTGTGACGAGTAATCTCGACGAGTTGTACATGGTGCGCATGGCCGAGTTGCGACGCGCCGCCGTGGACGAGCAGGCGGGTTGTCCGGTGCCCGCCACGTTTGAAGCGATGCACGGCGGCACGCACACGGCGCGCCTGGCGGCCATCGAAGCACAACTCGCCGAAATTATCGCACAGCAGTCGGTGTGCGCCGAACGCTGTCTGCAGGACGCGGCCGCCGTTGGTGTGGGGCTTGTCGCATGGGATGATCTGCGCCCCGATGAACAGGAACAGCTGCGCTGGCGATACCTGCAGGAGATTCAGCCAGACCTGATGACCCACGCGATCACGTTGAGTCCGGGGCATCCGCTCCCGCACTTGCCGCACCTCGGCCTGTTCGTCGCCATGGTGTATCGCGAAGGGCCAGGCGAACGTGCACGTCTCGCTGAACATGAGTTGCCAACCGATGTCCCGCGACTATTGCCAGTGCCAGGGCGCACCGGCGCCGTGATTGCGGTGGACGAATTGTTGCGCGTCTTCGCGCATCGTTTGTATCCGAACGCCGTGGTGGAGGGCACGTACCTGTTTCGGGTCACCCGTGGTGGAGATCTGCCGGTGCAGGATAGCGATGCCACCGACCTGCTCGAGGCGGTGGCGTGGGCCACAGAACGACGACCGCACAATCCGGCGGTGCGCGTAGAGGTGGAGCGCGCCATGCCGCCTCATGTCGGACAGCTGATTCTCGATAGCCTGCATCGTGAAGCGCTTGGCCGCGATATGGAGATCACCGTAAACGCCACGCAGGTGGTGGACGGGTTGTTGGATCAGCGCTGTCTGCAATCGCTGCCGCTACCGAGTGGCGAGCCGTTTGAGTATCCCGCTCTCGCCACCGCTGCACCGTTTGCAAACACACCGATCTTCGATGTCATTCGCTCCGGCGATGTGCTGGCGCATCATCCGTTCGAGGCGTTTGAAGACACGGTGGTGCGTTTTTTTCAGGAAGCGGCGCATGACGCAGCGGTCACCTCGATCAGTGCCACGCTCTACCGCGTGGGAAATCCGTCGCCGATTGTCGAAGCGCTGCTCGAGGCCGCGCGTTCGGGGAAGCATGTCTTTGTCTTCGTGGAGCTGCAGGCACGCTTCGATGAAGCCCACAACGTGCACTGGGCACGCGTGCTTGAGCGCGCCGGAGGCCGGATCGTGTACGGCATGGAGGGGCTAAAAGTGCACGCCAAAGTGGCGCTGGTGGAGCGACGCGAAGCAGACACGGTAGTGCGCTACGCACATGTTGGTACGGGGAACTACAACCCGCGATCGGGTCGGCAGTACACCGATCTGTCGCTGTTTTCCTCGCGTGCTGATCTCACCGCAGATGTGCGCACACTGCTGGCGGTGCTGGACGGTGAATCATCAACGCCCATGACACTCGCGCACGGCTCGTTGATGTCACCGATGCAACTGCTGCCGGCGCTGCTCGATCGCATTGAACGGGAGACAGTATACGCCCGTGAAGGCAAACCGTCTGGAATCACGATCAAGGTGAACGGGTTGGCAGACGCCGAGGTGGTGCGCGCCCTGTACCGCGCATCGCAGGCCGGCGTTCGCGTTGATCTGATCGTGCGGGGTATATGCACGTTGCGGCCCGGGGTGCAGGGACTCTCGGAAAACATTCGTGTAGTGTCGGTCGTGGGCCGATGGCTTGAACACTCGCGGGTGTATCGCTTTGCAAATGCTGGGACGCCGGAATACTTCATCGGATCGTCGGACTTGCGACCGCGAAATCTTCGGCGACGCATCGAGCTGCTGGTGACGGTACCCGACGCACATCATCGCACGAGACTGGATAGCCTGCTGGCGTACTATCTCGCGGATCCTGACGCATGGGAGTTGCGTGCGGACGGGTCGTACGCGCAAAGCGAGCACGCGCGAAGCGCGGCGTCGGCGCAGCGGCTCTGACGCGCTACATCTTTTCCACCTACCGCAGCTCCAACTCAACAGTTCATGCATGCTGGCAAGCAGTTCTCGCTGTGGGAGTTCCTGGTCTGGACGCGACGCGACAGCTACTGGTTGCTGCTGATCGCCACCGTACCCACCGTCTTGTACGCGTGGGCCGACATTCGCTGGATCGCCGTGCCATGGGTTCCGGTGGCACTCGTCGGGACCGCCGCCGCCTTCATCGTGGGCTTCCGCAACAACGCCACGTATGGACGCCTATGGGAGGCCCGCACCATTTGGGGTGCGATCGTCAACAGCAGTCGTGGCTGGGCCATTCTGGCGCGCGACCTGGTGCAACCCGTGGCGGATTTCACCGCGTCACAGGCGATTGAGGCGCGCGAGCAACTCATTCATCGCCATATCGCGTGGCTCACGGCCCTGCGCTATCAGCTGCGAACACCGCGTGCCTGGGAAACCATCAGCGAGCCGAACAATGTGGAATACCGTCGTCGCTATGAGGTACCGGAGCGATCGGGCAACCTGGACGGCGAGCTGTCTGCCGTGTTGTCCCCCGACGAGTTGCACTCCCTCGCGACGGTGAGCAATCGCGCCACACAGGTGCTGGCCTTGCAATCGGCGCACGTCGCTAGCCTCGCGAGCCGCGGTGTGCTCGATCCCTATCGTCAGGTGGAGCTGCAACGCATGCTGGTGGATCTGTACGCGCAGCAGGGAAAATGCGAACGCATCAAGAACTTCCCGTATCCGCGCCAGTTCGCCACCATCAACCTGTTTTTTGTGCGGCTCTTCATGTGGCTGCTGCCCTTTGGGATGCTGAACGAGTTTCAGACACTCGGCGACGGCTACGTCTGGCTGACGATTCCGTTCAGCTTCCTGGTGGGTTGGGTATTCAACGCGATGGAAAAAGTTGGGGTCGCCACCGAAAATCCGTTCGAGGGAGGAGCCAACGATGTACCGATTTCCGCACTGAGTCGCACCATCGAGATTGATCTGCGTGAGCTGCTTGGCGAAACGGAGATTCCGCCTCCTCTCGCACCGGTCAATTTCATTTTGATGTAGTTTGCCTGCGCGGGCTGGATTGTCACACGTGTGGTTGGCACGCAGTCGGATTGTCTGTGATGCCACCGTGAACGGGAGATGCGCACGCATCGGGATGGTCAGTGATACGCACCGAAGTGAACGAGGATGTGACGCTGCTGCAGTGGTCATGGCCTCGCAGTCGGCTGGTTGGCTATTCCGTATACACGTACGTCGTGCGCGGTGTGCTGATAGACACCGGATTTCCAGGTGCGCGCGATGAGTTTCGCGCCTGGCTGAACACGGTCACACTGCGCGGTGCAATGGTCACGCACCACCACGAAGATCACGCTGGCAATCTGGACGTTGTTGCAGCAGCCGGCATTCCGGTGTGCGCGCACGAAGACACGCTGCAGTACGTCGTGCAGCGGCATCGCGTGC
Source organism: Gemmatimonadaceae bacterium (assembly GCA_041742675.1). GTDB lineage: Bacteria > Gemmatimonadota > Gemmatimonadetes > Gemmatimonadales > Gemmatimonadaceae > JAABRT01. The sequence continues at coordinate 4,896 of JBGTOG010000316.1, read as the reverse complement.
CGTTCTATCGGCAGTTCGCGTGGAGCAATCCGCGGCCCGTGACCGCTGCACTGACGCCGTTTGTGGATGATGCGTTGCACCTCGTGCCCACGCCCGGACACAGCGACGATCATCATGCGGTCTGGGATGAAGACACGGGAACGCTGTTCGCCGGCGACCTGTACCTCGGGGGCAAGGTGCGCATTGCGCAGCATGGCGAAGACCCGCGGGTGCTGGTGTCATCCCTGCGCACGATGGCCGCACGAGAGCCGGCGCGGGTGTTTTGCGGGCACCGGGGCCTGCTCGCTCACGGCGCCGCGCAGCTGCTCGCCAAGGCAGAGTGGATGCAGGAGATCATTGGCGAGATCGACGCGAAGTTGGCGCAGGGCTGGACCGATCGCGCGATCAGTCGCGAAGTACTGGGGTCGCAGCCACTGCTGCACTGGTACTCCCGCGGTCGGTACTCACCCGAAACCATGATCCGCCTGCTGCGGGAAACACGGGAACGCTGACTAGCGCCCCGCCCCCCAAGAAACCGACAACTGACAACCGACATCCGAAAACCCCCCACGCTGTCGGCGATTCTGCGGACGAGGCGAGTGGTTGTAGCGGTCGACAACTGAAGACGGGCAACCGATCAGGCTCAGGGGGCGGTGAGTAGTGGTCGGTTGTCCGTGGTCCGTTGTCCGTGGTCCGTTGTCAGTTCCCGACCGCTACGCACCACGAGCGTTATTGCGGAGATCGCGGACTGCGTGGGGAGTCTTCGGCTGTCGGTGGTCAGTTGTCGGTTGAACAGAAAATCGCACCGCCTACGGCCACGGCAGAGTAATCACCGGGAAACGTGTACGCGCTCCCGGATCATCGCGGCCGTCGAGCGCTCGCGCAATATCGCGTCTCGCCGATTCGCGATGGGCGGCCACGGCACCCGTTGCGCTGGAAAGCTCGCCAATGCGCGCATCAAGCTGCGTGAGATGATGCAGGGCAACCGCACGCACTTCTGGCATAGCGCGTGTATCGCCAGCCAAATCCAGCAGCGCATCCAGCATCGCGCGCTGCGCGGCTCGCTGGTACATCTGCAACGGGACTGCCACCTGCTCGGCGCCCCACGTGCGTGCCACGATCGTCTTCAGCACCTCATCGAGCGACAGCGCGTTCGCGTCCTGTCCATGAAACACCACCAGGCGCGCGGCACGCTGCGCATCAAGCAGTCCGTTCATTACTTCCGTGGCCAGTCCACCCGCGAGCGTCACCGGGTCGAACGCCGTGCCTGTGTTGCCTCCGATCCATGTCATCTCACTGCTCATGCCTGGCGGCGACGGTGGAATCATGGCGCTGATGCGCGTTGGTACGGCCAACTCCGCGGGGCGCAGCGCATCGAGCGCCATATTCAGCGCGCGGCGCTGGTCTGCAGCGGGCAGGATCGTGGTGGGTGTCTGCCCGTCGCCGCGCAATGCATAGCGAAAGTCCATGCCGCCAACATTCTTGATCAGCCCTTCGAGCGAGTAGCGATGGTGCAGATACACGTGCGCGAAGCGCATGTTGAGCAGATGCATCGGCTCGCCGGGCTGAATCGCCCGTTCATCAAACTTGTCAATCAGCACACGGCGTAGCTGCGAAGTTCGCGTGACCGCGTCGAACATCGTCGCGCCTTCCACCCAGCGCGTGACTTCGGGGATCGAACCGTTGGGACCGGCGTGTGCGTCTCCTACAAATCGGATGTTACGACTGAGCATCTCCTGGATGATCGCGGTATTACCAGCGCGCTCCGCAGCGGCGTCTGGATACCAGCGATAGCCGTAGCGAATCGCCAGCGAGTCCCACGCACCGGGACCATCGCGATACGCATTCCGCAGATCCGGCGTGCCATCGCTACCCAGCGAAATGATGGGCACGGGATAGTCCATGACTGACGTGCGACCTTGCGCGGACGCGATGAAGTTGTGTCCCAGGCCAAGCGTGTGACCGATCTCGTGCGCGGTGTGCTGCTTGCGGCGTGCCATGGTGAACACTTCGGCCCTCACATTCGGCCCGCTGGCACCTGACGCAGGCACGGTGCCGGCCCAGATGTTGTAGTCCACCAGTGAACGCCAGGCATCCATGCGAACCACGGTGCGCACGATCTCTCCCGTGCGCGGATCGCTGTAGCTCGGGCCGACCGACGGTCCGGGACCGCTGCGATGAATCCAGTACAGCATGTTGTACCGCGCGTCCATGGCATCGGCGCCTTCGGGGAGATCCTGCACCGAGAACGCGTTGCGGAATCCCGCCGCCTCGAACACCTTGGCCCACCAGTTACCGCCTTCGCGAAATGCTTCACGGTACGGCGCGGGGATTCCGGGATCGAGGTAGTACACAATCGGCGTCACCGGCTCCACCAGTTCGCCGCGCATGTACGCGGCCGGATCCTTTGGCAACAGTCGCCAGCGATTGATGTACGCATCGCGGTAGTTCTGATCAAATCCTTGCGAGAGATCAGCAAAGCCGGTGCTGAAAAAACCAGCACGCGGATCAAACGCGCGTGTCTTGTAACCGGTGGTATCGGGCAACACCACGAGTGAATGATGCTGCTCCATGGTGATCGCACGCGCATCAGGCGCTACGCGACGCGCCGCCGCGGCCGGTGCATCAGACGTAAAGGTAAGCACGGCGTGCACTTCAGCGTTCCGCGGAAAACTTTTCGTGCGATCGACATCAAACCAGCTGCGCGCTGCGTCTACGCGGTACGCGCCGCCACCTTGCCCGCCACGCAATCCGTCGGCCACACCGTACACATCGGAAAGAAAGAATGATGTGGCGTCAATCGTGATTACGCCCCCGGCTTCGCTCGCGACCGGAAACGAGGCGATCACCGAGCGCGGGAATCCCTCGGCGGCGGCACGCTGTCCGGCGGCGTCAGCCGACAGTGCACGCACGCCAAGGTTGTCGCGTACCATGAGAATGCGTGAGCCGCGGCGTTCGAGCCGGACCACAAAGTTCGCACCAAGCTGACCGCGGTCAAGCGATCCCGTACCCAGTCCGGTGGCGAGTGTATTCTGATACAGAAAATCGCGACCGAGCTGCGCTATGGGAATCTCGAGGAAGAGCTTGTTGGCGGCTTCGTCCACGCGCACACGAAGGAACGGATCGTCCTGCGCGGGGATTGACGAAGCTGACGGGGGCTCTGCGGGAAGCGCATGCGCTGCCGTCGCGGGGAGCACGGCGACGCTGGTAAGCAATCCGCCAACTGCACACCACCAACGGATCAAACGAACCCGCGTGACGTGGAGATTATTCTGTGACATGGTGGACCCCAACGTGAAAGTTCAGACGGTGCGTTCGAAATCAGATGCGGTCGTCGTGCGCATGTTGCGCCGCGTGCGCGTCAATCACGGCCTGCGCCGCTTCCTGCGGATCATCCGTCAACATGAGCAGGTCAAGATCGCCGGGCGAGATTTTGCCTTCGCTGGCCACGCGCGCGTGCAGCCAGCGCAGCAGCCCTGCCCAGTAGTGTCGACCGAACAGGATGACCGGGAACTGGTAAATCTTGCCGCACTGAATGAGCGTCAGCGCCTCGAACAATTCATCAAGCGTCCCGAATCCACCAGGAAAAATGATGAACGCGTTCGAGTACTTCACAAACATCGTCTTGCGCACAAAGAAGTAGCGAAAGTTCACCAGCGTATCGACGTACGGATTGGCGCCCTGTTCGAACGGCAGTTCGATATTGCACCCGATGCTCTGTCCACCCGCATCCTTCGCACCACGATTGGCCGCTTCCATAATACCAGGGCCGGCGCCGGTAATAATCGCGAAGCCGTTCTCGGCGAGGATGCGCGCGACCTCACGGGCATGCTGATAATCCGGATCATCGGGACTCGTGCGTGCGCTGCCGAAGATCGACACACCTTTGGACACGTGGGCCAGCGCATCAAAGCCTTCGACCACTTCGCTGAGAATGCGCATCGCACGCCACGGATCGGTTTGCGTAAATCCGTCGGCGCGTTCGGGGGAGTACAGCAGTTTCTCGTCTTCGGTGAGCTCGGGAATGTTGCGAATGGCAACATCCACATCGCGGCGTCGCTCCACACGCTGCCCCTTGGAGACGCGCCCGTCTTTGGCCGGTTCGCGTCCGGCCATGCGGTGCCCTTCTTCGGTGCGGAGCTGGTGCGCAGCCACCGAGTCGTGCTCGGCTTTGGCACGCACCTCAGGCGAGGCGAGCTTACCGGTGATGGTTCGGGGGCCTTTGGCAGCGCGGGATTTTTTTGTCGCACTCGCCGTTGCCGACGTTTTCGCCGGCGGCTTTGCGGGCGACTTGACCGGCTTTTTCACCGGGGGCTTGGCGGGCAGCTTCGTTGCCGCCTTCGCCGACGAGCGCTTCGCACTCGTCTTGCGTTCGTTTCGAGCCATGACGCGGGGTTGGAAGAGTTGCTGCATCGCGTAGCGCGACGCATCCCTGCAAGGTACCCGTCGGGTTGGGGCACACGCCACCGGGTCGATCGCTGTGTGGCTGTTCCCGCCGAACACCGCGCTCGACGATACGGGAGCGTGCGTTGAACGTGCCACACGACACACTGTTGCTCATGGTGGCCGATGGCGTGCGCCCCGATGTGCTGCGGGAGGCGCTGAACGCCGGTGAACTGCCGCATCTGGCAGCGCGCGCGGCACGCGGTGCGTTTACCGAAGTGTCGTCCTGCTTTCCGTCGGTGACCGGACCGGCATATGCGCCCTTCATGATGGGGCGTTTCCCGGGCGGCATTGGGCTGCCCGGGTTGCGCTGGTTTGACCGCAGCCGAGCCGCCGCATCATGGCCGTCGTACTCGCGCAGTTATGTGGGACCGGAGATCCGGCTGCTGGACGACGACCTCGACACCGAGTCGCACACACTGCTCGAGTTGGCGCGCTCAAGCGTGGCCGGGTCCACCCTGCTCGGCCGCGGCG
>JBGTOG010000305.1:0-13048 GCA_041742675.1 Gemmatimonadaceae bacterium | reverse complement strand
GTCTCGTCCGTCTCCTGCGACGTCAACAGATTGAAGGCACTACCGGTCCGTTTTGCCAGCGCGACACCTTCTCGTGACGAGCAGGCAGTGGCGCGGGCATGGTGTGCCACCTTGTACGTCACCGACACTCGCTCGCCACTCGACTCGAGCATACACGTAAGATGGCTTGACCCGCACAAAGTCGGGGTTGAAACCGCCGAGGATCTCGCGTGGGTCTGGGCCTTGCGCACCTTGTACCTGCAATACCGGCGGGGCCGCTTGGAAGTCGAAGTTGTGCGGTCCCCGCAACCTGCCCACGACTTCAGCATCGTCACCACGTACAACACGTTGACGGAAGACAGCAGCTATACCGTGGCGGCCAGCACAATCTCCTACGCATCAGTGTCAGGAGACACGGTCCTGCTCACCAGCGCGCTCACGGAATCAATTGGCCGAGCCACGCAGTCCTTTGAAACCAGCCATATCCATTTCATTGCACTCGGCGGTGCGACAATTGACACCGCGGCGGCGCTGAAGGCCGACTCATTTGTGTCGGCGGTGCGTCGTCGAACAATGCGTCAGGAAGGGACTGCCGCGAAACCGCGATACTTTGTCACGCCCGACGATGTGGCGGCCGCCAACGCAACGTTGGGCATTCGGTTTCCACCGGATACAATGGGGGGATTCGTTTGGCGAGGTTCGGCGTCTGAGGCGGGTTTTCTGTGGGGAGGATCGATTGGTGCTGGCGCGCTCTACTATCACGAGCTTGTCCATCTCGCGCGCGTGACGCGAACAACTGAGCTGCCAGAAGACGTTGAGGAGGCGGTGGCGGTTGCATTCGGCGGCACCAGGCGCAGCTCCTTCAATCAATGGGTTTGTACGTCGCTCGGAACCATGCTTGCCCGGACCAAGTCGTCGCGGGTGTCGCAGCTGATCCTTCGGCCACCCGCCTTCGATGATATTCCGCGAGATTTTCACGACCCGGCAGCTCTCATCCTGCGTTTTGTGGATGAGAGTTCTGACGAGCCGCGAGTGGCTCGCGTGCTCGAGGCCTTGCCGAAGCAGGTGTCGTTCGTCCATCTGGTGCTCGCGGCTGCGCACCAGTTGGGGATCACCGGCAACGAGCTGCTCAACGCGTTGGACGAGGAGTACGGGCCAGAAGGGCTGCGCCGACGATGCGAAGGCTCCAGCAGCCTCACCAGCAGGTAGCCTGAGACTGTCAGGCGCCCCTGGGGGTGTGCCAGCCGCCGCCTTTTTCCGTCGCATTGACTGAAGCCACTACCTCGCCGGGCGAGCTGGAGCTATTTTCCAAGGCTATGTTCGACGAGCTCTCAGACAAACTCGGCAACGTCTTCGCCAAGCTCCGCGGCAAGGGCGTCCTCACCGAAAGCGATATCAAGGAAGGGCTGCGCGAGGTTCGGCGCGTCCTCCTTGAAGCCGATGTCAACTTCGCCCTCACCCGAGAGTTCCTCGAGAAGGTAGAGAAGAAGGCCATCGGCGTGCTGCAGCTCAAGCAGGTGCGCCCCGAACAGCAGCTTGTCAAGATTGTGCACGACGAGCTCACCAGCATGCTTGGCGAGCGGCGCGAAGGGCTCAGGATCAGCACTGTGCCGCCCACCATTGTGATGATGGTCGGCCTGCAGGGCTCCGGTAAAACCACCACCGCCGCCAAGCTCGCCCGCCGCCTCAAGGCGGAAGGGAAGAACACGCGACTGGTGGCCGCCGACGTGTACCGACCGGCCGCCATCGATCAGCTCGAGACGCTCGGCCAGCAGCTCGGCGTGCCCGTGTACGCCGACCGCAGCACGCAGGATGTAGTCAAGATTGCCAAGGCTGGCATTGATGCGGGCACACGCAATCGTGATCGCGTAGTGATTGTTGACACGGCCGGCCGTCTGCAGATCGATGAGTCGCTCATGGACGAGCTCAAGCGACTCAAGGCCGCCATCAAGCCCGACGAAATCATGCTGGTGGTGGACGGCATGACCGGTCAGGAAGCGGTAAAGATTGCGCAGGGCTTCGACGAAGCGCTCAATATTACCGGCGTCACGCTCACCAAGCTCGATGGTGATGCGCGCGGTGGTGCGGCGCTCTCGATTTATGGCGTAACCAGGAAGCCGATCAAATACATCGGTGTTGGCGAAAAGGTTGACGCGCTCGAGGAGTTTCATCCCGAGCGCATGGCCGGTCGCATTCTCCAGATGGGCGACATTGTGTCGCTCGTGGAGAAGGCGCAGGAGTCGTTCGATGAGGTCGAAGCCAAGAAGCTTGAGAAGAAGGTGCGCAAGGAGGGGATGGATCTGGACGACTTCCTCACCGCGATGCGCCAGATGCAAAAGCTCGGGCCCATGGAAAACCTGCTCAAGCTGGTGCCCGGCGTGAACACCAAGGCGCTCAAGGACGCCAAGATGGATCCCAAGCGTCTCAAGCATGTGGAAGCGATTGTGCTCTCCATGACCAAGGAGGAGCGCAAGCGGCCGGATATCCTGAACGGATCACGTCGCGCGCGCATCTCGAAGGGTTCAGGGCGGCCCGTGTCGGAGATCAATCGCCTGATGGATCAGTTCAAGCAGATGCAGAAGATGATGAAGAAGTTTGGGGGTGGCGCCGGCGGCGGAAAGCCGGGGCGCATGGGATTCCCGCAAATGCCGGGCATGTTCGGTCCGCGGTAGCCGAACACGTCGCGTTCGTGCGCGACGAACTTTACCCCCGAGTGCGTCCTGGAAATGCCAGTGACGCGAGGAGCTCGGTACCGCACTGCAGTTCACACTCCGTAGCGAGGTAGTACAATGGCCGTAAAGATTCGTCTCCGTCGTGAAGGACGGAAGAAGACCCCGATGTACCGTATCGTTGTTGCCGATTCGCGCGCACCGCGTGATGGCCGCTTCGTGGAAATCATTGGACAGTACCAGCCGCGCATCGCGGAGAATGCGATCAATCTCAAGCTTGATCGTGTGAACTACTGGCTCAGCGTTGGCGCGCAGCCCACCGATACGGTGCGTTCACTGCTCCGCAAGGCGGGCGTGCTCAAGCAGCGTCATGAGGCGCGTCTGGCGGCCAAGCTTGGCGCCAGTGCGGTGCCGGTGAACGAGACGCCGCAAGTCGAGACGGCGGAAGCCGAGGCGGAAGGCTGAGCAAGCGACTGCTGGTTGGACGGGTGCGCCGTGCACACGGAGTGCGCGGTGCGCTGCTGATCGAATCCAAGTCCGACGTGCCGGGTGCAGTGTTTGCGCCCGGCCGTGTCGTTTATATCGGATCGGCGGATGGGGCGCGTGTGGATGATGCACCGCGAATCATCGAAGAGGCGCGCGAAGCGAATGCCGGATGGATCGTGTCGCTCGATGGATTGAGCGATCGAACGGTGGCGGAGTCGTGGAAGGCGCGCACGGTGTTTGCCGACGAAGACACGTTGCCGCCACCGGATCCTGATCAGGTGTACATGCATGAACTCGTCGGGCTGACGGTGCACGCGCACGACGGCACCGTGATTGGACCGGTGGTTGATGTGTACGAGGCGCCGCAGGGCTTGCTCATTGAAGTGGAAGCAGCGGTTGGCAAGCGCCTTGTCCCCTGGCGTGATGAGCTCATCGCCGAGTCGGATATGGAGGCACGGCGGGTGACGCTGATCGACCTGCCTGGGTTGATTGACTGAACAACGCTGACGTATGTCCACCTGATCGCACATGGGTGAACGGGTCGCAGACTTTCGCGGAGATACGGTGCTCACGATCAATGTGGTAACCATCTTTCCGTCGTTTTTTGACGGGCCGCTTGGTCTGAGTATCCCGTCGCGGGCCGTCGCCGCCGGCGGTGTGCAGTTTCGCTTTGTCGACCTGCGCGACTTCACGCACGACAAGCATCGCAGCGTGGACGACTATCCGTTTGGCGGTGGACCGGGCATGGTGATGCGTCCAGGGCCGTTCTTCGAAGCGGTAGAGCATCTCGGTGCAAAGGCGCCGATCGCGCTGATGTCCGCTCGTGGAAAGCGGTTTGCGCATGCGGATGCAGTGCGCTTTGCAGCGGGCACTGAACTCACGTTGCTGTGTGGCCACTACAAAGATGTGGACGAGCGTGTGGCGCAGCATCTGGCTACTGAAGAGCTATCGCTCGGCGACTTTGTATTGAGCGGCGGTGAACCGGCGGCGCTGGCCATCATCGATGCAACGGTGCGTTTACTGCCAGGAGCAATGAGTGATCTGGACAGCGCGCGTACCGATTCGTTTTATGATCGTGGCATCAGCGCGCCGAGTTACACACGACCGGCGGAGTTTCGCGGGTGGACTGTGCCCGATGTGCTCATGAGCGGCGATCATGCGAGAGTTGACGCGTGGCGCGATGAGCAATCGTTGCTGAGAACGCGTGAGGCCGAGTCGCGTGACCGTGCGGTGTGGCAAGCGCGTGAAGCGGAAATCACTGAGCGTGAGGCAAAGATCACTGCAGCAGAAGCCGCGTCGCAGGCGAAGGCCGCGAAGAAGGCGCGGCGCAAGCGTGTCGTGCGAAACGCCGAGGGCACGGGCGAATGACCGCGCCCGCGTTCGATTCCACGCTCCCCGAGCGCGGGAGCGGCGCGATGCGCACAGCGTTTGATGCGGCCATGCGCAGCCTTGCGCGCATGCCGTTCATGATTATCTCCGGTTGGGTCGCTGCGATCGTCGCGGCGTGGCTGGTGACTGAGCCAGTGACGACCTGGAGCCCTGATCGAATCGCCATCGCGGCGGGACTCGGCATTCCGCTGTTCTTCGCATTGGCGATGTTCGCCGAACAGCACAGCGACCGGCGCGGCGTACGATTGCTGATTCAGGCGAGTGGCTTAGTGCCACTCTCGATCATTGCGTGGCGCTGGCCATCGTGGCCCGACGTTCAACTGATCGTTCGATTCCTGCAGCTCGCGCTGATCTTTCACCTGACCGCATCCGTGTTGCCATGGCTGGGCAGCGGCGCACGGCAGGGGTTCTGGCAGTACAACAAGACGCTCCTGATACGTGCAATGACCACTGGCGTGTGGGCGGTGGTGCTGTTCGCTGCTTTGGCGCTGGCGATTGGAGCGCTGGATGTGTTGTTCGGGGTTAAGGCAGAGCCACATCGTTATGGCCAACTGTGGTTCGTGGTATCGCTCGGTTTCAGCGTGTGGTTCTTTGCGGCGGGACTGCCAGTATCGCTGCACACATTCGAGCGTGATGATGACTATCCGCGTTCGCTGCGCTACTTCGTGCAGTATCTACTGGTGCCGATCGTTGTGGTGTACCTGTGCATTCTCACCGCGTATCTCGGTAAGGTACGGATCACTCGTGAGTGGCCCAGCGGCTGGATTGGATGGCTCGTCTCGTCGGTGAGTGCGGTGGGCATGTTGTGCTGGCTGCTGCTGCAGCCGCTCATCGGGCGCGAGGCGCACGGCACTGCGTTTCGCTGGGTGCGACCGTTTTCGCGCGGGTTCTTTTTCGCGATTGTGCCGGCGATTGGCATGCTGCTGGCGGCGTTGTCGCAGCGCATTGCGCAGTACGGACTCACCGAGCCGCGCGTGGCATTGTTTGCGCTGTCTGTGTGGTTTGCTGGTGTTGCGCTGTTCTATCTTGTCACGCGGTCACGCAACATCGTGGTTGTGCCGGCCTCGCTCGCGGTCGTCGCGGTCGCAACGCTTGTCGGCCCGCTGAGCCTCGCGACGCTGTCGCGCAACAGTCAAATGGAGCGGATTGAGGTTGTGCTTCGTGAGGCGAACCTGCTGGTCGGCGATTCGCTGGTGGTGGCAACGGGAGCACTGTCGGGCGACCAGCGTACCGCGCTGCGCAACGGACTGAACTACATGTACAGCCGACACGGTACACGTTCGTTGCCGTGGCCGCTGCTGGCGGAGGTGGATTCCGCAGTGGTTTCACGGCTCGTGGCCTCAGTGGAGACGCCGGACGGATTGCCGCGTACCGGAGGTCCTCGAATGGTTGTGGACGCTGAACAACTGAGTGCCCTGCGGCGCACGAATGAAGCCATGCGACGCCTGGGAGTGCCTGACCGCGATCAGCCGCGAGGGGCCAACGCCGGACAGAGGCGAGTGTTCACCTACGAGCCGCGCGACGTAAACATCGCGGGATACGCGTTGCAGATGCCTGTTCAGGTCTGGTACCGGATGCCGGAAGACACATCGGCGATTGGCCCGAGTGTTCGCTGGAATTCGACGCGCACAGCACCGGAGGTGTTTGTGAACGGCGCTCGCGTCGCGATCATCCCGTCGGCTGAACTACTACGTTCGTTTGCTGCCGGTACGAGGCGCCCCGCTCGTCCGTTCGAACTCACTTTTGACGACGAACGTGGCAATCCGTGCCTGCTCGTGGTGCACTCGATTACCGTGGGATTGGTTGCGGGTGGCGAGCGACTCGAATCACTGGTAGGAGACGTCTACCTGCGAGCGGAATCCGTCCGACCTCCGGAGCCTTCGCCGTTCTGATTCGCCTGTACGGCTCGTGGCCCGTATCTCAACGACGGGTCACTCGAACCTGCCGAGAGACTCGCGATACGACGCAGCGCCGATTAGCGCACGTCCTCGAACGTATTGCACAGATCAACGCGTCCTGAGGACAATCCGCGCCGAAACCACTGCATGCGCTGAGCTGATGTACCGTGCGTGAAACTCTCCGGCGACGTCTTTCGGCCAGCGGCTTTTTGCAACCGATCATCGCCAACGGCAGCGGCTGCTGCGAGTCCCTCTTCCACGTCACCCTCGTGCAGCAGGTTGCGTTGCGCCGCCGAGTGTGCCCACACGCCGGCGTAACAATCAGCTTGCAGTTCGAGGCGCACCGACAGCGGATTGGCGGCTGATGGATTTGCCTGCTGTAGCTGTCGTACTTCCTTCGAGATGCCCGTGATGGTCTGGATGTGATGGCCGATTTCGTGCGCCACTACATAGGCCTGCGCAAAGTCTCCGGCCGCGCCGTAGCGGCGATGCAGGTCCTCAAAGAAGTCGAGATCGATGTAGACCATCCCATCGGCCGGGCAGTAAAACGGACCCGACGCCGTCTGGCCCAATCCGCAGGCCGTGGGCGTCGCATCGCGATATAGCACCAATGTGCTTAGCGAATAGCGCTCGCCCCGTTCCGCGAAGATGCGCGTCCAGTTGGTCTGCGCGTCGTCGAGCACGAATGACACGAACTGCATCAGGCTGTCTTCGGCCGCGGAGACGTTTCTGGGTGGCGCTCCAAGTGCATCGAAGTTGGACCCGGAGACTGCACCTTCATCGCGAGCGAGACTCAGAAAATCGCGCTTGAAGACGAGGCTGAGTACCAGTAACACCACGATTCCGCCGATTCCCACCCGCATACCGCCGCCCCCACCAGAGCCGCCGCTGCGGGCGCCGCGGCGATCTTCCACATTTGAACTGCGGTGTCCGGGCGTCCAGCGCATAGCGGTGTCGTCGTTAGTGGTGTGTTTGGGAAGGCGGCCAACCGTATAGTTGCGCGTTGCTGCTCCGAATGACAGGGGCGCGGACAGGCGAGTCGCCTGAACAACAATGTGCGGTTTATGTTCGGGAGCTGCTTTTACGAGTCGAATTCACTGACGCCCGCACGATGAATGTCGAGTAGCTTTGGCACCGGATTCTCTGTTACCTCCCTGCGCAGATGAATGCGATGCGTCGTTGACTCGCCCCAATCGCGAGAAGAGATGAGTACGGTGGCTCGACCGGCAACTCCACAAGTGAAGGCGAAGCCGGCGTTTGACCGATCCATTGTCGAGGGCCCGCTGTTGCCTGCGGTCTGGCGCATCGCGTGGCCGACGATGCTGCAGAACATCATTGGCGGATTGCAGGGCGTGGTTGATCACGCCATGGTAGGGCACTACGTGGGCTACACGGGCAACGCGGCGATTGGCGTCAGTCTGCAGCTCTTCATTGTGGTCGTGGTGTTCATCTCGTCGCTGTTCACCGGGATGAGTGTGCTGGTAGCGCGTTTCGCCGGCGCGGGGGACAGCGAGAAGGTCAATCGCACCGTGTATCAGGCATTCCTTGCGGCGGTGGCACTCTCGGTTTTCGTGCTCGCGCCCGCCGGTTACGTGCTCGCACCAACATTGCTTGGCGTGGTGAATGCAGCGCCCGAAGTACAGATGGAAGCGCTCCCGTACTTGCGCATCATGTTCGGCTTCAGCTTCGGCATGCTGATTTTTTTCATGCTCGGTGGCGCACTGCGTTCGGCTGGTGACGCCCGAACGCCACTGCGCATCGGCGCGGCGGTCACCGTGCTGAACATCTGTCTGAACGTGGTGTTCATTCGCGGTCTTGGGCCGATACCCGCGTTTGGTACAACCGGTGCCGCGATGGGTACAGTCATCGCCACGGGGAGCGTCGCCGTGTACGCGCTCTTTGCGCTCGCGCGCGGCTCGTGGGTGGTGCGGTTTCCGAGCGGTGGCCCGTGGGGTCCCGATTGGGAAGTAATTCGTGCACTCTTTCGCTTTGGATTGCCCGCGGGGATTCAGGGCATCGCGATGAATGTTGGCGGTGTGCTGCTGCTCGGCTTTATCGGATCACTCGCGCTCAGTGCACAGGCACAAGCGGCATATGCCGTCGCGTACACAGAGCTGTTCAGTCTGGTGACCTGGACATCGATTGGACTGATGGGCGCCGTGGCGACGGTTGCTGGCCAGAATCTTGGGGCGGGGCAAGCGAATCGTGCGGCGGAGGCGACCCATATGGCGGCGCGCATCGCGTTGCTTGGTGCCGCCTGCATTGGCTTGCTCTACCTGTTCATTCCTCGCGTGCTGCTGGGTGCGTTCGGCATGGATGATCCGGTCGTGGTGGAACTTGGCGTGCAGTTGCTGCGATACCTGAGTGTTTCGGGTGTGTTTATCGCTGTGGCGCTCGTGTACACCGGTGGCTTGCAGGGGACGGGTGATACCAAGAGCCCACTCTATATTTCGATCGTCTCACAAGTCGTGCTGCCGCTTGGCATCTGTTTTGTAATGCAGCGCCTTGGTACGCTGGAACCGCACCACATCTGGATCGCCATTCTTGCCGGACACGTAACACGCTGTGTGCTTAGTGCGTGGCGTTTCCGACAGGGAAAGTGGAGAGCGATCGACGTGCGGCTGGACGGGACTCCGGCGTAGCGGACTGGCTTCACGCGGGGGTGGCTGGCTGGAAAAAAATCGTTGGCTCTGCTGCGGAACGTGGAGTGTTCGCGGGCGTTGATTCGTCAATGAGCCACTTTTCGATTCCACCACACGAAGCCGCAGGCGCGCTCGGCGAGGCCGAGCGAACGTCATCAGGGAATGCGATCATTGTCTGGCTGCGCACCGATCTGCGATTGCATGATCACGAGCCATTGCTCGCGGCCGTTGAGTCCGGGCGCCCCGTTGTGCTGGTGTACTGTCTTGATCCGCGGCAGTTCGAGGCGCAAGCGAACGGTGTGCCACGTACCGGTGTGTTTCGCGCACAGTTTCTTCTTGAGTCGCTGACCGATTTGCGCCGATCATCATGTGCGATTGGCGGTGATCTGGTGGTTCGCGTAGGCGAGCCTGAACACGTCGTTGGCGAACTCGCCGAGTTGTGCGGAGCCCAGGCGGTGTACGTGCACGGCCTGGTGGCGCCGGAGGAACGTGACGACGAGCGACGGGTTGCGGAACGACTGCATGCGCAGGGCGTGGTTATCCGCACGTTTGCCGGGCACTCCATGCTGCACGCCGACGACCTGCCGTTTGCTGTTGCTGCGTTGCCGGACACGTTTTCAAAGTACCGCAACATCGTGGAGCGTCGCGCGGACATTCGCGCGCCGCTGCCGGCACCGACACAGCTGCACTGCGCGCAGGTGGAACCGGGCCATATTCCATCGCTCGCCGAGCTGGGCTTCGACGAGGCATCTGGCAACCGATCCGCGCCGTTTCATTTTGTCGGTGGCACAACCGCCGGTCAGAAACGACTCACGACGTGGATCTGGGAGCACGACGCGCTTCGCCGCTACAAGCGCACGCGCAACGGCATGCTCGCGCCGGACGATTCCAGTCGGTTGTCGCCATGGCTGGCCCTGGGATGCCTGTCGGCGCGTGAAGTGCATGCCGAGGTGCAGCGATACGAACGGGAGCGCGTGCGGAACGAAGACACGCAGTGGCTGATCTTTGAGCTGCACTGGCGGGATTATTTCTACTGGGTGGCCGCACGGTGGGGGCGTCGGCTGTTTGCGGCGAGTGGTCTGCAAGGGCTGCGTTACCCATGGCGCACGCTCGATGACGCGGCGGCACGCGAGGATTTTGCGCGATGGACTCACGGCGAGACCGGCTTCCCGCTGGTGGACGCGGCAATGCGCGAGCTGTCGGCCACGGGATACACGAGCAACCGCGCCCGTCAGAACGTTGCCAGCTTTCTTACGCGTGTGCTTGGCATTGACTGGCGTGAGGGGGCACGGTGGTTCGAGTCGCTGCTGGTGGACTACGACGTGGGAAGCAACTGGGGCAACTGGGCGTACGTAGCGGGAGTGGGCAACGATGCGCGCGGTTTTCGGTTCTTCAATGTGCAGTCACAAGGTGAACGCTACGATCCTGCTGGAGCGTTTGCGCAGTATTGGGTGCCGGAGTTGTCGAGTGTGGCTGACGCGCGTATTTATCGGCCGGATCGCTGGACCGCGTTTGAGACTGACACAGCCGCCAGCGCAGGATACCCCGCGCCGATGGTGGATCTCTACGCGGCGGCTGATGCGAGTTCGGCGCGTTACGAGCAGGCAACGGGCGAGCGTCAGGCAGTCGGGACGCGCGTTACTCCAGAATCGTAATCCGGCGCTCGCCGCTGGCACTTCGTCCATCGGGGCGTGTCATCTCGACGCGAAAGATGTAGTTGCCAGGTACGAGATTGCGCAGATCAACGGCGATGGCACGTGAGACCGTGGCAATGCGCGCTTCCAATACGCGAGCAGCACGACCGGGATCGGGCTCACTCCACTTGATGCTGATGCTGTCGCGCTGTGCATCCGCCACGCCAAGTGCGGCGCCGAGCCGCCGCAATGCGCTGGTTTCTTCGCGGCGTGCGATGCGCACCTCCACGTCGACGGAATCGCCCGGTACAAAACCGTAGCTCTCCCAGTACAGCGCGAACGGCACACTGCGCGGAACCTGCAGTGAACCGACCATGGTTTGCTGGACGACCGCTGGATCCGTGGGGGCGGCGGCGCCTCGACGTGGCAACAACACGAAGACCGGATCCGACAGCGCGAGATCGTTGTCGGCCATCTGTGCGAGCGACGGGGGGGGCGTCACACCGAATCGGCGGCGATGGGCAATCTCCGTAGCCGACCGCCCTGGAATCTCGAGGCTAAGGACCTGCGGCTCAGGCGCGAGCAATCCGCTCAGTCGGAGCGACCGTCCGAAGGGCAGTGTCGTGTCGACCACGGTGTGCACCGCTGCTGGCGAGGTGCTCGCCATCAGATACGCGCGTGGAAGCACCGGCAACCCAGGCTCCATTTGGTGGATCGGGTCATCAATCGCGACCCCATACAGCACGGCTGTATCGCGGCGGAGCAGCATGGTCTGCCCTTCAGCAAGTGTGGCAATGCGCGTGCGGAACGCCTGATGTTCCACGGGCCACCAGGAGTTCAGATTGACACTGTCCGGCCGCTCCATCGGCCAGTCGCTGGCCTCGGCGTCAAACGGATTTTCGATGGCACGGAATGCCGGGACAAGCGCGACACGATCCGGTGCGTATTCCTTGGATGTATACGGCGCTTCCGGCTGCATCATCTGGCTCTGCCGCGCGACGTCGAGCGCGGAGTCCATTTGATAGCCGCCCCAGTACGTATGCGTGGGCCACCCGTAGCGCATGATGGCCTCCTGCAATGCCTCACCGCCGGCGATCGGACGCCAGATGTAGCGTTCGTCTTCATCAAACGCCGCACGGAGTGCGAGGCTCGTACGACGCGAATAGTGCAGCACAAAGCGCTCGTTGCCGGGCACACTCCACAGCGGATCGGAGAGCCACCAGAGTCTCTCGACAAGTTCTTGTTGCCGGGCGCAGGACTGTTTATGCGCGTCGCGCCTTGGACCGGTGGCGATGAGGACAAACGCCGTGGTGTCCACACACGCTGCGGCAGCAGAACTGGAAAACTCAGCCGCCACGCCGCGGCGAAACGCACTGTCAGCCGCGAGCAGGTCACCGCGCTGTTCATACGCCAACCCCTGCAGCGATGCACACAGCGATTCGCTCACCGTGCACTCACTTGCGGCAAGCACCGCAGCGTCCAGATCGTAGTTGTCGACGAGAAACCGCACGCGCTGTCCGGCGACCCACGCGTCGCCCGGGAAGCGCGCCATCGCTTCGGTCAGTTTGTTGATGATGGTGTCGCGCGAACGACGGATGCGCGGGCGTGTCGCTACGGGCAACGCAAGATCAAGTCGCTCGCCTTCGTCGAGCGGAATGGTTTCTTCGTCAGCAATCCACAGCGGACACACCTGACCCTTGTTGCGCTCGCCGCGAATTCGACGCACGACCTCCATGCCTTCAGCGAAGTTGAAACCGCCCGAGATCGGGGTGGCCATCTCACCGTCTGGCGTTTCCGTGCTTGCCATCGCGGCGGCCACCATGCGTTCCGTGGCACCAGGCCGCCCGCTCGTCGAAGGATTCGATGGCGCTCGAAACGCGGTGCCGGACAGCACGCCCTCGGCGCCGGCCATGCCACCCTCACCAATCCAACCGGCGTTGCACAGCAGCGACTGATACCGCTTCACCTCCGGCGTGAAGTTGCGGAAGCTGTAGTCGTTGATGGTCATGGGGATGTTGATGTTGACCATGCCACGATCAATCATCGACTTGAGCCACGCATCGCGCCAGGTGCGGTGAAAGCGTGTGATTCGCTTCTGCAGATCCTTGCGCATGTTGATGGAGTCCTTGTCGGTGGACTCCAACGGCAGCTCCGATGGCCCGGAGGGGGGCACGGTCGCGGCCGACGCGTGCAACACCACTTGTGTCAGCGTGCCCAGCATCGCTGCCATGAGAAGCGCGCCCAACAGCCGCGAAAAGGGTCGAACAAGATGCGAGAAGCGCATGCGCAAAGGAGCGTGATATGGAGCGGAGGGATGAATCGCGTTCACGGCGCACTCACGCCAGCGCCGG
>JBGTOG010000267.1:0-5827 GCA_041742675.1 Gemmatimonadaceae bacterium | reverse complement strand
CAGGATTTCGCGGGCGTGGTCGAAGTTGTCGGTGCGAAGGTGACGCGATTCGCCGCAGGGGACTCGGTATTCGGCGCCAGCACCGGTGCGTTTGGCGAGTATGTCACGGTGCGTGAAAACGGCTCCATCGCACGCGTGCCGGATTCAATGAGCCTGGCACAAGCGGCGGCCATTCCGGTTGCGGCGACCACCGCATTGCAAGCGGTGCGTGATGTGGGTCGCGTCACGAGTGGAGAGCGTGTGCTCGTGAATGGCGCGTCAGGAGGCGTGGGCACATACGCCGTACAGATCGCCAAGTCGCTTGGTGCACACGTCACCGGTGTCGCGAGTACCCGGAATGTGGCGCTGGTGCAATCGCTCGGCGCTGACGCCACCATTGACTACACGACGGAAGATTTCACCACCGGCACGGTGCTGTACGACGTCATCATCGACAACGTGGGCAATCATGCGCCGTCGGCCTTGCGTCGCGCGCTGGTGCCGAACGGCCGAGTGGTGGTGGTGGGCGGTCCGGACGCCGATCGCTGGCTGGGGCCGATACGATCGCTCGTAGGCGCGATTATCTACGGCTGGTTCGTGGAGCCAACGTTCGAGAGTCTGATGGCCGAGACCACGCAGAAGGATCTCGAATACCTGGCTGCGCTGGTCATGCAGGGAAAACTTCGGTCGGTGTTGGACCGCGAGTTTGCCGCATCGGCGTTGCGCGAGGCGGTCGCGTATCAGCAGAGTGGACGGTCGCGGGGGAAGAATATTGTGCGCATACTTTGACAGGCGGGCTCGGACACCTGCGCTTGGCGACCAACTTGTCAACGAGGGGGAGGTATGCAAAGTGGTTCAGTGCACGCAGCGGCTGTGGTAACTGCGCTGGTCATGGCGATGCTTGGCACCGCCTGCGCACAATCTCGCAGCCCGATGGAACAGACGCCTGCCACCACGAGCATTGCCGTGGCAGGCTCCGACTCGGCGCCCGCCGGAGTCAGCGCGCCGCCGGCGATCCAGGTGAACAGCGGCGAGCTGATCGTGCTCGGCATCATCTCCACGCCCGATCCGTGTCAGCGGTTGCGCGCCTTCGGGGAACGCCGCGACGACGCTCTCACGGTTGTGGTCGAGGCGACCTCCACGGGAGGCAACTGCGTCACGGTACTCGGCAGCTTTGCCTACCGGTTTGCCACGCCGTGGTCGTCAGGATCACAGCGTGTGCGCGTCGAACACCGGTATGTGAACACGGGGTGGTCCACCGAAGTGGTGCGTGATACGGTGGTCACGGTGCCGTGAACGCGCGCGTCGAACGCATTGTCGAGACGGCGTTGTACGTTAACGACCTGACACGCGCGTCACGTTTCTACGCCGATGTCATTGGGTGCACGGTGTTGCTGGAGACGCCGCGCCTTATTGCCATGAGCGTCGCTGGTGAGAGCGTGCTGCTGCTGTTCCAACGTGGCGCCACTGAAGACGCGTTACCCACGGAAGGCGGCGTGGTGCCCGGTCACGGTGCGCACGGCAACCAGCACCTGGCCTTCGCCATCGCGCGTGATGCCGTGCCGGCATGGCTGCGACGACTGGAAGAGGCCGGTGTGACCATCGAGAGCCGAGTACAGTGGCCGCGCGGTGGTGAGAGCGTGTATGTGCGCGATCCTGACGGACACTCGGTGGAGCTGGTTACGCCGGGAGTGTGGGCGATTTACTGAACGGCGAGTAACGCACAACCCGTGCGGGGGAGGGCCGCGGTCGAGAGCTAGACTTGCCGTCCGATTTCGATCAGCTGCTCGCCTGCTCGCAGTAGGTCCAGCACCTTTGCCACGCCGACATCACGATGCTGCGAAGCTCAGCATTGCGGACATTGCCGCACGTAACCCATACGACCTGCGGTGGCGGTCCGAACCGGTCAAGCAGGTTGAGAAAATCTTCATCCTTGGTAACGATGACCTGCACACCGTTGTTGCGCGCGGCTTCGAAAATGGCGACGTCGGAGGAGGTGAGCATTTCGACGTCTGCCACATGGCGAAACGTGATCTCGTCGCTCTCACCAAGCCAGCGCGCCAGCACTGGCGGGAGCTGCGCGTCGACCCAGACCTCTAGTGCCGCCCTGTCAGCCACGCGCTACGCAGCGACGTTGGGGTGATCCATTCGGCGCGCCGCGTACAACAGGCTGGCAGTGATGTCATCCGCCTCCAGATACGGATAATCCTGAAGGATCTGCTCTCGGGATTCGCCCGCCGCGAGCAACTCCAACACATCGATCACACGAATACGCATTCCGCGGATACACGGACGGCCGCCGCATTGATCGGGGCGTATTGTGATTCGCTGCAGCAGATCGGCAGTGAGCATAAGAGCAGTGAAAGGTAGTCCCTGAAAGTTAGCGGACTTCGCGTGCCTCCGCAGGCCAGGTCTCATGCGGTCGCCTACACCGCCTCCGACAACGACGTGAAGTTGAAGTCCCGCGCGCGAATGCTGGGCATGGCCACACTGCCGCCCGCTTCCGTACCGGCCAGACGCTCGGCCTGACCCAGCGCCTCGATGTTGTTCAGCATGAACAGCGGCGATTCGTTGAAGCGGAAGTTGCGCAGCGACTTGGTGACCTTGCCGTTCTCCACGAGGAACGTGCCGTCGCGCGTGAGCCCGGTGTACAGCACCGTGCGCGGATCCACCTCGCGCAGATACCACAGACGCGTGACAAGAATGCCACGCTCCGTGCCGGCCACGAGTTCGTCGATGCTCTGCGTGCCGCCGGCCATCTTGAACGTGGTGGGACCACCGGTGGGCTGCTTGCCCTGCGTCTTCGCCCAGAAGCGTGAATAGATGAGCTGCTTGAGCACACCATTCTCGATCCACACCTGTCGTCCGATCGGCATGCCTTCACCATCGTACGGCTGGCCGAGCAGCTGCGGGTCTGACGGATCGGAGAAGATGGTGACGCGCTCGTCAACGACCTTTTCGCCCACCTTGTTGCCACCCCCTTCCTTCACGAACGGACTGCGTCCTTCGTCGGCGCTGCGCGCGTCGGCATAACCGGCGAGCAGCTGCACCAGATCACCCACAGCCTGCGGCTCGAGAATCACGGTGTAACGACCGGGCTCGATCGCCACAGGATTCTGCGATGCCTTGGCCTTGTCCGTTGCACGCTGCGCAACACGTTGTGCATCAAGCTGCGACCAGTCGGGATGATCGGCGGCCGCCCAGCCGGAGCCGGTGCCGTCGTCAGAACGCACGGTGAGTGAATAGTTCGCACTGGTGGTGCGCTGATACGCAAACATGCCGGCCTTGTTGCCGATCGCACTCGCACCCATGCCGGCCACGAGATATCCGGCGGCCTTGAGATCACCCGCCGCACGCGCCATCTCGAGTGCCACAAGACACGCGCGCGCACGGGCCTCCGGCGTGAGCTCGGCGGTGCTTTCGAAATACGAGTTGACTGGCGTGTACGTCTGCGCGCCGAGCGGTGGCATCGCTTCTGGATCATCGGGTGCGAGACGCGCCATGCGCTCGCTTGCTTCCACCGCTCGCTTGATGGCTTCGGGCGACAGGTCGTTCGATGTGACGACCGCGTGCTTGGGACCGAAGCTGCTCTGCACTGCGAGTTGTGCATCGGTCGTTGCGCCGCTGGTTGAAACTTGGTTCGCGGCAAAGCGCACGTTGCCGTTGTAGTACGTATTGATCTGCACATCGATACCATCTGCCTTTGACAGGCGCACGGCCTGCTCCACGATGTCCTGCGCCTGTTCACGCGTGACGATGGCATCGTTGGCTGCATCGTACAGCGGCACACCGCGACGGAATGCGTCTGCGGGTCCGAGCAGCAGGTCGCGGCGCGTGAGCGCATTGTGCCCGGGCGCGTTTGTGGGACGTGTCGGCATCAGCCTTTCCTCCCGGTGTTGATCACGTTGACGTTGCGGAACCGCGCCGGGGGAGACCCGTGACTGACGGCGTTCACCTGTGGCGGCTGACCCTTGCCGTCGAAGAAACTGCCACCGAGCTGATAGCTCGACTTGCCGCCAAGCATGTCGAGTGAGTTCCAGAAATCGGGTGTGCGAATCTGATAGGCCACGTCCTTGAGTTCGCCCACCACCTTGCCGCCGCGAATTTCACGGAACACCTGTCCACCGAACTGTGCGTTGTAGCGCTGCTGATCGATGGAAAAACTGCCGTCGCCGATGATGAGAATGCCACGATCGGTTGCGGCGATCAGATCATCTATGCTCA
Organism: Gemmatimonadaceae bacterium; assembly: GCA_041742675.1. Taxonomy (GTDB): domain Bacteria; phylum Gemmatimonadota; class Gemmatimonadetes; order Gemmatimonadales; family Gemmatimonadaceae; genus JAABRT01. The sequence continues at coordinate 1,624 of JBGTOG010000267.1, read as the reverse complement.
GGTCCTGCTCGCCCGGCATCACGCTCACATTCGGCATGCGCTGGAACTGCACGTTGTCCCAGCCTTGCGCATAGGAGCAGCCGTGCGAGCGCACAGGAACGCCATTCTTTTCGTACCACCAGCGCAACCACGGCGCCTGTTCGCGCGTGGTCTGATAATCGTTGAACATGCCGTTCTTCACGATCAGGAACTCATCGGGTTTGACGCCGTCATCATCCCAGCCGATGGTGGACAAGCCGCCCACCTGCGAGCGATCGCCCTGCACGTTGAGCATGGACGGACCATACTTGAGCGTGCCCAGCATCTTTTCAGGCGGCGCAATGAAACTCGTGCCGGCGTAGTTGGCCTCGAAGCCCATCGCGCGATCGAGCTCCGTGGGATGGCCGATGCTTTCGTGAATGGTGAGCCACATGTTGCCCGGATCGAGCACGAGGTCGTAGCGACCTACTTCCACCGGCTTCGCACCGAGCTTTGCGGCCGCTTCTTCGCCCCACTGCATCGCGTTGCCCGCAAGATCACTGCGCAGCACGTACTCCCATCCGTGCGCCATTGGCGCAACGACATTGCCGCGATTCTGGAAGTCGGTGAAATCGTCAGAGATCGCGGTGATCTGCATGAGCGGCCACGAACGGATCACATCCTGCTGCGTGAGCGCACCATCGCTGTTGGCGTAGTGACGTTCGTCCTTCACAAAAAACAGACCGCTGAAGCAGTACTTCACGTTCTTGTGTTTCATCGCGGCCGCGTTGGCTGCAAGCAAGAGGTCGGCCTTCTGTTCGAGCGGCACATCCCACGGATCGGTGGTGAAGGCGCTCTTCCACGTTCCCGTGACGGCCGGTGTCGGCAGCCACTCCACGGCGTCGGTGCGACCGATGCGTGACGCACGTGCAATGGCCGCTGCTTCGCGCGCCGCTGCAGCAGCGCCGTCGTTGGTGAGCACGCGCGTGCCGGCAAAACCCCATGTGCCGTCCACGAGCACGCGCACACCGATGCCGATGGTGTCGGTATCAACGATGTTGAGGATCTGCGCTTCACGCGTCTGCACAAAGTTCTGCTGCTGACGACTGCAGCGCACATCGGCGTACGTCGCGCCAGCGGCCTTCGCTGCGGCCAGCGCCGACGCCATCATCTCCTTCACGCCGGGAATATCGCTAAAGGCGTCAATCGCTCGGCTGTTGGGCGCTGGACCGGCGGCGGACAGTATGCGCGGCAGGGCGGTCAGGGCGCTGCCAGCGAGCATCGAGGTGCCGACAGCGACGCCGGAATGCCGGAGAAAATCGCGGCGATTCGTCATCGTGGTGAACTCATGTGGTGGGGAACAGCGGTGGGGCGGTGCGGCGGGCTATTGTGGTACACCCGTAGGGCACATTTATACCCTACGTGTGATCGTGGTGCGGCGTTTCGCGAGCGGGCGCGACGGTATTCCAGGAGTTCGCGGGCGCGACCGGCGATACATCTTCGTGCGCCTCGGCAGCACGCGTGTTTATGCGGCGGCGCGCCCGTGGCGGGGCAGCCCCCACGCGAGGGCGAGGTTGGCGAGCGCGGCCAGTAGCACGGCGGGTTGCAGCCAGGAGACGTAACCGAGCATGGCGAGCTGCACGCCGATCCAGCCGAGCAGGATGAC
>JBGTOG010000255.1:0-4037 GCA_041742675.1 Gemmatimonadaceae bacterium | reverse complement strand
TGTGGCCCGGTGGGCACATCATCGCACAGCCGCCGGTGCCCGGCGTTGATGCCGCACTCGATGCGGCGCGCGCTGAACGCGGTGCCCGTCTTGAGATCGCCGTGCTCACGTTCGGCAATGGTGAAGTGCTGTGGGAACGGTTCGGGCACAACGCACTGGTTGTCACCGACACCAGTACGGGCGAGAGCCTCGCGTACAACTGGGGCATGTTCGATTTTGACCAGCCGAACTTCCTCACGCGATTTCTGACCGGCGACACGCGGTACTGGGTGGCGGCCATACCCACGGACGCGCTGCTGCAGGAGTACGTGCGTGTTGATCGCACCACCCGTCGGCAGGTGCTGGCCCTTGGCGCCGTGCAACGGGCAGCGCTGGCGGAGTACGTCGCGTGGAATGCGACGGGCGAAAATGCGTTCTACCGCTACGACTACTATCTCGACAACTGCTCGACGCGACTGCGTGATGCGATTGATCGCGTGCTTGGCGGGTCGTTGGCTTCGGCGCTGGCGAATGTACCTGACGAGCCCACTACGTGGCGTGATGAAACCGCGCGCGTGACCGATGGCGACTGGCCGCCGTTTGCCGGCATCCATGTGGCGCTTGGACGCAATGCCGACAAGCCGCTCACCCGTTGGCACGAAGCGTTTTTGCCGGGTCACCTGGCCGATCATCTCACCACCATCACCGTACCGGACAGCGCAGGTGCTACCCGTTCGCTGGTCGCGCACGACACCGTGCTGTACCAGGCCGCGCGCGCGCCGCTGCCACCGCGCGCTCCGTTTCGTGGATTCGCTGCACTCGTGATTGGTGCGCTGCTGAGCGGTGCACTCTTTGCACTCGGATGGTCGCGTGCGCAGGGCAGTCGACCGGCGCTGATCGCCCTGCGGGTGTTCGCGACCGTGTGGTATCTGTTCGGCGGACTGCTCGGCACCGCGTTGCTGCTGGCCGGCACGGTCACGAAACACGCACCGTACATGGGCAGCAACGGTACACTCTTTCAGGTACATCCGCTGCTGCTCATTGCCGCCGTTCTGGCACCGTTGGCGGGTGGTACGTCACGCGCCTCACGACTCTTCGCGAAGTTTGCACTGCTGGCGGCCGCGCTTTCCGTCCTTGGGCTGCTGCTGCAGCTCACGGTGCTGCAGCAATCGTCGCTGCTGGTGCTGGTCGTGACCGTGCCGGTGCATGTCGCGCTGCTGGCCGTGCTGGCGCTCACCATGCGACCAACGTCACCGCCTGAAGCATCCAAACGGGCGCTCGCGGTCGCTGCGTAGCGTTGGGGATGCGCGATCGTGTGGTGAACGTGGTCTCCAAGCCGCAGGCCCGCAGTGTGGGTGTGGATGTAGGCGGCACCTTCACCGATCTCGTCGCGGTGCACGCGAGTGGCGCGGTGCACACGTGCAAAGTGATGACGACGCCCGGAGATCGTGCAATTGGCGTGATGGAAGCCATCACCGCGGCGGAACTCGATGCCACAGCAGTCGCGCGCTTTGTGCACGGCACCACGGTCGTGACCAATCTGCTGCTGGAACGCGCTGGCACGCGCGTGGTATTGCTGGCCACCGCGGGGTTTGGCGATCTGCTCTGGCTTCGCCGACAGGATCGCGCGTCACTCTACGACCTCACGCGGCATCACAGCGCGCCCTTGGTGCGTTCAGGCGATGTCATCGCGGTGCAGGAACGTGTCGCGCCGCAGTGGTTTGCAGACGGTGCGCGCTTGCCGTCACCGGTTGGTGTTGAAATCCTCACTCCGCTGTCAGACGATGAACTGCAGCGCGTGGTGGACCTGGCGCGCGCCAGCGGTGCGCAGACGTTCGCGGTGGCGTTGCTGCACAGTCATGTGTTCGCCGATCACGAAATCCGTCTTCGTGATGCGCTGCTCGCGGCCATGCCACACGCGATCGTGGCGACATCACACGACGTATTGCCCGAGATTCGGGAGTACGAACGCACGGCCACCACGGTAGTTGAAGCGTACGCGCGACCGGCCGTTCGCCAGTATATGCGCGCGCTCTCTGCTGCGTTGCAAACGAGTGGGCATCCGGAACCGCGCGTCATGACATCGGCGGGCGGCACGTTGACTGCACACGAGGCCAGTGATCACGCCGCCTCTCTCGCGCTCTCAGGGCCGGCTGGTGGTGTGACGGCCGCTGCGGCATGGTGTCGCCTGCTCAACGTGCAACAGGCGCTTACGATCGATGTGGGCGGCACCTCAGCGGATGTCGGGCTCATCGTGCAGGGTGAACCGCTGGTTGAGCGTGGTGGGTCGCTGGATGGCATTCCGATTGCCCTGCCGCGTGTGCTCGTGGAGACGGTGGCGGCCGGTGGCGGAAGCGTTGGGCGCGTCGACGATGGCGGCGCGCTGCACGCGGGACCTGCGAGCGCTGGCGCCGTACCCGGACCCGCCTGCTATGGTCGGGGCGGAACACGCGCCACGGTGACCGATGCGCACGTCGTGATGGGTCATATCGCCGAAGGCGAGTGGGGTGGCGCGGTGTCGATTCGCGCGGACCTCGCAGAGCGCGCCATGCAGTCGCTGGCGGCATCACTCGACCGCACGGTGGCGCAGTGCGCCGAGGCGCTCATTGCGACCGCCGACGCGACAATGGCGCGAGCACTCCGGCGCGTGAGTGTGGAACGCGGGCTTGACCCGCGTGACATGACGCTGGTGGCCTTTGGTGGTGGTGGTCCGCTGCATGCGTGCGGATTGGCTGAGGCGCTTGGCATGCGACAGATCATCGTGCCGCCGTGGGCAGGAGTGCTGAGTGCGCTCGGACTGGCGCTGGCGCCGGAGCGCCGCGACGCGCTGGTGAGTGTCATGCGGCGCACTGACATGTTGGACGCGCACGAGCTGCATGAGGCGCGACATCGTGCGGTGGCGTTGGTGACGGCGAATCCCGCGAACACCCCCTTGGTGCAGCCGCTGACTGCAAACGGATCGCACGATGCGAACTCCAGCCTCCGCACGTGGGCCAGCATGCGTTACGCAGGGCAGGGCCATCAACTGGATGTTCCCTTCACTACTGAGGACACGCTCGACGCCCTCGTACGCCGCTTCGCCGCACTCCACGAGGCACAGTTCGGCTTTGTCATGGAGCGGCTCGCGGAGGTGGTCAGTGTGCGCGCCGTGCGCGATGGTGCGTGGTGGCCGCTGCAGGCACGTCGTGAAGCGCGAACCCAACGCGCAGACGAAGCGAACACGCCGCCGACCGTGTTCGACGGCACCGATGACGGGCTGGCACTCGACATCACGCTGCATGGACCACAGACGGTCCGTTTGCCTGATGCCACACTGCGTGTCGCGGCCGGATGGACGGCCATCGCGCACCCCATGGGCGGATGGATTCTCGAACGTGAGGTGGGCGCATGACCACAGCAAATCGCGCGTCACGCATACGTGGCACACCCGTCGCACCGCTCTTTCCGGACGACGGTGTGGTGCGCGTATTCTGCATTGGCGAGGCCCCTGGTCCGCGTGGTGCGGACAAGAGCGGTGTGCCGTTTTTCGGCGATCGCGCTGGTGTGCCGCTGTATCGCGCGTTGGTACAGGCGGGCGCGTGCGTACTGCCCCCTGCGGTGCACACGCTGCCTTGGGACGGCCAAGCGTTCACGGACCACGCGCTTCGTCCACACGTTTCCGGTGTCGCACTTGGGAACGCGTTTGATCGTTGCCCAACCACCGATGGTGTGCGCTTTCGTGCGCCGTCGCGCACCGAGCTGGAATCAGCCAGCAATATCGCGCGACTGACGTCCGATCTCGATCGCGCATCTGCCCGCGGCCTCGTGCGCATCATCGCGCTTGGCCGAGTGGCTGCGCAGGTCATGCACCAGGTGCTGGAGCGCACAACGCATCGGTGGTCCGGCGTTGAACTGGTCGCCGTTCCGCATCCGAGCGCGCAGGGATTGCTCTCAGCCGCGCCGGAAGTGCGCTGTCATAAGTCGGTAAAGCATAACTCAAGAAGACTTTCATACTAAACAAGTATATACCATTTCTAAAAATTGGCAACGATTATTATTGGCTGATATTAAATCAAAAC
>JBGTOG010000404.1:0-4135 GCA_041742675.1 Gemmatimonadaceae bacterium | reverse complement strand
GCGCCGGCCGTGGAGTAGACGCGGCCGGCGGGGGCGCGGGAACGTCCGTGGGGGCCGGTTCACCTGCAGCGGTGTCGCCGAATGCGATCGATAAAGACGAGCTCGCCTCGCTGGCCAGGCTCAGGTCGCGCCGTAGCTCGTCGTCAAGCGCATCCGAACTGGACTCGGACGGTCCGCATGCGCCCAGCACCGCCGCCAAACCGAGCGCGGTGGTGAGGCGAACGGTTCGCCCAAACCGGGACGCACAACGTGCGAAAGAATAATTGGATTCCGACATCATCTGACGATACTCCCAAGGAGGTCGCGTGGCGACGGTCGATGACCTCGCCACCCGTTGTGCTCCACTACTCAGAACTCCGCCAACCGGTTCCGCCTGGTGACCGCCGGTCCACTGCCTCTCGCCCCCGCGAACGACTCGCCGCCGCCGACCGCTCAGGACGTCTGCCTTGCCCGGCAGCCGATTTTTGATCTAAGCAATCGGTGTGTGGCGTACGAGCTGTTGTTTCGCGCGACGCCGTCGGCGACCTCAGCGATCGGCTTTTCAGTAGACGCGATGTGCAGCGATACCGCGCTGCACGCGATCGTTTCGATTGGTCTGGATCGCCTGACCGCAGGGGCACCGGCCTGGGTGAATCTGGGACGCGAGCATCTGGTGGCGGATCTGTACCGTGTGTTTGATCCGCGCGAAGTGGTACTCGAGTTGTTGGAGACGATTCGTCCGGACGACGCCGTCATTGATGCCTGCAAACGCGCCGTGCGCGCAGGGTACACGCTGGCGCTCGACGACTATGAAGGCAAGGCCTCGTGGGCACCACTACTTGAGATTGCGCACGTCGTAAAAGTGGATGTCCTGGGGCATGACGCACACAGTTTGTCAGCGTTTATCGCGCCGCTGCGTCGCTACCCGCATCTGCGATTGCTCGCCGAACGTGTGGAAACCGGTGCCATGCGCACGCTCTGTGTAAAGCTCGGATTCAGTCTGTTTCAGGGCTACTACTTCAGTCGCCCCGAAACACTCGGGGGGCGCGCGTTGTCGCTGCAGCAGGTGACCATCGCCAACCTGCTGCAATTGTTAAGCGACCCGGAAGTGAGTGAGCGCGCGCTCGATGAGGCCTTCGGTTCGCATCCCTCACTGTCGTACGCACTGCTGCGCATCGTGAACTCCGCCAGTCTCGGCTTTCGCAACGTGGAGTCGATTCCGTATGCGGTGCAACTGCTTGGTCGTGCGGCGTTGTCGCGATGGTTGCTGATTCTGCTGGTCTCCGGTGTGGCCTCACGGAATCCGATTGCGCAGGAAGCTGTGAAGCACGCGCTCGTCCGCGCTCGATTTTGCGAGTTAGTCACCGTAGCGAACGATACGGGCGATCCGTCGGCACGCTTTCTGGTGGGCCTCTTGTCACGGTTTGATGACCTGCTCGGATTGCCGATGTCCGAAGTGCTCGACCGACTACCGGTGAGCGCCGATGTGCGCGACGCGTTGTTGCACGGTGTTGGTCCGCACGCGTCCGTGCTGTCGCTTGTGGAGGCCTACGAGCACGCGGCGTGGGATGTTGTAAGTGCACTGAATACCGTGGAGTCAACGCCGCTGGGTGAGCTCTACGTAGAGGCGGTCACGTGGGCCGAGTCACGACTGTCGGTTGGTCCAACGCCGTAACGCTTACTCCGCGCCTGGCCCTGACGGAGGCACCGGCGGTGCCGGCGTTTCAATGGGCGTGTCGCCCACCACTCCCTCCGGCACATTCGTAAACGGCAACAACAGCGAGATGCGGCGATTGGCCGCGGCGGTGGGATCGTTCGGTACACGCAGTCGCTTGTCGGCGTAACCACGCACCTCGATCAAGCGCTCCTCCTCAACACCGGTGGCCTCGAGCACACGCCGAGCGGCGTTGGCGCGGTCAGAACTGAGTTCCCAGTTCGTATAGGTCGCGTCCTTGCCGAAGGCCGCCGCGTCGGTGTGTCCTTCCAGTACAATCGGGTGCGAGAGCGTGGACAGTTCCGATCCCACCACTTGCAACACCAAGGCAACCGCCGGTTTGATGACCGCGGAGCCAAGCGGGAAATACACGTCGCCCGATCCACTTTCGATCAGCTCGATGCGCAGCCCATCACGCGTGACCTGCACCTCGACCTGGGCGTTGAGCTTGGCCAACGAATCACTGGCTTGCAGTCGTGTCATGATACGCTGACGTGCGGCTTCGAACGCCCGTTCTTCGTTGGCGCGCACCACCAGACGAAGCGGCGTGCGTTGAATGTTGGTCGGTGATGATCCAATCGCGACCGGATTTGAGCCTGCGCCGTATCCCTTTCGATAACCAACGGGATTGGAGAAATACCCCTCGATGGCGGACTTCGTGCGATCGTCCATGCCAAGAATCCACATCACCATGAAGAACGCCATCATGGCCGTCACGAAATCGGCATAGGCCACTTTCCATGAGCCACCGTGGTGGCCGCCGTGTGAAGCAACCTTCTTCTTGACGATGATGATCTTCTTGCCTCCGCGCGCCGCCATGTGCTACGCCGCCTTCTTGCGCGTGAGGTCTTCCAGCTCCGCGAAGCTCGGCCGCTCGTGCGGCTCTACGTTCCGGCGTGCAAACTCGACGGCCGTCATGGGTGCATCGCCGCGCGCAAACGAGAGCAGGGCGGTGCGAATGCACAGCATGTAGTCGTTCTCCGCATGAATGCGTGACGTAATTGCTGCAGCGAGTGGGCTGAGCAATCCGTAAGCAAGGAGAATGCCGAGGAACGTCCCGACCAGCGCGGCAGCGACCTTTTGTCCGATCTCCGCTGCTTCACCCCCAATCGAGCCCATGGTGATGATGACGCCAAGCACAGCCGCGACAATGCCAAAGCCCGGCATGGCATCGCTGACTGCGGAAACCGCCTGCGGAATCTTCATCGCCTCGGCGTGATGTTTCTCAAGATCCAGGTCGAGGATTTCGGCGAGATTGTGATCCTCAACCGCACCCGTCAGCAACACCTTGAGCGTATCGCAGAGCAGCGAGACGGCGTGATGATTGTTCAGAAATGAGGGATATTTCTGAAAGATGTCAGACGCTTTGGGATCTTCGATGTGCGCTTCGAGGCCAACGAGTCCATCCTTGCGCGCTTTCTGGAAGATTTCGTACAGAACCTGCAACAGTTCCGCGTAGGCGCGCGCGCCAAACGGGGTGGGCTTGATCAGCGCGATGAGGTGTTGCATGGTAGCCTTGATCACGGCCGGCGGATTGGCCGCAATCAGTGCACCGATGCCGGCGCCGCCGATAATGACGAACTCGCTGGGCTGCACGAGTACGGCGAGTTGTCCGTGGTGCATGACATACCCGCCAAGCACCGCGCCAAAGACGATAACCAACCCGACGATGACCATCATACGGTCGTACCTGAGCCGTGAATCGCGTGAGTCAATGAGGGCCGCTGTGTGAGCGGCTCTGAAGAATTGGTGCAGAACGGCGCCCCAGTCTCACTGCCGCCGCTCGTCCCGAATGGCGCCGAGGTGCGGCTCGCCGTGGCGCGCGCTCGCTGGCTGGATGTACAGAACGAACTGTTGCGCGGTGTGACGCATGCGCTGAGCAATCGCATCGCGACAGTGGCCGGTGCGGCGTACATGCTGGAGCACAACGACGTAACCGCGGCGCAGGCGGCAGAGTCGCTGCGCCAGGAAACAGAGCGCATGGAAGCGATGTTGCAGCTGCTGCGTTTACTGCCGGCGCGCGATGATACCGGGTTTGAACCGGTCATGCCGGGCGACATCGTGACGGATGCGATCGCCCTGCACGCCCACCACGCCGAGCTGCGCGATGTTGCGGTCGTGCTCACGACGTCGGCGGACGTGCTGCCCGTGTGGGTTGAGCCGCACGCGTTTTTGCAGGCGGTGTTGCTGGCGTTGACGGCGGCCAAACGCGCGGCATTCCCGCATGCGTTGGGCGTACAGGTGCACATCGGTGGGAGCGCAGACGTCACCACGATTGCCGTGCACCCCGAGAGCGACGACCACCGTGTGGATGCGCTGCGAACGGCCATGGATGCCGCCGCCGCAGACAGTTGCCTGCATTCGGCGCGCGGCACGGTGGCGCCACGATCAGACGGCGGCTGCACCATCACGCTGCCTACTCTGCCGGCGGTGCGGCGCGCC
>JBGTOG010000391.1:0-5549 GCA_041742675.1 Gemmatimonadaceae bacterium | reverse complement strand
TCCCGAGTCTGCCGACGAGCTGCAGACGGTCCTGCGTGCTGAACGAAAGGAGCTGAAGCGCTCGCTCGATGAGCTTGGCTCCGCCGTGCGCGACAAAGTGGACGTTCGCTCGCGACTGCTTGAACACCCGCTGATGTCTGTCGGCGCTGCGCTCGCGGCCGGACTCATCCTCGGCGTGTTGAGTAATCGAGCGGTAGCGAGCAGCGCACCATCGAGCGCACCTCCGGGTGCCGCCGTAAATCTCGCGGGCAAGAAGCGCAAGGCGAAATCCAATACGTTCGGGCAGATGGCATCGACCGTGGCGGCACTCGTTGGTCAGCGGCTTGCAAACGTGGCAGAAGATGCCGTACGGAGTGCGCTGACTCGCGAACCGTCCAACAGATCGTCGTAACGCAAATGGGGCGCGTGCATCAAGCACGACGCCAGACTTTTCACGCTCTACCGGAGCCAGGCGATGGCTGACAAAATGAAGGACACGGACGACGCGCGCGAAGCAATCGCGAGCTACATCACGGACATGCTGGCGCTTGAGAAGCATATCGAAAAGGCAATCGCCGGTCAGATCGAAGATCTTGATGAGTATCCGGACGTGGTACGTCAGTTGCAACCGATGCACAACATGTGTGAACAACACATCGCCGCCCTTGAGCAGATGGCGGAGCAGCGAGAAGGCGGCGGTCAGGGTATTGCCGGTGCCGTGAAGAAGGCAGCCTCTGCCGTGCTCGGCGTGGGTGCCGCCGGCGTCGACTTTCTTCGCGCGGAGAAACTGCCGAAGAACCTTCGCGACGACTACACGGCACTTTCGCTGGCCTGCATTGGATACGTCATGCTGCACACTACAGCCGCGTCCCTCGACGATGACGCTGTGGCCGAGCTTGCCAAAGGCCATCTCGAAGGGCATGCGCGGAATGTGCTTACCATCCACAACATGGTTCCAGCCGCCGTGATGACATTCCTCAAGGAAGACGGTTTCCCGGTGCGAACGGAGCGTCTCGAGGAGATCGGCCGCGTGACGCAACGCGCGTGGGAGAATGAGTCAGGCGCCGTGCAGCCACATCAGATGCACGTGTAGCCGCTCGCGTCGCAACGGACGCAACGCCGGTCGTTGGCAGCGCATCACGCGCCGCTGACGACCGGCGTTTTGTCGAACGCACCACCATGCGTTCGGGAGCGCGTTTCGGGAGCGCGTATAGTCGCTTCGCGACGCCATTCGCAGTATACTGCACGACATGTGGACCACCCGTGTCGAGCGATACTGGGCGGACAGTACGCCAAATTTTCAGTGCCGATTGTGACACTCAACTTCTCATCGACCGCGGGCCACTCGGCGTCGTTTCCGGATGCGGTGTCACTTATTGGTGACGCCATCCGGGATTTCGTCTGGTTGTCAGCGTTTGACGGCACACCCCTCTATCAGAATCGCCCGGCCGCTTTGTACAGCGGACGCTCAACCGTAGAGTTGCAGCGCGAGGGGTGGAGTTCGCTATGTCATCCGGACGACCGTGATCGTTTTGAAGAGACGTGGCGTGCCTCGACAGCCACCGGGGATCAATTCGAAATCGAGTTCAGGGTGCGCCGCCGCGACGGTGCGTACCGATGGTTTCTGGGTCAGGTGACGGCGGTGGACGCGAACGGTCGCGAGCACACCCACTGGATGGCAACGCTCACTGACGTGCACCGTCATCGCTTGTTGGAAGGTGAACTGCACCGCGCCGTTCGTCATCGTGATGAGTTCCTCGCCACATTGGCGCACGAGCTGCGTACGCCGCTCCAGGCGATCAGGCAGGCACTGAGTGTTGTGCAGTCGCCAGACGCACCGCCGGAGCTGTCAACCAAGATGAATGCGATCGTGGACCGTCAGCTCAAGTTGCTTCTTCGTTTCACCGAAGACTCGCTTGACGTCAGTCGCATACGCTGGAACGCAATGTCCTTGATCCCGTCGGGAGTCACACTGGCGACGCTCGCGGCCGATACGCTTGAGCAAGTACGCCCGACGCTTGAACAGCACGACACGCGTGTCGAGGTCGCAGTGAACGATCCGGACTGCGAGTTGATCGGTGACCGCGGGCGCCTCGTTCAGGCACTCGGCAATCTGCTCGGCAATGCCGCGAAGTACAGCGAGCGCGGTGCGCGTGTGCAGTTTCATGTCTGGTGCGTTGACGGCGAAGCGAACTTTGCAATACGCGACTGGGGTTGTGGTATCGAACCCAAACGCCTGAGTGAAATTTTTGATCTGTTCGCACGCGCGCCGCGTGGCGTGGAAGCGCGCCCGGAAGGACTCGGCATCGGGCTCGCGGTCGCGCAGCACGTGGCGATGTTGCACGGTGGCTCAATTATCGCCGAAAGCGAAGGCTTGAATCAGGGAAGCGTTTTTACTTTGCGTATTCCCCTCGCGCCGAACCTGCCTGAATGACGCACCATGACTCCACGTCGGCGCGCCGAGTGCTCGTCGTTGATGACAGCCCTGATCTCGGTGAGAGCATGGCGGCTGCGCTGCTGCTTCTGGGTTATGAAGCACGCACATCGTTGAACGGCGCGGACGCACTGCAGTGCATGGCGACGTGGCGCCCAGGTATTGTATTTCTCGACCTGAGCATGCCCGACGGCAGTGGCATTGATGTGCTGCAATCCGCCCGGCTCGAAGTCTGGAGCCACGGGATGATCATGATTGCGATGACCGGCTGGAGCTCAGATGCGCAGCGCGAAGCCTCGCTCGCGGCCGGCTTCGATGTGTTCGTTGAGAAACCGTTTGATCTGGAGATGCTGCGTGCGCTGTTGACGCCGTACGGCGCTAACTGAAGATGTCAAAGTTCCCCAACAGCCACCACAACACCAGAAAGATCAGCACGGTCGTAAAGCAGCCGCCGCCGAGCTTCTTCGCGCCATATCCAGCGGCCAGGCCGCGCAACAACTTGCTCATCGTCAGCTACTCCGTGTGAGGATACCAGCATCCGGCGACACCGCCGGATCTGGTCGCGCAAACTCGCCTGCCTCACCAGAGCCGACTTACCGCCTCGCTGAGTGTTCGCTTGTCGGCCGTCAGCTCCGCGACAACACGCTTGAGCCGTCGCACTTCATGCTGCAACTCGTGCAGCTCGCGCAGCTCCGGCAGCTCGAAGCCGGCGAACTGACGTTGCCACTGGGCGAACGTCGATTCCGTGACGCCCAGGGTGCGACACACCTCGGGAACGGGCAATCCAGCCTTTGCGTCCTGCAAGGCGATGTGGAGCCGATCGGCAGTCAGTGCAGTCATGTACATCGCAGTCTCCTTGGGTAGTTGGATTGCCTCGGTGATGATAGGCACGATGTGAGAAACGCACTATTGGCCTTAGGGGCTATATCCGCGCACCGCTCAGTGTGGCTGATTCCGGTATCACCACCCACTTGCTTCAGGAGTCTGCAATCTTTTTCTCGGCAACGATCCGACGGTTGCGCGCGCGCTTCAGCGCGAGCGGACGCGACGCGCGAGAAGATGTGCTCACCGGCCCGATTCGGGGGGAGTTGTTCGGGGCCGAGCATCTGGGCGAGCGCGCCCGGGAGCTGGCCAGCATGCAGGAGTTGGCGACAGCGCAGGCGGTCAGGCGCACCCCCCTGCTGGCGCGACTTGAAGAGACGTCAGACATTCTGCAGCACGTTCACAGCGAACTGTCGGCGCACAGCGACGTACGCGCCGACGTGGGACCAGCCGGCGACTGGTTGTTGGACAACTATCATGTGCTTCGCACGCACATGCACGAGGTCCGCGAGAGCCTGCCACGAGGCTACTATCGCGAACTGCCCATTCTCGCGTCCGGTCCCCTCATGGGTTATCCGCGCGTGTACGAAGTGGCGATTACACTCATCTCGCACAGCGAAGGGCGCATAGCGTCCGACAACGTGAATGGTTTCCTCTCGGCGTATCAGGAGGTCGTGGATCTCACGCTTGGCGAGCTCTGGGCCGTGCCAGCCATGCTGCGCCTCGGACTCATCGAAAATGTGCGACGCATGGGACTGCGCACGGCGCAGCGATTGCAGGAGATCGAGCGCGCCGATCACGCCGCCATCCGTATCGCGCGGGCGGCGGAACAGGGCGGTCTCGCCCTTGAAACGGAACTGGTGCATTTCACGAACGATACGGCGGCGCTTTCCGACACCTTCGTCGCGCGTTTTCTGCAGCAGCTGCGTGCCGAAGGCGGCACGTTGCCCGCCGTGGTTCGACTGCAGCACTGGATCGCCGAAGAAGCGCTCAGCGCCGAGGAAGCCACGGCGCGCGCCACACAGCGTCTGGCGCTCACCCAGGTGGTGATGGCCAACAGTATTACCAGTCTGCGTGCCATTGAGCGAGTGGATTGGCGCACCGTGGTCGAGCAGCAAAGCCGGGTGGAAGCGGTGCTGCGCGATGATCCGCTGGGGCACTACGCCCGCATGACCTTTGAAACGCGCGATGCCTATCGGCATGTGGTCGAGCGCATCGCACGACGCACCGGTCGCGTGGAATCCGACGTCGCCCAGCTGGCCATCGATCTGGCACGCGCGGCGCGACAACACCACGGCCACGATGATCGTCGCGATCATGTGGGCTACTATCTCATCGACGAGGGGCGCGCCCAGCTCGAACACGTCACGGCGTATCGACCGTCGATCGCGGAACACATCAGTCGATGGATTCGGCGGCATCCGAGCATCGTGTACCTGTGCGGCGTCAGCACACTGCTGGCGGCTGCGCTCGGTGCGTTGCTCTGGCTGGGCGGCGAAGCGGCGCGAGCGGCGTGGTGGCTCGTGCTGCTGCTGGGCGCCATACCGGCCACCGAGCTGGCCGTCACGCTCGCCAACAAGCTGGTGACGGCACTCACGTCACCGAAGCCGCTCGCCAAGCTTGATCTGCGCACGCACGGTGTACCGCCGGAGTTTCGCACGGCCGTCGTTACCCCAACGCTCTTTCCACATGTCCAGTCCGTACACGAGGCGCTGGAGAACCTTGAAGTGCAGTTCCTGGCGAATCGGGAGGACCACCTGCACTTCGCATTACTCAGCGACTTCACCGACGCGCAGGTGGAAGCGGCGGGAGCCGACGATGCTATTGTCGCGGCCGCCGTTGCCGGCGTCGAAGCGCTGAACGACCGCTACGCGCCGGAATCACGTGATGCGTTTTTCCTGTTCCACCGTCCACGCCAGTGGAATGCGGCAGAAGGCGTCTGGATGGGATGGGAGCGCAAGCGTGGAAAACTGGGCGAGTTTAATCGCTTCGTGTTGAGCGGCGAACACGAACCATTCTCCGTGATCGTTGGCGAAACTGGCGTGCTGCGATCCGTTCGCTACGTCATCACGCTTGACGCCGACACGATGCTGCCCCCGGATGCCGCGCCGACATTGATCGGTGCGATCGCGCATCCACTCAATCGGGCCGTGTACGAATCAGCGCGCGGTCGCGTGGTGCGGGGACATGGCATTCTGCAGCCACGTGTGGGCGTGTCGCTGCCCAGCGCGCATCACTCCGCGTTTGCCTCGATCTTCTCGGGGCACCCGGGGGTTGATCCGTATACCACCGCCGTCTCCGACGTGTATCAGGA
>JBGTOG010000210.1:0-3569 GCA_041742675.1 Gemmatimonadaceae bacterium | reverse complement strand
GCTGATGCTGGCGACGGTCGGCGCCGCTGGCGGGTCGGGGGGTGTTGAGGGCGCGTCGCCCCCGCCACACGCGCCGAGCAGAAACACTGAAGCCGTGACGACCGCGACCGGCGCGCCACGCGGCAGGAACCGGAGAAGCATGATGGACTGATGGGGTGGAAGGACGCGAGCGCGCGTCGAAGTCCGGATCACTTGTCTAGCTGAAAAAGCAAGCGAGAAACCCGCGCGTGCTCCGCCAGGTGGGACGCGGCGCCGCGCTAACCTTCAGCTGCCCATCATTCGCGGTGCCGTGACGGTCCGCCCGGCCTGCGACACACGGCCTGCGACACACGGCCTCGATAACCCAATGCTCGATCGCACAAGGAGACACTCACAATGCGTACGCTGATCATCGCGCTTGCCTCGGTCGCATGGATCACAGCCTGCGCCCGGGCACCTGAGCCAACCCCCGCCGCCGCGGACGCCGCGGACGACGCGGACGACGCGGACGCCGTGGAGTACCTGACCTCGGAGGCGATGCCACCGAATCTGCCGTTTTCCGAGGCCGCACGGATTGGCGATCTGATCCTGCTGTCTGGTCAGATCGGCACGCGACCGGGAGAACTGGCCGTCGTACCGGGCGGGCTGGAGCCGGAAGCGCGACAGACGATGCAGAACATTCGCGCCGTGTTGGAGCGCAACGGACTGGGCATGCAGCATGTGGTGAAGTGCACCGTGATGCTCGCTGACATGGCCGAGTGGCCTGCGTTTAACGCGATTTACCGCGAGTACTTCGCCGCGCCGTACCCGTCGCGCAGCGCGTTCGGTACGTCCGGGCTCGCGTTAGGCGCGCGTGTCGAAGTCGAGTGTATAGCGTCAACTCGGCCGCCCGGGCGACCGCCGTTGCCGTCATAAATCCGTCATCAGTTCCGCCGAACCGCTGTGAATCCGGAATGCCTGAAATCAGCACTGGTGAGACAGGTAGCACCGTCGCTGCGTGTGTAGGTGAGAGACCGAGTCCATGCCCCCCTCTCACCTGTGCATATGCCGCGCCTCCTCCTGCTAGCCCTCGCCTCCGCAGTGACTGCAGCGCTGCCGCTCCAGCCGATCGTGTCACAGCCATTCACCACCGTGTACGCCGGGACGACGGTCGACAAGCCGTTGCAAGCCTATCGGCCGGATGGATCCAGTTCCTCAGTGGCCGCACGCCGCTTCGACGTGTTCGCCTTTCAGGTTGATGTCGGTGGCAGCTACCGGTTTGAGAATGAGCAGGTGTCTCCGACGAATTGGGACCACATGTTCCACTTGTACGCGGATTGTTTTGATCCGTTGTCACCTTTCACAAACCTTGTGGTCTTCAGGGATCTTGCGCCCATCATTCTGGACAACTTCGCACTGGAGTCCGACAGGAAGTACATCGCCGTTACCACGGGATACAGCTCCGCAACTGGCTCGTACTCCCTCGAAATCACCGGACCATCAACCGCTCGTCAGGTCACCTGCTCTTCATGTGCAACCGACGATCCCGCTGACGAGCCTCCGGTCGCGTCCGTCCCTGAGCCCGGATCAGGTCTTCTGCTGCTCTCGGCCGCAGGCATGATGTGGCTGGTCAGGCTGCGCCGCCCGCGGAGCAGCCAAGCGTCGCGGTAGCGTGCGAGCACCCCTGATCGTGCAGGGGGGAACCGGACTCTGACGGTTCACCGGGCTGTTGCGTCTCGAACTTTGCGCCGTCACTGAAGTGACATCCCCAACGTCACTCGCGAAGCAACAGACCACCCCAGCAACCCAATTCGTGCATTCCCCGCTCACCGGTACGCGTGCCGGATGTCTTGCCGTCTCAATCGTCGCCGCGACGCTCACGCTCTCGGCCTGTCGCGGCGATCAGATGACCGGACACGCCCCAGGCTGCACGGACGAACCGGGATGTGACACAACGCGTGATGCCGTCTCGCCGGTCGTCCTGGCAGCACTTGAAGACGCAGCGACGCGACTCACTGGCTCGCTGAGCGACGCCACCGCGTCGGCGGTGGTCAGCCGACTCGATCAGCTGTCCCTCGCGCTTGCCCAACGCGACATGTTGTCGGGTCGTCTGGCTTTGGCCGCCGCGTATGACGCGCTGGGCTACGCTTCGCGCACGACACCGGATGCGCGCGCTGACATCGATGCCATCCGACTGGCGCTGCTTCCTGCGGCGCGTGCACTTGGGGTGTCCACCTACGCCGCATCGTCGGCGACGCCATGAGTGCGCGTAGTGCATGCGCAGTGCTCACGCTTGGGCTGATTGTTTCGCTTCCACAACTGCACGCGCAAACAGTGGTCGCTGGCCGCGCGCCAGCGGTGCGTCGTCAACTACCGCAGATCTGGATTGGCTCTGGTATCGCCGCCGGCAGCGGCAGTGCGAGCAGTGAATCGCTCGCGACGCAGTCGGGTGGCCTGTTCATGGCGGCGATCGAACTGCCCATGCGGCAGTCGCTTGGACGCGCGAGCATTGCAGTGCGCGCGGAAGGTCGATGGTCACAGCAATCGCTCGACACCGACATCGGCAACGCGATGAGCGGTGAGGTGCAGACGGTCAGTGCGGGTCTCACCATGCGTCTGTCCCCAAGTGCGTCGCGCATCGGGGAGCCGAGTCGCGTCACGCCGTACGCGCTGGCCGGCGCTGGCGTCGCGCGCCCCAGCACGCGCGTGGTGGTGTCCGTGAGCAATCCGGACATGCCGAGTGCGCGCTTCGGACAAACATCGTCTGAGATCGCGCCGACCGGAGTGGGTGGTCTGGGCGCGCTACTCCGCCTCGGTCGCGCGCAGCTGTTTGCCGAGGCGCGTACCGAGGTGTTACGCCGCGATGCCGGCACGATGCATACAGCGTTCGGTACCGTGGGCGTCGCGTTTCGAACGCATCGCTAAATCTGTTTGCGTTTCACCGCCGTCACCGACGTTCGTCTTTCTGAACCTTCACTCGCTCCGCGAGTGAACACCCATATGAGATCGATGATGAACTCACACACGTGCCAAGACCACCTTGTGTTCATGACAGCAACGGCAGCGACGCTGGTCGCGCTTGCTCCGTGGACACTTGTCGCGCAGGCCGGCCAGGAGGCGATCGCTCTAGCTGACACCGTGTCTGGGAAGCGAACAGCCGCTGTCGCGACGTCACAGACTACATCGCAGCCGATCACGTTGTGCATTGTGCCGGGTTCCGGCACCGCGTATCGCGTCGGCGGGCCTGGTCTGCCCACACAGTGTCTCGCAGCAACGCACACGCCGCTGTCGCTCAACCTGACGGGTCCGCAAGGCTTGCAGGGGCTGGCAGGCGTCAAGGGTGATTCCGGGCCCAAGGGGCCCAAGGGTGAGACGGGTGCGGAGGGACCGGAAGGTCCCAAGGGTGGGACGGGCGAGGCGGGATTGCAGGGTGTGGTTGGTCCGCAGGGTGTCGTTGGCCCGCAGGGTGCTGCAGGGCCTCAGGGTGAAACCGGACTGACGGGCCAAGCTGGTGCGGCGGGGGCGCCCGGCCCCATGGGGCCCATCGGGGAGACAGGCGCTGTCGGACCCATCGGCGAGACCGGCCCAGTGGGACCGGCTGGCCCCGCCGG
>JBGTOG010000205.1:0-5489 GCA_041742675.1 Gemmatimonadaceae bacterium | reverse complement strand
TGCGGCCATCGCTTGGTCGCCCACAGGCTCCCCGGAGCAAACACCAGAAAGTGCGCTCCCGAGGGCAAGCCAGCCGCGGCCAGCAATGACGCGGCGGCCGCGTGATCATTCGCCGACGGATACACCCGCGGATGCAGCGGCGTGGATGGGCGCACCTCGTCATCTGGCGAAGACGCGAGGCGCCAGAGACGTTCAGCGTGGTGCGACGTCCAGTCGTAGGGTACCTGGCGAGTGTAGAGCGCGCGCCCAGGCGCGGTGACAAAGCCAATACGCACCGGCACGCCAGCCACTGCGGCGAGCGTCGCACTGCGCAGCGAACCCTGCGCCAGATACGCCGCCGTACTACCGCGCGGCTCTCCCGGCGCACGCCAGCGAATGGCTTTGGCGGTGCGCAGCAGGCCTCGCCAACCGCGCGCGAGGCCACGCTTATCGAACACAATGACATCGCGTACGGCCGGGTGTCCGACCAAGAGCGGTGCGCCTTGCGGTGTGGCCACCACATCCACCGGACCACGTGCGGCCAACCTCGTCAGCAGTGGTGTGGTCAACACCATTTCGCCCAAAAACGACGTCTGAATGACGAGCGACGCCACGGGCGACGGAATCAGTCGACCTGCAGGACGGCGAGAAATGCCTCCTGCGGAATTTCCACGCTGCCGACCTGCTTCATGCGCTTCTTTCCTTCTTTCTGCTTTTCGAGCAGCTTGCGTTTGCGGGAAATGTCGCCGCCATAACACTTCGCCAACACGTCCTTGCGCAGCGGCTTCACGGTTTCACGTGCGATCACCTTCTGCCCGATGGTGGCCTGAATCGCGACTTCGAAAAGCTGGCGTGGAATCAGTTCGCGCAGCTTCTCGGCCACCTTGCGGCCCCATTCGTACGCTTTGTCCGCGTGCGTAATCACACTGAACGCATCAATCGCCTCACCATTGATGAGCATGTCGAGGCGAACAAGTTTGCTGGTGCGGTTCTCGATCAGCTCGTAGTCGAGCGAGGCGTACCCTCGGCTGACACTCTTGAGGCGATCGAAAAAATCCAGAATGATTTCGCCGAGCGGAAACTCCCAGTCAAACTCAACGCGCGCAGTGTCCACATACGTCATGTTTTTGTAGATACCACGCCGGTCGTTGCCAAGCGTCATGATCGCCCCGATGTATTCGGTGGGGCACATGATGCGCGCCTTCACATACGGTTCTTCGATGCTGGAAATCGTGACGGCGGGTGGCATCAGCGCAGGATTTTCCACGCTGATCGTGGTGCCGTCGGTGAGATGTACCACGTACTCCACGCTCGGCACCGTGGTGACCAGATCCAGATCATACTCGCGCTCCAGACGCTCCTGCACGATTTCCATGTGCAGCAGGCCCAGAAATCCGCAGCGGAAACCGAAGCCAAGCGCCGTGGACGTTTCCGGCTCGTACTGCAAGGAGGCGTCGTTCAGCTTCATCTTCTCAAGCGCGTCACGCAGCGTTTCGTACGCTTGTGTGTCCGTGGGGAAGATTCCGGCGAAGACAAAGCTGCGGACTTCACGGTAACCCGGCAGCGCCTCGGCCGCGTGGTTTGACGCATCGAAAATGGTGTCGCCAGCACGCGTTTCGCGTACCGAACGCACGGACGCGATCACGTAGCCCACCTCACCCGCACCGAGCGAAGGCACCGGCGTTTGCCGCGGCTGCAGCGATCCCACTTCCGACACTTCATACACGTTGTCGGACACGCCGAAGGTGATCTTCATGCCCTTGCGCAGCACGCCGTCCACAACACGAATGGACGGAATGGCACCGCGATACTTGTCGTAGTAGGAATCGAAGATCAATGCGCGCAGGGGACCGTCCAGATCACCCTTTGGCGGCGGCACTCGCTCCACAACACGTGCAAGCAGCTCCGGCACACCAATGCCTTCCTTGGCACTCACGGACAGCACGTCTTCCGGCGCGCAACCGATCAGCTCCACGATCTCGGCGCGTCGCCGTTCGGGTTCAGCGCCTGGCAGATCGATCTTGTTGAGCACCGGAATAATTTCGAGTCCGGCGTCGAGCGCAAGAAACAGGTTGGAGAGGGTTTGCGCCTGAATGCCCTGCGACGCGTCAACCACAAGGATGGCGCCCTCGCACGCGGCCAGTGAACGCGACACTTCGTAGGTGAAGTCCACGTGCCCCGGCGTGTCGATCAGATTGAGCTCGTACGACACGCCGTCGGCCGCGATGTAGGCCATGCGCACCGCGTTCAGCTTGATGGTGATGCCACGCTCGCGCTCAAGATCCAGGGTGTCGAGGATCTGTGCCTTCATCTCACGTTTCTGCAGCGTGCCCGTATGTTCGATCAAGCGATCGGCCAGGGTGGACTTCCCGTGGTCGATGTGGGCGACAATACAGAAGTTGCGAATGCGATCAAGCTGCACGGACACGTCAAGAAACGGGGAAGGGCGGCGCCTGTGGCACCAACCCGGGCGCGATCGCGGGCAGACGCACCGCGCAGCAGCCTAGCCTTACAAAACTAGCGGCCCCACCCGCAGATCCAAGCAGGTGGGGCCGCAACCGTTGAAGAAACGGTCAGCAACGCTGCGCGTTACGGACGTCCTGTGCCTGAACGACCGCCGGTAGTTGTGCCACCGCGCGCTTCGCCGCCGCGCGCCGAGCCGGCGCTTGATGCGGCGCCGGAACCGGTGCTGGACGAACCGCCTGAGCTCACGCCCGCTGAGC
Organism: Gemmatimonadaceae bacterium; assembly: GCA_041742675.1. Lineage (GTDB taxonomy): Bacteria > Gemmatimonadota > Gemmatimonadetes > Gemmatimonadales > Gemmatimonadaceae > JAABRT01. Next base: position 2,787 of record JBGTOG010000205.1, on the reverse strand, counting down.
CTGTGCTCGTGCTGCCGCGCGCAATGCCCCCCGACGAGGAACCAGTGGAACCGCCACCACGCGTACGCCAGTTGCGAACGTTGTTATTACCCCCAACACTACCACCCGCAGCCACCAACCGCTGCTGCTCGCCGATCAGGCGAATCGCCTCTGCCACCTGCGCCCGCTGAACCAGCTCGGACGACGTTTGACGAGTGAGGTTGGATGTCACGGTCGTTGAAGACGCGCGCGCGTTCGTTGTTGCCGTGCGTACAGCCGCTGTGCGATGAGCGATCGCGGCCGGTGATGCTGGCACAATACCCACTCCATTGATGGTGGGTGGCGTCTCGCCCGCGGGACGGTCCTCAGGCGGTGTACGAGGAACGCCGCCGCTCGAATCGCCCGGATTCGGTACACGCGGCTCGTCGATCAACACGAAGAACGGTCGCTGCGCATTGAGAGCGCCGCAATTGGCCCCGAATCGATCCCACAGACCGCGATTCACGATGCGCTGCATCAGCTGCGGGTGCGGCGTCACAAAAGAACCGTACGCACCCCGGTTGATCACCCACTGCATCTGGTGGTTGTACGGGCTGAGCTCATAGGCGATCGGGCCAAACGCCTGCCAGAGAAACTCGTTGAAATCCGGTGAGACCACACCGCCAAGCTGATAGCCGCAGCTCCCGAGCGTGGAGAGCGAGGCGGTTGTCAACCACGGTGCCACGACCGTGGCGTCGAAGGAGAACGGCATATCCACGCCACCGTACAACACGGTCGCCAACGCGCGAATCGCCTCCATCTGCGTTGTGCCGGGGCGGATCATGTAGTCAAAATCCCAGCTGCGCCCATCGGCCGTGAACGAAGAAAGATCAGGGGCCAGATCGGACGCAAAGGCCACGATCGTGGGCACCTCTACGCGCACTGCTCGCAAAAACATTGCGCCCGCACTCGGCAGATCAACAAAGAGCGGATTGCGGGACTTGGTGTACGCCGGATCTGACGGACGCTGCGGATGCACGATGCGCGCCTGACGGTCGGCGCCAAGTTCAATCACCACCACAAATGCATCGCGATCGACACTGACACGCGCTTCGTTGTACCACGACCATCGCAAGTCCGCCATCTGGCGCACTTTGACGGTGGGCAGGGCGTCCTGAGCGGCAACGGGGGCGGTCGGCGAGAGCAGAGCCCCTACCAGCGCAACGCCTGACAGGCGCTGAACCTTCGAAGAGAAACCGGATACGGTCATTGACAATCCCTCTGGCGGTAGGAGACGTCTTCATCGACGCGACGGCGCGGACCGATACACGTAACCTATCACGCTACCCCTGTCCGGACGAGGTGATCCACGTCACCACCGCTTGGCCAGAGCGGGTCCCTTCGCCACTATTCCCGGCTGCATGCCAACCGCTCGTGCCGACCTGCTTGATCCATCTGCCCTCGCTGCCCTCGGAAATCTCGAGCTGGTGGCGCGATGGGTCGTGGACGGGTTTCTCACCGGCTTGCACCGGTCGCCGCGTAAAGGCTTTTCGGTGGAGTTCGCCGAGCATCGTCCGTATCAACCGGGCGACGATCTGCGATATCTCGACTGGCGCATCGCAGCGCGCGCCGATCGCTGGGTGGTGAAGCAGTTCGAAGAAGAAACCAACAGCCGAGCCATGTTGGTGCTCGACGTCAGCGCGTCCATGCGGTGGACCGGCGCGGCAGCGCGGCTCACCAAGCTCGCGTATGCGGAGCAGTTGCTCGGTGCGTTAGCGCTGCTGCTGCTCCGTCAGCGAGACGCAGTTGGCCTGGTACGCGCCGACGACTCATTGCGCTCCGTGGTGCCGCCCACCACGCGCAGCGGCCAGTGGTTTCGTCTCGCCGCCGCGCTCGCCTCCCCAACGCCGGGCGTGGGCAGTGACCTCGTACCAGCGTTGGCGCAGGCGGTGCATCTCGTGCGGCGGCCAGGCTTCGTGGTGCTGGTGTCTGATCTGCTGGTCGACCCTGAACCCGTGGTTGAGCAACTGCGCACCATCCGTGCGCGCGGACACGAGGTACTCGTGTTGCACGTGCTCGATCCGGTGGAACGCGATTTCACCGAGGGTGCCGAGGCGCTGTTTACTGATCCGGAGTCAGACGCCGCGTTGCCGGCCACGCCCGCTGAAATTCGCGCCGAGTATCGGGACACCGTGCAGCGGGCGCTCGCGGAGTGGCGCAGCAGCATTCTGCAGGTTGGGGCACGATACGCGCTGGCCTTGACGGATCAGTCGTATGGACAGCCATTGCGCGCACTCGTGCGCGCCTCTGGTCGCGGCGGGATGCCCATCGCGTGACCTTTCTCGCGCCGTTTTTTCTGGGGCTGGTTGCGCTGGCTGGTGTGCCGCTGCTGGTCCACCTGCTCCGTCGCCGGATCACACGACGCGTGGAGTTTCCGGCGCTGCGCTATCTGCTGCAGACGCAGCGCGAACACAGCCGCGAACGGACCGTGCGCAATCGTTTGCTCTTGTTGCTGCGTCTGCTTGCCGTGCTGGCGCTCGTCGCGGCGGTTGCGCGACCCATCGCCAGTCTGGGCGGAACCGGTCATCCGCCGATCGCGCTGGCGGTGGTTTTGGATCAGTCCATGAGTACAGGCGCGGTAGTCGGTGGGCAGACGCTGCTCTCCGGACTGCAGACGGCGGCCACACAGCTGGTGAGCGAGCTCACGCCCGATGATCGTGGCTGGCTGGTCACGAGCGGCGGCCGCATCGCCTCCGGTGACGTCGCGGCGCTTCAGCAGGCCATCACCAGTGCGACCAGCGCGGCCGGCGCCGGCGATCTGCCGGGGGC
>JBGTOG010000345.1:0-2857 GCA_041742675.1 Gemmatimonadaceae bacterium | reverse complement strand
CGGAGACGAGCACCTGATACGGGTCACGCGTGCGTCGCCACGGCAGATCGCGCCCGTGCTTGCGAAACCATGCGCGAAGCCGCGTCATCTGGCGGCGGACGGCCTCGTGGTCGAGCGAATCGACGATGCGCTGGGCAGTCTGGGCGTGCGTGGGGCGGCGCGGGGGCATTGCGGGGGCAAGCTAGCGGGCGCTTTCGGCCGACGATAGTTCGCGCGCGCTGCGCCCGGTCTGGGAGCTGAGACCTCCCAAGCCGCACGACTACTCATCAGGCTTCTTGCTGACGATGAAACACCGTGGCCGGAGTCCCGGATTATGTTCTTTCATGCCACGCTTACTGCGAACCCTATCAACATTGTTCGTATGCTCGTACGTCGCCTGCGCTGCATCCGTCGATACAACGCTCGTTGAGCACCCGCGTTTTGTCCTTGCTGCTTACGACTCGGCCCATGTGCGACGACTCGTGATTGAGCCAAGAGAGAGAGTGTCGGTTGATAGCGCGACGACTCCTCTCCTGTTGCTTCAGAGCGGCGAACGGCTGGAGTTCGAGAGCGAGCTCGGAGCGCAGTCGGATTCGCCCCGATCGCTCCCCACACTGCGAGTGCTTCTGACTCGGCCAGTGAACGGCACACTTCGCGTTCGCCTCTGCGAGCAGCGTGCGAGCGCAGTCGCGAGCGACTCCGGAACGCGCCCATCAGCGCCAGACCTCGTGTGCAAGACGATTTCAATTCCGGTGGAGACGCGAACCAGAAGCTCAGGCCAACGAATGTAGCGGCGACAGCTGGCTCGAAGGCGGTCGCTTGATTCAGTAAAGAAAGGAAGATACTATTCTTTAATGTCCATCAACCTCAAAAGCCCGGATGCGGAACGGCTGATCCGACGTCTCGCCCAGCTAACCGGCGAGTCCATTACGGATGCGGTTCTCGAGGCGGTCAGACAGCGCCTGGAACGCGAAGAAGCCGCCAGGCGGCAGGACGTCGACCGGTCATGGGCACGTATCGAGCAGCTTCAGCGCAGAGTGCGTGAGCAGCCGCTTCTCGACTCGCGTTCGGCAGATGAGATCATCGGATACGACGAATCGGGTCTCCCTCAATGATGCGTGGCGCCGGTAATTGCGCGTGGTGATCGACACGTCAGCGCTGGTCGCACTCTGGCGTGGTGAACCCAGTGCGCGTCAGCTACATGCGGCGATCCTGCGCGCCGATACGCGTCTCGTTTCCGCAGCCACCATGGTTGAGGCGTCGCTGGTGTTTCTCGGCGAGCGAGGACCCGGTACCGATCTCGAACTGGACGTGCTGGCCCGCGAGCTTGCTCTCGAAACAGTTCCCGTCTCGTTAGAGCAAGCCACCCGGGCGCGCGATGCGGCTCGGCTCTTCGGTCGCGGCCGTCACGCAGCGAGGCTCAACTTCGGTGACCTCTTCAGCTACGCGCTCGCGACCGAGCGGGGCGAGCCGCTGCTTTTTGTCGGTGAAGACTTCAACCAGACTGATGTGGACGTGGCCGTTTGGTAGGCAACGGTCCCAGCGGAATTGATCTCACCCAAAAAACTCCTGATTCGGACGCCGCCGCTCCCGCTCCGCCTTCCCATACTGCCCCTGCTCGCTGCGACTGATCTTCCGTCGCGCCACCAGCGCCTCCAGCACCAGCTCGCACGCCACGGCAATCATCGCGCTATCCGTCTTCTTCGCGAGCCCCAGCGCCACCACGGTGTCCACCAGCCCCGGCACCACATCAAAGCCCTGACGCACCAGCGGTGTCGCCGCGTCATCGGCTACCTGCAACGCGCCGCCGCTATCAAACCACATCACCACTTCCTCGGCCTCAACCTCACCCGCGCGCGCTTCCAGCGTCTCATGACACGCGCGACGAATCAACTCATGCGCAATCGCGGTGCCGCCTACGAGTTCGCCTTCGTACTCCAGCTCCATCTTGCCAGTAATCGCGGGCAACGCGGCATAAATGTCGGCAATGCGCGGCACGACTTCGTCTTCGCCCTTCACCAGCGCGCGCTGCTCGGCGTTTGACACCACGTTCTCCAGCACCGTGATCGGCATGCGCTGCGACACACCGCTGCGCTTGTCCACGCGCTTGTCTTCGCGCGCTTCAAAGGCCACACGCTCCACGACTTCCCGAACGAGATCGGGCATGCGCTGTGGCAGCGCGCCACGCTCCGTCCACGCTTCCTGCTGCGTGATGCTGACACCCAGCTCCACGCTGGACGGATAGTGCGTAATGATTTCGCTACCAATACGGTCCTTGAGCGGCGTGATGATTTTGCCGCGCGCTGTGTAGTCTTCGGGATTGGCAGTGAAGCAGAGCAGCACATCCAGCTTGAGTCGCACGGGATAGCCTTTGATCTGCACATCACCTTCCTGCATGATGTTGAACAGACCCACCTGCACCTTGCCCGCCAGGTCCGGCAGCTCGTTGAGTGCAAAGATTCCGCGATTTGCACGCGGCAACATGCCGTAGTGCATCGTGAGTTCATCACTCAACAAATGCCCGCCGCGGGCTGCACGAATGGGATCGACATCACCAATGATGTCAGCCACTGTCACATCCGGCGTCGCCAGCTTCTCCACGTAACGCTCGTCACGCGTCACCCACGCAATGGGTGTGTCATCACCGTGTTCGGCGATCAACTGCCGCGCGTACTTGGAGATCGGCGAAAACGGACTGTCATTTACCTCACTGCCTTTCACTACCGGCATATGCTCGTCGAGCAACGTGCCAAGCGCACGCAGAATGCGCGACTTGGCCTGTCCGCGCAGGCCGAGCAGGATGAAGTTGTGTCGCGACAGCAATGCGTTGACGATCTGCGGCATGACGGTGTCCTCGTAGCCGAGCACACCGGGGAAG
>JBGTOG010000343.1:0-11060 GCA_041742675.1 Gemmatimonadaceae bacterium | reverse complement strand
CCGGGCAGTGCAAGCACGCTGCCCACATCGCCGCGCGCCACGACGCGCGCCGCACTGAGCACGCCCTCGCCATCGAGCGTGGCGACAAAGCACACTTCATTGCCGCCCGCCAGCTTGATCGCCATGCGAATAGCGGCGGCGGCACTCCGCGCGATGCGGTCTTCGCCGATCACGTTTTCCGCGGCTTCTTCTTCGCGGCGGGGAAGAGCACGTTGTTGAGAATCAACCGATACGCCGGCGAGTTCGGATGCATCGAGAGATCGGTCGGCGCGCTGCCAATCGCGTGCTGCGGATCTTCCGGATCGTGTCCGCCCAGAAACGTCCACGAGCCCTGCCCCAGATCGCCATGAATGTATTTCACCCACGGCGCCCCCTCTTCTGACGCCAGCACCGTCACTGCTGGCTTGAGCACCGCCCGATTGAAGCTGGTGGTGACACCAAAAAAGTCAGTGATCACCGTGCGATGATTCTGCACCAGCATGGTCGCGACCGGATCGAGCTTTGCGGAGAAATCGAACAGGGTGAATGTGCCGAGCGGTTGACGACGCGCTGGCACATTCACCTGATGGCCATCGATATCGCTGAGCGCATTCACGTACGGCGACGACTCCACACGCGCCCCGCGAAATGCAAAGCTGCGCGGCCAGTCGAGTCGCTCGTTCGCATCGGGATCCACTGGCGTGCCATCCGAAAACGGTCCAGTGATGTCGACGGTGTACGCGGCAATGGCCAGATCCAGCGATTCGGTGGCACCACACATGGCAAACAGGAAACCGCCCTTGTCCACAAACTGTCGAATGCCTTCAGCCACGGCTTTCTTCAGCGCCGGCACGTTCGGGTGATTGAAACGCGCGGCCGTCGCTTCATCGCGCTGCCGCTGCGCGATAAACCACGGCGCATCACGATAGGCCAGATAGAGCTTGTTGAACTGCCCCGTGAAGTCCTCATGGTGCAAGTGCACCCAATCGTACTTCGACAGCTCGCCGCGCATGACTTCATCATCCCACACCGATTCGAAATCGATGCCGGCGTACGTGAGTGCCAGCGTGACGGCATCATCCCAGGGTGGCTGATCCTTGGGACGATAAATCGCCACGCGCGGCGCTCGCTCGAGCACCACCGCGTCCATATTTGCGCCCGCGATCTCGGCGCGAATGCGCGCCACATCGCCATCGCTGACCGGCTCGGTGCGAATCCCGTCCAGCGCCGCACGACGACGCAGATCGGGGGCATCGGGCACAAGAAACGCGCCGCCACGATAGTTGAGCAGCCACTCCGCGCGCTGCGCAGTTTTGATGGCCTGAAACGCGAGACCGTAGGCTTTGAGATGATTGGACTGCGCATCATCCATGGGCACGAGCAACGTTTGCGCACGCACGGAGGTGGCGACACTGAATAGCAGCAGGCTGCACAGCAATACACCGCGCATCAGGACCGCTCCGGAACACGACCACGCAGCTGTTCCAGCTCGCGGCGCGCTTGTGGCACAATGGCACTCCCTGGGTGATCAATGAGCAGCGCTTCGAAGCGCGCCACAGCGGCCGTCGTATCGCGTCGGCGCACTGCCGCTCGCGCCAGCTCGAGCAGCGCTTCCGGTACTTCCGGCGACGACGCGTGCGCTGTGACCACCTGCTCCCAATATCGCACAGCGCGCGTGCTGTCGGCGCTTCTGCCAGCCAATCGGGCGGCGGTGGCCAATAACACGGGTGCAGCATCGGGCAAATTCTCCGCCACCGAGACAAACCGTGTCACGGCTCCGGCGGTATCGCGCTGGGCCAGCGCCAGAAACGCCGCCCCCAGTTCGTCATGCTGCGTGACCCGAGTGCGCGCCAGCACGGTGAGCGCATCCGTCAGCGCCACATCGCGATGCGTGACTCGTACAAGTCGTCGCCGAGCCTCTTCCAGGTCCCCATCGTACAACGCCAACCAGCCGATCACCTGATCATCGTCAAGCGCACCAGCGTCGGTTGCCGCCGCGCGCGCCCGGTCCACATCGCCGCTGCGCAGCCACGCGGTGACCAGCACACGCGCGGCGTCAGCACGAGTCTCGCCATCGAGTTGTGCGCTGGCTTCGTGCACGCGCTGCGCCGCTTCAGCCGCGCGTCCGAGTTCACTCAGCGCACGTACCTCAATCATCAGCCACTCCGCCGTGCGCTGATCGGCCGTCAGCTCCGATGTCACTGCTCGTGACAGCGCCAGCGCATCGTGTGGGTCACTCGCTTCCAGTGCTGCCAGCGCCGCACGACGACCGACGACCGGATCACGCGTTCGCTCGTACAGCGTCCGCCACACATCACGCGCCACCGACCACGCGCTCATCGCTTCCGCACGATCACCGAACTCCTGCCACGCCACCACTGTGGAATCATCACCACGCACCGAGGACAGCGCGGCCCATCCGCGTCGCGGATCGCCCCAGCCGGTTTCAATCGTGGCCAGCAGTCGTCGTGGCGCCAGCGCAACCGGCGGTGCGCTGAGCGCGCGCCGAATGGAGTCGCGCGACGATTCGGGCGCACGCTGCAACGAAAATGCAGCCGCCATTTCCATCCATGGCATCTCGTTCACGGTACGTCGCCACGCCAGCGCCGCATCGTTCCATCGTTCAAGCGTCGCGGCGATTTGTGCGGCTTCACCCACAAATGCCGAGCGTTGCCCCAGCACCCGCTGGGCATCCGCCAACGCCGAATCAGCGGCCAGCGGACGTCCAATCGCCATCAGGGTGCGAATGTACTCGCGCCAGGGTGTGGCATCATCAGGCGCGGCGCGGCGCCACTCCAGAAACGCGCTGCGCACTTCGGCGTCCTGCGCGCCCGCGGCAAAGGTGCGAAACTGAATACCGCGTGCAATCGGATCGGCTGGTCGCCGCTCAAGCACGGCGCGCAACACCGGCAGCATGGAATCACGCTTCGACGACGCGTAGAACACGCGCTCAAGGCCGAGCAAGGCGAGCGCGATCTGATCGTTGCCGTCGTCGCCGACGAGCGCGCGATCAAGAATCGTGCGATACGTAGCGATCGCCTGCGGATATCGGCCGGCATCTTCGTGGCCGAGTGCTTCGCTTACCAGCTCCTGCGCCGCGTGCGCGGTGGTCGCCACCGCACAGAGTGCGGCGACGCACGCAATCGCCGCGCACGCGAGACGTCGTCGCGCGGTCACGGCGTGCCGGCATTCAGTCGCCGAAAGTATTCATACACCAGGCGACGCTCATCTGCCGACAATCCGCGCAGGTCGTTCCACGTGGGCGGCGCATAGCGCACCCCATCACGACCGGAGGCAGCACCCGTCGCTCCCGTGGTGCCGCGACCATCACCAGCACGCGACTCTCTCGGCCCCTGATCATCGCGTTGATCCTGTTCAAGAAAGCGTCCGGCGTTGAGCATGCGGCGATACAACTGCGCCTGTCGTTCAGCGGTGGCCGGATCCGGCCCACCACGCGCAAGGGATGCGGCCACCTGCTGCGCTTCACGCGCCAGCGCATCGAGTCGCCCGCTGGGATCCAGGTCCGCGACGTCTTGCAATCCTTCCGCCACACCTCGCTGCTGACGCGCCATGGCGCGCGCCTGTTGCTGCGCCTGCTGTCCTTGCGCACCGCCAGGCAGCATCGACAAGCCTTGCATCTGACCGTTGAGTGATCCTTGCTGTTTGGCGAGTTCGCGCATCTGCTCCATCATCTCGCCGAATCCGGACGCGGAGTTGGCCGAGTTGACGCGTTCACGATCGCGTACCAGCGATGACAGCGCCTGATTGAGCGCCTGCGCAGCGTCCTGCATGGCGCTCTGTGACTGCGGACTGCCTCCCGGTTGGCCCGAGGACGACATCGATTGCGTGGCCTGCTGCACTTTCTGCTGCGCGTCGGCCATGGCCCGCTGCGAACGCTGCGACAGCAACGCCGACCCGCGTCCAGCCTGCTCCAGTCGTTCCGCGGCCTGTTGCACACCCTGCTGCACAGCGCCCTGCTCACCTTGCAGTCCCTGCGTATTGCCGTCCGACTTCGCGCGGTCGGCGAGTTCCGATTGCTGACGCGCCAGCTGCGCGGTTTCGTTGATGGCCTGATCGAGTTGCTGCGAGAGATCCTGCTTCCACGCATCAACCTGTGACTGACGGGCATCCGCGAGTTGCTGGGCCGCCTGATCCATCGCATCGGCGGCACGCTGTGCTTGTTGTGCGGCATCATTGCGGGCGCCCTGCGGCTGCCCCTGCTGGCCGGCTTGCTGTTGTCCCTGTTGTCCGCCCTGCTGTTGCTGACCCTGTTGTCCGCCCCGCTGCTGCTGCCCCTGCTGGCCGGCTTGCTGTTGCCCCTGTTGTCCGCCCTGCTGTTGCTGACCCTGCTGGCCGGCTTGCTGTTGTCCCTGAGGCGGCGTGCGCTGTCCGAGTTGCTGCGACACGTTCTGCATCGCCTCAGTCGCCTGCTTCACTTGAGGCTGTGCGGCCTCGGTGCGATCCGCGCCCGTGTTGGCGCCTTCACGTCGCAAGCGCTCCGTGAGCGCCTCGATTTCCTGCTCCAGCCGCTTGGTGCGATCGGCCAGTCGCTGGGCATCGATCTGATCCGAGGGCGACGGCGCACCCGCCTGTCGTTCCCCCCCCCGCTCACCGGCCTGCTGCTGCCCTTGCGTTGCCCCCTGATTCGCCGGTGGCGTGGTGCCCTGACGCGCCTCAGGCCTGGCCAGCGACTCCGCCAACTGCCGTTCCGCCGCCGACAGATCCTGCGCCTCGTCGCGCAACGTTTCCATCGCCCCTTCAAGCGCCGCCCGCTTGAGCATCTCCGCTGACTTCTCCAGCTGTTCACGCAACTGCTGCTGCTGCGCCGCCAGCTGTTCGAGCGATTGTTTCACCTCACTGCCGCTCAGGCGGTCGGCGGCCTGTTCCAGGTCGGCGAGCTTCTGTTGCATTTCGGGTGTCATCGCCTCGCGCAACATCCGCTGCAGTTCGTTGAAGCGATCCTGCAATGCCTTGTCCATGGCGCCCGCATCGCCCAGACGCTGCTCCAGCTCCTTCGCGCCCTCGCGCAGCTGCTCCACGCGCGATCCGAGATCCCGTTGTTGTTGGGCGATCGACCGCATCTTCTCGGCCGCTTCGTACGACATGGCCTTCCCACGCGATCCGTCAGGAGATTGCTGCGACGAGGCGCCGCCCGATGCGGGCGCGCCCGATTGCAAGTCTCGCGAGCGCGCGGCATTGGCCGTGTTGCGCTGCAACTCCGTTTCCGCCGCCGAAATCGCCGCCGCTCGTGCCATCAACGAATCGGCCAGCGAGCGGGCCAACACGCGCTGCTCTTCGGCCGACGGGACGCGCAACACAAGTCGACGACTCTCGGCCGACTGCTGCCACGGCGATGCATCAATCGCCTGTGCAACAATCACCAACCGATCGCCGGCCTGTAGCGAGCGCCCATCGAGGGTGAGGTCATATAGCCCTTGCCACAGCGGCAACGGCTCATCGAGCAACGCGACGCGTGTAGGGGTATCGCGTCCACCATCGGCGCGCTCACGATGCACGAGCAGCGACACGGTGCGCAGCGCATGATCATCGCGTGCGCCAACCGCCAGCGTCACCCGCCCGCTCGTGCTGATGGTGCTATCGGTGAGCGGCGCGAGAATCGCGATTTCCGGCGGTGCATCGGGAATCATGCCGATGCGAAGCGACGGTGGCAGCTCCACGGGCAGCATGCCGCCATCGGCACGCGGTGTGGGCGTGGCGCGCCACGACCACTCGCCGTCGGCGTTGACGACCAGCCGCGCAGCCAGCGTCGACTCACCAAGCGTCTCAAAAGGTACGTTGTCGGCGTTCCGCTGCAGTCGCACATCACGCGCGCCGGCGTACGCAACCGCCGAGACGCGCAACTCGGTGCCGCGCGGTACGCGCAGCACACCGCCCAGCTCCAGTCGCTCCGCCGGCCGCGCCAGATAGCTCGGATATACCGCGTCGATCTGCACATCACCAATCCAGCCACGATCGCCAACGGCGACCGACGCGGTGAGCAAGGGTGCGCGTCCATCATCAACACGAATCGTCAGCGGCGCACGTACAGCACCCACATCAAGCTCCGCCATCGAGGTCGCCGCATTGACCGGTAGCGTATCCTCGCGCCATGCGGCACCATCGGTACGCACCGCGACAACCACCGATGTTCGGCCAGGCGCCACAACGCGCACCATGAGCGGCATGCCGCGTGGCATCTCGGCCGGCAACGAATCAAAGCGCAGCGATGGCAACAGCAATCCGCGCCACGCATCGATCGGGTGCAGCATCGCGGCCATCCCATCGTTGACGCGCAACACCGTGAGCAGCACGAGGGCAATCGCACCAACCATGGCGGTACTGCCAATCGCGATGCGCGAGTTCAGGCGCTTGCGTTGGGCCGGCATCAGCACCTGACCGTGACCGAGTTGCGCTTGCACATCAGCTGCGGCACGCGCACCCAGCACACCCTCGTCCGCGACTTCGAGTGCACCGCGCAACGCACCAGGTCGCAGCCCGCGCTCCCGCTCAATTCCGTGTGCCAGATCAGGCGACCGTATGGGCGCCGCCACACGCGCACCCGTGAGACGGTACGCGACCACCGCTGCCGTGAGTACGATGGCCCACAAGACAAACGGAACGACGCGCGACCAGCTCAGCCAGCGCCCGTCACCGAGGGTCCAGGCACCAACGGAAACAACCAGCAGCAGCATCGCTGCGGCCGCGGACATTTGAATAATCGTTTGCTGTCTCGAGAGCGTCTGCGATTCGTGCGCGACACGCTGCGCGAGGGAGCGCGCGTCGTGCGCACTCATGGCGTCACCCGACTGGTCACCGCATACATGAACAGATTCACGCCCATGCGCAGCGCGCGCTCGTGCAGCGCCGGCGGATCACCCGGGTGCGTGCCCACGTCTTCCCACCCGTTGCCCAGATCACTCGATACTGAGTAGTACAACGCCAGACGCTGCCCGAAAAAAATGCCGTAGCCTTTGGCTGGCGCGCCATCGTGCTCGTGAATCTTCGGGAGCCCATCGGGGAATGCATACACCACGCTGTAAATCGGATGACTGCGCGGGACTTCCACCAGCGGACGATCGGGAAAGACCCGCGCAATCTCGCGACGAAAACTTTCGTCTAGTCCATAGTTGTCATCAACGTGCAGGAATCCACCCTGCGCGAGGTACTCGCGAAGCGCTGCGATTTCATCAGTGCTCAGCGACATGTCACCATGCCCGGTGGCGTGTACAAACGGATACTGAAACAGCGCCGGATCGGTGAGTCGCACGCGGCCTTCCGTGCGCTCAACCGGTAACTGCGTGCGCTCCGCAATGGCGGCCAACAGGTTGGGCAGACTGGACGGGTTCGCGTACCAGTCGCCGCCGCCATCGTACTGCAATCGCGCGATGGCCAAACGTGAGGCGGACGATGACGCAAACGCCGTCTCGGCCGCAGCCGCGGTCGACGGCCATACCGTCGCCGCCTCAGCTGCCTGCACAGGATACGTTGATACCATGTCCGCTCGCGCCGCACGTACACCAGCAACGAGGAATCCCGCCGCGAGCAGCAGCACGCCGGAGCGTGCAATGCGGGCTACACGTTGTGCACGAGCGCGGTGGTCACGGTTCATGGGCCAGTCGGTAGGCAAGATTTCGCGGAGCTCCATGCTGCTCCGTTAACGCCGTCATCACGGCCCGTGGAGCCAAACCGTCAGCCGCCAGCTGGCGGGCGACGTCGCGCAAGGAATCTTCGGTTGGTGCAACGGTGGGCGGGGCGGCAGCGAGCACGATCACAATCTCGCCTCGGGGAGGCGTCTCGCTGTAGTACGCAGCGAGTGACGCGAGCGTTCCGCGCTTGAACTCCTCAAATCGTTTGGTCAGCTCACGCGCGACGACGGCGGGGCGTTCGCCATCGGCTACTGCGGCCAGATCGGTCAGCGTGTCCGCTACCCGGTTGGGCGACTCGTAAATCACGACCGAGTGTGGCGCCGAGGTCGCCCATCGCAACAGGTCATCACGCATGCGTCCCTTGCGTGGCAAAAACCCGAGAATTGTGCTGGGATGCGCAGGCAGCCCTGACCCAACCAGCGCGGCCAGTGCCGCGGAGGCACCGGGCACCGGTACCACACGCAGGCCCGCATCGACGATTGCTCGCACCAGACGCTCTCCAGGATCCGAAACCAGTGGCGTACCAGCATCACTGATCAATGCGAGCGCCGCGCCCTCGCGCAACTGATCGAGGACGAGTGGCGTCGTGCGCGCTTCGTTGTGCTCGTGCAACGCGACGGTTTGGGTGCGAATGCCATAGCGCGCCAGCAACGTGTGTGCATGGCGGGTATCCTCGCAGAGGATGCGGTTTACCGACTGCAATACACGCAACGCCCGCAACGAAATGTCCCCGAGATGGCCGATGGGCGTGCTCACAACATAGAGCTTGCCCGCTTCAACCGCCTCGGGGAACATGCGGGACACCGCTTCCGCTGCAGCGTGCGCAGCGTCGTCGGGACCCGGAAAATCCGTCACACGTCGATCAGCCGGCGTGCTGCGCGAACTTGGCTTCGATCGCCGGACGCGGCACGGCGCCGACCACCTGATCCACCAGCTTGCCGTCCTTGAAAAACAGGATGGTCGGGATGGAGCGCACGTTGAACTTCATCGCCGTCATCTGATTGGAATCGACGTCGAGCTTGGCCACCTTGACCTTGCCGTCATAGTCCACGGCCAACTGCTCAACGATCGGCGCGATCATGCGACACGGCGCGCACCACGTGGCCCAGAAGTCCACCATTGCCAGGCCGTCGTGCCCTTCGATTTCGGTGGCGAAGTTTTCGTCGGTTACTGCAAGCGCGTTGGCCATCACTTACTCCTTGGGGTGTCCGGCATCGCAAGCCACGAGTGCCTGCGCCGGTAGTCAGGATTAGAATTGTGCAGACCCACTCACGACACGATTGCCATGACTGAATCTTCTCGCCGCGGTACACGCATCGCCCACATCGGCATTGCCGTACGTGCCCTCGACGAACTGCTGCCCTTCTACAAAGATATTCTGGGACTGCCCGAGGTTCCGCTCGATGACGCCGACGGCGCGGCCATTGTGGGACTGGCCGCCGGTGAGTCTCTCGTTGAACTGCTCGAAGCCAGCACCGACGACTCGCCGATTGCGAAGTTCGTCGCCAAGCGCGGGCCGGGCATCCATCACGTCTGTTTTGCGGTTGACGACCTCGACGGAACACTCGACAAGTGTCGATCCGCCGGAGTTCGTCTCATCGATGACACGCCTCGCCTTGGAGCGGAGGGGAAACGCATTGCATTTCTCCATCCCTCAGCCACGGGTGGTGTGCTTATCGAGTTGACTGAATACTAGCCGCCGCTCGCGCGCTGACCAGCAATCAGCCTTCAGTGACGTATCTTTGCGCCATCGGGTTGGTTCCCGTGGGCAGGGCCGGCGACGGTGCTTCGTGGCCGGCGTGCATCGCCGGTCCGGTCAGCGGCAGAAGTCGTTGAGCGGTTCCATATCGACAATTTCCACAAACCAGCGACTCGACGGGCCCAAAATGGTGGTGAAGGTCGTTGTCGCTTCGGCCTGTTTGTCGCGCAACTGTACCTGGAAATCCTGCTTGCCGCCCGCCAGTAGTCGCGGCCGATCTTCCACAAATCGCCACGATTCATGGTCGAGTTTGCACTGAATGATGATCAGCCGCTTCTCGAGGTCCTCGCGCTCCATCTGTTCGCGTGCCGGTCCCTTGGTAGTGCCCCACACGGCCGACATGGTCTGGAGGTCCTGCGCCTTGACGGCTCGCATGAAAAGTTCGACCGCCTCCTTGGCTGACGAGGCGCCAGACGTGGAACCCGGGAGCGACGCCGGCGAGGGTGCCGCACCGGCTTCAACACCAGAGCCACCACTCGAACAGCCGCTGACTGTCAGGGCCAGTATCACGAATCCCGCCATCACATCACGCTTGCGCACCGCTTCCTCCTCCGCTGCATTACCTGCATGAATACCGCTCGGTTTTCCGACCCGATCATGGATACAAACGCCAGAGACCACAAAGTTACCCGGGATCACCACCTGCCCGCACTGCGACTGTTCGTGAACATCGACCACGTCGCCACGCTGCGACAAGCCCGACGCGGCGCTGAGCCCGATCCCGTCGAAGCGGCCCTCCTCTGTGAGCGGGCTGGCGCCGACGGCATTACCGCACACTTGCGTGAGGATCGGCGCCATATTCAGGACGACGATATTCACCGTCTCGCCTCTGCGATTACGACCCCGCTCAACCTCGAGTGTGCCGCCCTCGAAGAAATGCTCGACCTGGCCGTTCTGCTACGACCGCAAGAGGTCACGCTCGTCCCCGAACGACGCCAGGAAGTCACTACCGAAGGAGGACTGGATGTCGTGCGAAACGTCACACGGCTGGCACAGGCTGTGTCACGGTTGAAACGTGCGGGGGTGCGCAGCAGTCTGTTCATCGACCCGGATCCTGTAGCCGTTCGCGGTGCCCGTGACCTGGGCGCCGACGCGATCGAACTGCATACAGGCACCTATTCCCACCATCCCAACGATCCGGCCACCTTGCGCGCACTCAGTGAAGCCACCGATCTGGGACGCTCACTCGGCCTTGCGGTTCACGCCGGTCATGGCCTGACCGCGAAAAACGTCGGCCCGGTCGCCGCCATCGCGGGAATCGAGGAGCTGAATATCGGACACTCGATCGTCAGTCGGTCCGTGTTTGTCGGCCTGCCGGAGGCGGTGCGTGAAGTGCGCGCCGCCATGGATCTCGCGCGTTCCCACTCGACATGAACACTTTGTGAACACTCTGTGAGCACTCCGTGAGCACCCCACCCGCCCTGCTCGGCTTCTTTCGACTGGAAGCCACCGAGTATCTCGACCGGCTTGACCAGTTGCTCGCCGGCGACGAGCTCATCGCGCC
This sequence comes from Gemmatimonadaceae bacterium, assembly GCA_041742675.1. Lineage (GTDB taxonomy): Bacteria > Gemmatimonadota > Gemmatimonadetes > Gemmatimonadales > Gemmatimonadaceae > JAABRT01. The sequence continues at coordinate 172 of JBGTOG010000343.1, read as the reverse complement.
CGACCCGGCGTCCTTCCTCGCGCAATCACGGGCCCTGCGTGGTGCCGCGACCATGACCAAGCTCGGCGGGCTGCCCGAGCTGGCGTCAACGGTCGAGCGCATCGCGGGTGGCTTGCGGGACGGCGAGCTGCGGTGGGACCAGCGGCTGCACTTTGCGGTGCGCGGTGCGCTT
>JBGTOG010000204.1:0-5441 GCA_041742675.1 Gemmatimonadaceae bacterium | reverse complement strand
GCCTCCGCCACCACGCCCGAGGGCCGCGCCAAGCGCCATCGCCCCCACCCGCACTCCGCGCACCGCGGCCACGGCCGACAGGGCGGTGTCCTGCACTTCATCCTGCACCACATCGATCAGCGCGTTGACTTCGTCAATGCGCGCCTCGGCGGAATCCGAAAGATCCAGAATGCGTTCGCTGATCTGTCCCGTGGCGTCGGCCAGTCGGTCCACCTCGCGTCGCACGGTTTTCACCACATCGTGCGCGTCTTCGCTCAGTCGCGTGGCATGATGCAGCAGTGGTTTGGTATCGGCGGTGAGCCGGTCGACTGTGCCTTGCAGCGTGGCAATCGCCCTGCGCAGCGTGACGGCCATGAGTCCCACGGCAGCGAGCGCAAACAGTCCGACAACCAGCACCACAATATGCAGCGTTCCGCTGGCATAGTCGAAGGCCGACGGTTCGGGGCGCAACATGACGGCAACGAGTGTGTCGCGTGTCACAGCGGCCTGCAGCAGCAGTGAGAGGTCCCAGTTAATGATCATCATTGGATCGTACGCGCCGCCGGTCACAGGGTCAAGCAAGGCATCGAACTGTCGATGTATGATACAGATGCTTGACGTTGATGGTCCCGCTGCGTGATCCTATGCCCGAACGGCCTCGCTTCTGCTCACCTTAGCCCCACCCGCATGTCGTCAGTCAGTTTCCTCGTTGAAGGCGGCCATCGCCTCAGTGGGACGATTCGACCCACCGGCAACAAGAATGCCGCACTGCCGATCGTGGCCGCTGCGCTGCTCACCGAACACCCCGTGCGACTGGAAAACGTCCCGCGCATTCGTGATATCGAAACGCTGGTTACGCTCGTGCAAAGTGTGGGCGCACGCTGTGAATGGATGGGGCCCGATGTGTTGGAAATCCATGCGCGTGAGGTGCAGGCAACAAAGCTGGATGCCGAGCTCAGCATGCGCATCCGCGGTTCGATTCTGCTGGCGGCTCCGTTGCTGGCCCGCTGCGGCGCGGTCACACTCTCGCCTCCCGGCGGTGATGTGATCGGTCGTCGTCGCCTGGACACGCACTTTCATGTATTGCAACAACTCGGTGCCAGCTATGAGCTGGGTAAGACATTTACCTTCCGCACCGCCGGACTCACCGGCGCCGATGTGTTTCTTGACGAACCCAGCGTCACGGCAACGGAAAACGCGCTCATGGCCGCAGTGGCCGCGCGCGGCACAACGATTCTTCGCAATGCCGCCAGCGAACCGCATGTACAGGATCTGTGTCACTTCCTGGTCGCGCTTGGCGCACAGATCGATGGCATTGGTACCAACACGGTCACCATTCACGGCGGCGCCACGCTGGGCAGCGCCACACATCGCATCGGGCCGGATCACATTGAAGTCGGATCCTTCATCGGACTCGCGGCGGTTACACGATCCGCGCTCACCATTGAAGCAGCAGGCACAGCGCATCTGCGCTCAACGCTCATGGGCTTCGAACGGCTTGGCGTCAAGTGTGTTATCGACGGCGACAATCTCATCGTTCCGGCGGCGCAGTCGCTGCAGATCGAACCGGATCTCGGTGGACATGTGCCGAAACTGGAAGACCAGCCGTGGCCGGCGTTCCCAGCCGATCTCATGTCAATCGCGATCGTGACTGCGACCCAGTGCGACGGACTGATCCTGATGCACGAGAAAATGTTTGAGTCGCGGTTGTTTTTTGTCGACAAGCTCGTGGGCATGGGCGCGCGCATCGTGCTCTGCGATCCGCACCGCGCGCTCGTGGCCGGTCCAAGCAAGCTGCGCGCGCAGCGTGTGGAGTCCCCGGACATTCGCGCCGGCATGGCCATGCTGTTGGCTGCCTGCTGCGCCGAGGGCACCAGCACCATCAACAACGCCGGTCAGATCGAACGTGGCTACGAGCGCATTCATGAGCGACTCGGCGCGCTTGGTGCGGTCATCAAGCGGGTGGAGCAGGGTGGGGACTGAGCGATCCGAAGCGACGCACGCCGAACGGGGTGACGCGGGCGCCATAGCTGCCAACGGGCCAATCTCAACCGCCATACGCATTCCCGAACTGGCGGTGCACGGCGTCCACGCGTTCACCACGACACGTGCCGCCGGCAGCTTCGGCCTGGCCTCAGACGAGCCGGTGCAGGCGGTTATGGGGCGCTGGAGCACCCTGATGGACGATCTGCGCGCGCTCGGTGCTCCGGCGCTGGCCACGGCCGGGCAGGTACACGGCAGCGAGGTGCTCGTGCACGCGCCCGGCTGGCGTGGCTGGCTGCGAGGGAAGGACACGGACGGCCATGCCACACGCTCGGCTGGCCTCGCGCTGGCCGTGACCATCGCCGATTGCACGCCGGTGTTCCTCGTGCACCCCGGTGGAGCGCTGTCGGTGCTGCACGCGGGGTGGCGAGGCACTGCCGCAGATATTCTGGAACGAGGAATTCTGACGCTCGCAGAACTCGGAGCACCGGCCGACGAGTTGTCTATACATCTTGGACCCGCTATTTGCGGCGCCTGTTACGAGGTCGGACCGGAAGTTGTTCAGGCCGTGCTCGGCCGAGCGTCGTCGGGCAAGTCAATGTTGGATGTGCGGGAGGCGCTGGCCGACCGGGCGCGCCGGGCCGGATGCACAGATATTACGATCAGCGAGTGGTGCACACGCTGTCACGGCGACCGTTTGTACAGTCACCGGCGCGGGGATGCCGGGCGCCAACTGGCCGTGATCGTCCGGGTGTGACCGAGCGCGGATGAGGTCGCCTTCGGCGGCTGTCCGCAGCCTCCAAATCATGTAATGACTTGACGTTCCACGCCGCACTTCGTACGTTAGGTGACTGCGCCCGGTAGCTCCTTGCGAGCTGCCGGGCGTTGTGAAGTGTGGGGATGGCCCCCACACTTTTTTGTTCTTCGGGAGTTTTTTGTGGCCGGCCACGCAGGCGATCCGCTTCAACCGCTTATTACCGCTGCGCTCAATGCGCTGGAGTTCGACCTGGTCGAGCTGCGGCGCGGTGGATCCAAGTCGCGACAGGTCCTCGAAGTCCGGGTGGAGCGGCGTGATGGCGAGAAAGTCACGCTGGAAGATTGTACGCGGGTCAGTCGGGCGTTGGAGGCAGAGTTGGACGCATTGGAGTCAATGCCGCCGCACTATGTGCTGGAGGTGTCGTCACCTGGCGCCGATCGGCCACTGCGTACGGAAGCAGAATGGCGACGTTTTGTTGGGCGCCGCGCCACGGTCACCTGTGGCGCGCTGCCCGGGGGACGTCAGGAGGTTGAGATTCTCGCCGTCGTCGGCGAGGAGGGCGCGGCAGGCGCGGTCGTGCGGGACGGCAAGGGCGTGGAGTTCACACTTCCGCTTGACACCATCACGCAGGCGCGACTCGCGTTTCACTGGAAACGATAAGGGGTGTCACGGATGGTCGGGTCCGCCGAGATTCTCGCTGCGATTCGCGAGTTGGCTAATTCGAAGCAGCTCGATCGCACCGAACTGCACGAACTGCTCGAGGACGGCATTCAAGCCGCCCTCGCGAAGAAATATGGTGCCACGGCGCAAGCCGAAATCGGGATTGACGAAGACAAGGGTGCGATCAACATCGTGCTCTTGCGCACCGTCGTCGCCGAAGTCACCGATCCGGCCAGCGAAGTGCTGCTTGAGGAAGCGCGTTTCGAAGACCCCGACTTTCAGCTCGGCGACGTGATGGAGTTGCCGGTGGACTTCAACGAGTTCGGCCGCACCGCGGTGCAAGCCGCCAAGCAGCGCATCCTGCAGCGCGTGCGAGAAGGTGAGCGCACGCGCATCAAGGATGAGTTCAGTGAGCGCGTGGGCGAGCTGCTCTCAGGCGAAGTGCAGCAGATTGAACGCGGCAAGCTGGTCGTGATGCTCAACAAGTTCCGCGAAGCGGAAGCGATCATTCCGTACCGTGAACAGAATCACCGTGAGCATTATCATCAGGGGGAGACGATTCGCGCGGTCCTCAAGCGGGTGGAAGACACACCCAAGGGACCGCGCCTGATCCTCAGTCGCTCGGATGCCATGTTCGTCACGGCATTGTTCAAGCTGGAAGTGCCCGAGATGCAGCAGAGCATCGTTGAGATCAAGGCGGCAGCGCGGGAAGTTGGCAGCCGCACCAAGATTGCAGTGATCTCTCGCGACCCCGCAGTAGACGCCGTTGGCGCCTGCGTCGGTCTCAAGGGTGCACGTGTGCAGGCCGTGGTGAATGAACTCGGCGGCGAGCGCATTGATATTGTACCGTTTTCCGAGGAGCCGGAGCGCTTCGCGAAGCTGGCGCTCGCGCCGGCCCGCGTGGCCCGCGTGTTCAGCGATCCGCTCACGCGCACCATTCAGGCCGTGGTTGACGAAGACCAGCTTTCGCTGGCCATTGGTCGCAGCGGACAGAATGTGCGACTCGCCTCGGAGTTGACAGGCTGGAAAATCGATTTGTACTCAAGCCGCGAGTGGCTGGAGAAGGGCGGAGATATGCCACTCTTCGCACCGCTGCCTGATGAAGAAGACGGTGAGGAGGATCTGCCGCTGCGCGACATTGCCGAGTTGCCGCCGGCGACCGTGGCGGTGCTCGAAGAGGCAGGCTACCGTACGCTCAACGACATCCTTGATCTGGAGCGTGAGGACTTCGTGCGGCTGCCGGGGATCGCGGCCGAAGAAGCGGACCGAATCATGGCCATCATCAACGAACTCACCACCGAAGATGATGGCGGCGAGTCGGTCGGCGACAGCGCGCAGCTGCCGCCTGCATGATGGTTGAAGTGGAAGGGCCTTCCGCGGACATGTCAGACGTCGTCCGCAAGAAGGTGTTGGGGCTCGTTGGCTTGGGACTGCGAGGACGGCTTGTCGTAGTGGGCGTGGAGAATGTGCGGGAGCAGGCGCGCAAAGGTGGTGTGGCGCTGGCGCTCGTGGCGCAGGACATCTCCCGGCATTCGCTCGACAAGATCGTGCCGTTGCTGCGGGCGAAGCGAGTACAGATAATTGAGTGGCCGAGTGCGGCCGAGCTGGGCGCCGTGGCGGGGCGGGATTCCACCGCGGCGATCGGTATTGTTGATCAGGCGCTGGCGCGCGGTATCCGCGACGCTGTCGGGCCGAGTCCCGCAATGGGTCCGGGCGATGTTGGCGATGCGGCGCGTGACGCGCAGAGGAGGAAGGGTTGAGCAAGCTTCGTGTGCATGACATGGCAGGGGAGTTCGGTATTGCAGCCGATGACGTGATCACCCTGCTGCGCCAAATGGACGTTCCGGTACGCAGCCACATGTCGCTGCTGACGGACGACCAGGTGGCGCGCGCGCGTGTGCGGTGGGAACGTGAGAAACGCGTTCGTGCCGAGCAAGCCAACCCAGCGCCCGAAGCGAAGCCGCGTCGTCGTCGCACCAAGGCGGCTGAAGAGCCGGCTGCCGCACCGGTGGCGGAGGCTGCTGAAACCGCCGCCCCTGCCGTACGTCGTCGTCGTCGTGCT
>JBGTOG010000299.1:0-4674 GCA_041742675.1 Gemmatimonadaceae bacterium | reverse complement strand
GGCGAACGCACTTGGCCTCTCGACGCAGGTGCCGGCTCAGAGCACGTATCTCACTGACGGCCCGTCCCGTCGCGTTGTGCTGGGCAAGCGCGTGATCAATGTGCGTCACGCCTCGCCCAAACATCTGGTTGCTCCGGGCAGTGCGGCCGGCACCGTCGTTCAGGCTCTGCGTCATGTGGGGCTGGCCGGTGCCGCCGATGTCGCACGTGTCGCAGCAGATGTTCTGTCGGCGCGCGACAAAAAGACGCTTGCCGCCGCCACCGTTCAAGCACCCGCGTGGATGCGCCCGACGCTCGTCTCGATTGCCGGCGCAACGTCTGGCGACATCGATGGATAAGGTCGCGCTTCTACCAGCGAACGATCGGGCGGCTCTCTTCGGCGAGACGGCAGCGGGCCGAGGCGTCGCCAACACGATCATCGAAAAAGACTTCTGGGTTTGCTGGACCTTGAAGAGGCTTTTCGGCATGAAGGGTAACAACACCGCCGCGTTGGTCTTCAAGGGTGGCACGTCGCTGTCCAAAGCGTTCGGCGCGATCCGGCGTTTCTCCGAAGACATCGATCTGTCCTTCGATCGCGCAGATCTCGGCTTCATCGGAAGCCGTGATCCCACGCGGGACGGAATCAGCCGAAAGAAGGCGGATCAACTGATCGAAGACCTGATGCGCGAAGTCCAGACACACATCAGCGAGACGTTGCTTCCGACGTTGCGCGGCGCGATCGCGCAGCAGCTTGGTGAACCGTCCAATGGCAACTGGTCGCTGGAGATCGATGTCGCTGACGCGCACACCGTGAACTTCCACTATCCGACGGTGCTGTCGGAAGCGGAGTATGGCAGCATCGCGTACATCACGCCGCGGGTGAGGCTCGAGTTCGGCGCACGTGGCGATCCCTGGCCAACCGAAGCGCGGGTCATTCGCCCTTACGCGGCGGAAGACTATCCCGACTTCTTCGATGATGCCGATGTCTCCGTTACCGTGCTCGCGGCGCAGCGCACCTTTTGGGAGAAGGCCACTGCGTTGCACGCGGAGGCGCATCGTCCCGCCGATTCTGCAACGCCGCCGTACTTCGCACGACATTACTACGACCTCGCCATGCTGCTAAACACCGCGGAGGGCAAAGCCGCGGCCCACGATTACGGCTTGCTGGCAACCGTAGCAAAACACAAGGCTACGTTCTTCCGATCCGGTTGGGCGAACTACAACAACGCTTGTCCGGGGACGATTCGTCTGCTGCCCGGTGAGGCGCGACTCGACGAGCTGCGCGCGGACTATCGGGCCATGGCGCCGATGATGTTCGATGACAGCCCGCCCGCTTTCGATGAAATATTGGAGAGGCTTCGGCAGCTGGAGGAGACCATCAACAGTTAATCTCGGCCGCAACGGGGCAATGCGCATCCCGACTGCAGTCCTGAGCCCACTGAGCCCGTATGGATACGGTTTCCCGCTAACAGTGGCGCACGCATCGCGCGCCCAACTAGCCTCGTTCAGAGGGAGAACGCGACGAATCGCCGCCTTTCCGGTAGCGCGGATGCCGCTTCCCAAGCTGGACGTCGCCGGTTCGAGTCCGGTCGCCCGCTCTGGTGTAACGTGTTTATTTGTATGGCTTTACGAACGACCCCACCTCATGTCGATGTGGGGTCGTTTCTGGTTTGAGCCCGTATGGAGCGAAATCTCGGTTATTCGGCCACTCTAGGCCGCGAAGATTCTGGATGAGATCATCCTGCCATGGACCGAGGGCACGAAGGTGCAGGGTCAATCGGCGTGAATCGCGGGTGCTTCAACAAAATCTTTGTTGATACTACGTATACGTAAAAAGTCCCCTTATCCGGACCTGTGTTACGTATGTGTAGCATTCGGCGAATTTTGTCGATATACTCCTTATACGTAGCATCACCTGCGCACTTCCTACCCGCCGCGCCATGAGCACATCACCCCTCAACGTCACGATTCATGACACCGCGGCGCTGGGCGCACAGCTTCGCGTTCACCGCGAGCAGCTGCGCCTCACCCAAGCGACTGCTGCGGCGCTCAGCGGTGTCAGCACCCGACTGTGGTCCGAGTGTGAAACGGGAAAGCGCACCCACGTCGCGTTTGAGACCGTCATCCGCATGCTCAACACGGTGGGCGTTGATCTGGCGATCAGTTCACGTCGCAACGCGATCGCCGAGTAAGCCGATGGCACAAAAAAAATCGCGGGCTTACGACACCAACACACCGGATCTCGAGGTCTTTCTCTACGACCGCCGCGTCGGCACAATCGGGCACACGCAGGCTGGTGACATCTGGTTCAGATATGACGCATCAGTAATCGCTAAGGCGGCGATAGACGCTGCACCGTACCAACTATCGGTCCAACTTCCGCTGACATCGGAAACGTACGGCCATGACGAGACCAAGGCGTTCTTCGACAACCTGTTGCTGGAATCGGATCTTCGCACGGAGCTCGCCACCCTTACCAAACACGACACACGAGATACCACAGGTCTGCTCGGCCAGATCGGCGGCGAATGCGCGGGAGCCGTCGCGATCTGGCCCATGGGACTTCGGCCGCCACGTGTGCCGCAGTACAAGCCAATCGCGGCCGAGCAGCTCGAAGCACTGTTCGTGGACACGCACGGTGCACGCGTCTCCCAGATTCAGCTCGACGCGCGACAAACGATGAGTGGGGTGCAGCAGAAGTTGGTGCTGCGTTACTTCGACGATGCGTACACGCTCCCGCTGGAGGGCGCGCCAACGAACGCGCTCATCAAGCGGACCACAGGTCGCTACCCGGGACTCGCCCTGAACGAGCACGTCTGCCTGCGACTCTTCGCTGCGTTGGACCTGCCCGTCAATGCGTCGCACGTGATCGGCGGTCCCGACGGGCTGCTGCAACTGGCCCGATTCGATCGTGTGGTTGGCGAGGATGGATCAATTCGGCGGCTGCATCAGGAAGACTTCTGTCAGGCGACCGGTCGTTTGCCACAACACAAATACCAGATGAATCGAGGCCCCGGCTTCGCCGACCTTGCGCGTGTAATCCGCCGTTACAGCGTGGCGGCCGCTGTCGATATCCGACACTTGGTGCGCGCGGCCATCGCGCATGTGTGCGTGGGCAATATGGATGCGCACGGCAAGAACTACGCGTTGTTGACCACCGACGCGGGCATGCAGCTGGCTCCCTTTTACGACGTGGTGTGCACCGAGGCGTATCCGGCGCTCGACGTGCAACTCTCCATGAACATCGGCAGTACCCGACGGCCATCGCAGTTGACCGCCGCCGACCTGCAACGCTTCGCGCGAGAGGTGAATGTGACCCCCGCCTTGGTGATGAGTGAAGCACGGGACGTCGCCTTGCAGCTCAAGGCGCGCATTCCTCGCATCATCGCCGACGTGACGCGCGACGTCGGGACACACCCGATCGTGAACACGATGCAGGCGGTTTTCGCACGTCGGATCGCAGGAATCGAGGGCTTGGAAGCGGAGTTATAAGAATGGCTGCATTTCCTTGACGGCACTCCGACGACTGGAGCGAAGGTCATGAGGCACGACACGGATGCAGAGCGAAGGGGAATGTACCGATGGGCGATCGGCCTCTCGGTCGCCTACGTTGCGGATGGCATTTTCTGGGCATGGGCCCTGATAACGCCCTATGCCGGGCCCGCCTACGGGCTACTGAGCTTTTTCCCGATCTTCATTCCGGCCTGTATCCTCGGACTGGTGGCCAGTCGACTGTACTGGCAGGGGTTCAATCGACACGGCTGGACCCTGCGCAAGGCGGAATGGTTGTTCTTCTTCCTCCTGTTCATCGCAGTGGCGGCCAAGGTCATCGTCAGCATTTATTTCTGGGTACGCTAGCGGCGTTAGCAACTGTCTAGAAAGTCAAGCGGAATTCAACGCGGGTGAGTTGATCTCTGGCAACCACGCTCTTCCAGTGCGCACCATTGTGTTCAGGATCGTGAGCAGTTTCCACATGCACGCGACGAGCGCCAGTCCGCCTTGCGCGAATCGTCGTCCGCGCCAGATGCCGCTGTCACGGCTGAGCGGCGCGACCCCGACCAGTTTAGCAATCTGTCGCAGCGACAGACGCCGGAGTTCCGGGAGGTCGCCGAGCAGTCACGGGGACAAACCGCACAGATCTGAGCCCACTGAGCCCGTATGGACACGGTTTCGCGCGCACAGCGGCGCACGCATGGCGCGCCCAGGTAGCCTCTTTCAGAGCGAGAACGTGAAGAATCGCCGCTTTTCGGTAGCGCGGATGCTGCTTCCCAAGCTGGACGTCGCCAGTTCGAGCCCGGTCGCCCGCTCTGAGTTAAGTGCAACGATCTATCGCTGTGGTGAACGAGCGGACCGTCGGTGTCCCGTCCGTAGAGCGCTTGCTCCAACGCATCCAGTGCCAAGTCCGTGCGCAGCGACGTACTGGCGCGCCAGCCGACGATGCGCCGCGAGAAGACATCGATCACGAACGCGACGTACACGAAGCCACGCCACGTGCTCACGTACGTGCAGTCCGACACCCACAACTGATTCGGACGCGTCGCCGTGAAGTTGCGTTGACGGAGCGCGCTGCAACACTCGGCAGATCGGCTCGAGTCCGTACGTCTCGCGATGCGCGTCAATGAACGCCACCATCACGTCCCGCTCCAGCGCCTTCACGCGCGCATGTTCATCCATCGTGACGCCGGGCCGCTGCCCG
>JBGTOG010000293.1:0-11737 GCA_041742675.1 Gemmatimonadaceae bacterium | reverse complement strand
AGCATCTTGAACGGTGGCACTGCACCGCCATGCACAGCGCCGTAGACTTTACGCGCGGCGATCTGTCTCGAACACGCCATGTGCACGTGTTTGAGCGCGCGCAGTTTTTGGTGGACGGGTCGTTGCCGGCGCCGGGGGCCGGCTAGAGTTGGTAGCCCAACCCACCGACAACCGAAAACCGCCCACCGAACACCCCTAACGCTGTCGGCGATCTGGAAAGCCTGCCGGGGAGGTCGTAGCGGTCGACGACTGACAACGGAAAACCGACAACCGGGCGGCAATTGCCACGCGCCCGCCCTACCCCGTCATCAGTTCCCGGTTTTCCGTTGTCAGTTTGCCGACCGCTACGCACCACCAGCTTCAGCGCGGAGATCCCCGACTGCGTTAGGAGTTGTCAGTGGGCAGTTTTGTGTTGTCGGTGTGAAGAGCCCAACGTTTGCCAGTTCCGGCGCTTACTGTCATAGTAGAGAGATATCGGGCCGCTCATGCGGTGCGAGCTGAGGGCGACACAGGCGCCCTGTCCTCCCGTCCTACCCCCACGGCCGCCCTGCACATAACGGCCGTCCTCAACGGAGTTTGTTGTGAGAGCATTTCGCTCCTTTCTGGGCCTCGGTTTCGTCGTATCCAGCAGCCTGCTGGCCGGCGGACTATCTGCCCAGCAGTCCTCCCAGACCCAGCCCGTCGACGGGCTCCGCGACAATTCCAGCGGATTCCACGCCCTCGTAGGCGCACGCGTGATCACTGCGCCCGGTCAGGTGCTCGAAAACGCCACCATCGTCATCCGCAACGGCCTCATCACCGCCGTTGGCAGCAACGTCCAGACGCCCGCCGGTGCCCGCGTGTGGGACCTCAAGGGGCAAACCATCTACCCCGGGTTCATTGACGCGCACGCCGACCTTGGCGTCGATGCCGTGCCCGAGGGCGGCGACGTTGGACCCACGCACTGGAATCCGCAGGTGCGCGCCTGGTACAGCACGACGGCAAACCTCAAGGACGACCCCACTCGCCGTTCAGCGCTGCGCTCGCTTGGCTTTGGCGCCGCACTGGCCGTGCCGAAGCAGGGCATCTTCCGTGGCAAGGCGTCCGTAATCAACCTCACCGACGCCGGGGCTCGCGAGCGTGTGTTGCGCCCGGACCTGCTGCAATCCATTGGCTTCCAGCGTTCCTTCGCGCTCGGTGGCGCGTATCCGAACTCGGCCATGGGCACGATCGCGCTCATGAAGCAGACCTTCATGGACGCGGAGTGGTATATCCGCGCCCGCGCGGCCTATGCGAACAGCGGCCGTTCGATTTTGCCGCCGGAAACCAGCGAGGCGCTCGGTGCACTCGCCAGTGTTGTGCAGGGTCAGCAGGCCGTGCTCTTTCAGACGTCGAGCGAAGAGGAGTACCTGCGCGCGCACAAACTCGCGACTGAGTACAAGCTGACGCCATGGTTCCGCGGCAGTGGCGATGAGTATCGCATCGTTGATGTGCTCAAGGGACGCACAAATCCGCTGATCGTTCCACTCAACTTCCCTGACGCGCCCAATGTGTCGGGTCCGGAAGCTGCGCTCAACGCATCGCTCGCACCACTTCGTCACTGGTATCTCGCGCCCACCAATCCGGCGCAACTTGCCAATGCGGGTGTGTCGTTTGCGCTCACCAGCGACGGTCTGTCGTCGCTCAATCAGTTCTTCCCCAACTTGCGCATTGCTGTGGCGCGTGGCCTCACGCCTGACAAGGCGCTTGCGGCACTCACCACTGTGCCGGCCGGCTGGCTCGGCATTGATCGCACACATGGAACGATCGCAGTGGGCAAGGTTGCCAATCTCGTGGTCGCTGACGGCAATCTCTTCACTGAAGAGGCGGGCGTACGTGATGTCTGGGTACAGGGCACGCGCTTTGGTGTGACACGCCCGGCGCAGATCGACCCGCGCGGCACGTGGAGCATTGCCTCCGATGATGAGTTTGGATTCAAGGCAACGCTGCAACTTGAGGGTCCGCTCAATCGCATTCGCGGCACGATCGAACGCGAAGGACGCACGGCGATCAACCTGTCGTCAACGCGCGTCGTTGCGGAAACCGGTCGTCTCGAAGCGACCTTCGATGGCGAGCAGCTCGGTTACGAAGGCAAGATTCTGTTGTCCGGCTCCGTCAGCGGCGATCAGTTCTTTGGCTGGGCATCACTGCCCAACGGATCAGATCCGGCGTTCCGCGGCACTCGCACCGAACCGTTCGAAGGCGCGACGCGTGGTACGGTCGCGATGAAGGTGCCGCAGATCGACCTGCCCTGGATTCGACCGATGATGGAATACGGTCGCAGCTCAATCCCTGAGCAGCCCGCTGTCGTCCTCGTGCGCAACGCCACCGTGTGGACGCAGGGTCCGCAGGGTCGTATGGAAAATGCCGATCTGCTCGTACGCGCCGGCAAGGTGGTACAAGTGGGCACCGGTCTGAACGCGCCGAGTGGTGCGGTGGTGGTTGACGCGTCCGGCAAGCATGTCACGCCCGGTCTCATTGATCCGCACACGCATGCTGGTGTGAGTTCAGTGAACGAAAGCGGGTTCGCCATTGTCCCGGAAGTGAACATGGGCGACGTACTGACGCACAACAACATCTGGATGTACCGCCAGCTCGCCGGCGGACTCACCACGCAAATGGTCAAGCACGGCTCGGCCAATCCGATCGGCGGCGAGAACGTGTTTGTCAAGAGCCGTTGGGGATCGTTGCCGGAAGATCTCAAGATCGAAGGTGCACCGCGTACGGTGAAGTTCGCGCTCGGCGAAAACCCGAAGCGTAGTCCCACGCGCTATCCCAATACGCGCATGGGTGTGCAGGAAATCATTCGCGATCACTTCCTCGCCGCGCGTGACTACGAAAAAGAGTGGAAGCGTTGGGAGAGCAACAAGACTGGCATTCCGCCGCGCAAGGATCTGCGCATGGAATCCATTCTCGACATTCTCAACCAGAAGCTGTTGATCTCGTCGCATGGTTACCGCGGTGACGAGTTCCTGGCGCTGGTACGACTCGCCGAAGAGTTTGGCTTCAAGGTGCAGACGCTGCAGCACGGTGTTGAAGCGTACAAGATTGCCACGGAGCTCAAGAACGCTGGCGTTGCGGCGGTGGTGTGGAGTGACTGGGGCGCCTTCAAGCTCGAGTCGTATGATGCCACGTCGTACAACGCACGTCTGCTCATGGAAGCGGGTGTTGTCACGTCGCTTCACTCCGACGACTCGGAGATTTCCACGCGCATGAACTGGGAAGCGGGCAAGCTGCTGCGCTCCGGCGTGGAAGAAGTGATGGCGCTGTCAACCGTTACCAATCAGGCGGCCAAGGCCGTGGCGATTGATGACAAGATCGGTTCGCTCGAAGCCGGCAAGGATGCGGACTTCGTGATCTGGAACGGCAACCCGCTTTCGCAGTTCACACGCGCTGAGCAGACGTGGGTGGACGGACGCCGATATTTCTCGCTCGAGGAAGACGCCAAGCTGCGCGAAGAGATTCAGCGGCAGCGCACGCAGCTCATTCAGGCGATTCTTGCGGCGGGCGGATCGGAAACGCCAGCCACCGCTGGTCCGGCGCGCGGGCGCGGACAGGAGGACAAGTGATCATGACATACACCAGGACTACACACATGAACAGCAGCGAGATCATGAGCCGTACAACGGCCACGCGCCGCATCCGCCGCCGCTCGCTGCGCTCGGCGGCGCTCGCGCTGGCCGTGAGTGCCGTGGGGCTGTCCGTGCCTCACGCGCTACAGGCGCAGGTGCGCATGACCGTTGCACCGCAGGAGCTTCCAGTCGTACTGCGCGGCGCAACCATTCACACCGTCACCAACGGTGTGATTCAGAACGGCATGATCGTGCTGGAGCGAGGCAAGATCACCGCCATTGGTACAAACGTGGAAATCCCGCGCGGCGCGAAGGTTGTCGACGTCACAGGAAAACACATCTACCCCGGGCTCATCGATGCGTACAGCACCGTGGGGATTTCCGAAATCGGATCGGTGGATGTCTCCAACGACATCAACGAAATCGGCGACTTCAATCCCAATGTGCGTGGCGAAGTTGCGGTAAACGCGGAGAGCCGGCACATCGGCACAACGCGCTCGGCGGGCGTGCTGGTCGCGTTTACCACACCCGGTGGTGGCGTGATTTCGGGCCTGTCGTCGGCGATGTCACTGGAAGGATGGACGTGGGAAGAGATGTCCATGAAGGGTGCCGCCGCACTCAATGTGAACTGGCCCGATCCCAACGCGCGTCCGCGTCGTTTTGGCCCGGGCGGACCCGGAGGCCCCGGTGGTGCGCAGCAGCCGCCGCCCAAGGGTTATGCGGAGCAGGTGCAGGAGCTCAAGGACTTTTTCGCTGAAGCGCGCGCGTATCGTGACGCGGTGGCGGCCGGTCAGCCGGCACGCACTGACTCGCGGTACGCCGCCATGGGTCCGGCGCTTAACGGCGACATTCCTGTGATCATTGCCGCGGACGGCGTGGCGCAGATCAATGACGCGATTACCTGGGGCAAGGAAGAAGGACTGCGCTTCGTGATTCGTGGCGGTCGCGATGCCATTCACGTGGCCGATCGCCTCAAGGCGGAAAACGTGCCGGTGATCCTCACGTCAGTCATGGCCGCACCGTCGCGCAGCTACGAAGGTTATGACGGCGCGTACACCACGCCGGCGCGGCTGCATGCGGCCGGTGTGAAGTTCGCGATCTCGGGCGGCGCCGACGCGCTCTACACCAATCGTTTGCCGTGGGAAGCGGGTGTGACCGTGGCCTTTGGTTTGCCGGAAGAAGAAGCGCTCAAGGCGGTTACGATCAACGCCGCCGAGTTCATGGGCATCGCAGATAAGGTGGGATCGCTGGAAGTGGGCAAGGAGGCCACGCTGCTGATCACCACCGGCACGCCGCTGAACATGACGACGGACATTGTGCAGTCGTACATTCAGGGCCGTGAAATCGATATGAACGATATCCAGAAGCACTTCTTCACGAAGTACATGGAGAAGATCAAGCAGCAGGCGAAAAAGATTACGAGCTGAGCTCTGTCAGCTCGCCATCGGCGATCTTTGCTGTACGCTCGGCCTCTTCCCACCGGGCGTACAGCTCGCCGAGTTCGCCGGCCATCGCGCGACGCTCGTCCTCCTCGTGCAGCAGCATTTCGAGGGCGAGCAGCGACTCTGGTTGTTGGTAGGTGAGTTTACCGCGATAATAGTCCGACTTGAGCCATGCATGGTCGGCCACCCGCTTGATCATCTGCGTGGCGTCCGTTCCCGACTCAATCAGCGAAACAGCTGACGAGACCTGGTCTGGTTTTGCGCCCTCGTGATTGATGGCCACAACAGACTCGCTGAGCGCACGACGGGCGGCATCGCCGGTAAGCACGAACGTCTGCTTGCGCGTCATGCGCTTCATGAATGCGGGCGCAAAGCGGCGCCGCACGCGGCCGATAAACGAATACTCAAGTACGCCGTTTTCGGTGAAGGCAAGTCTGCCGTCACGCGCTTCGTACTGGTGCATGCCAACGTGCTGCCCCGGTGCGATCTGCACGTGAGCAAGCGGCCGATCGGTGATGCGGTTTGCGGCCATCGCGGCGACAAAGCCTCCCAGAGCGAACGTCGACGAGTACGCCATGATTGGGCTCTTTGTGAACGCCCCAACTGAGACGGTCGCCATCGCCGCGACATGCAGCATGTTGAGCGAACCAGCACCAACCGTATATCGCCAGAAGTGACGCTTCTGACGCTGCCCAAGCTGATCACCGTATCGCCACGCGCAGTATTCCGGCAGCAGTGGTCGCCCAATGCGAACCAGATCGGTGCCATCGCCTAGTCGCGCCAGCGCGATGTTGTCCGTCGACACACGCTTCTTCGTATCGCGATACGCGCGCTCGCACTCTTCGATGGCTTCCCATCGTTCTTCGAGCGGCGTGAGGTTCCATCTGGCGCAGTTCACGCACACCGCCCAGAGGCGTCCGCGTTCCGCGTCAAACGCAAGGCGGCGACCTATGGGGAAGTGCTCGATCGTCTGGTTTTCGCCGAGTGTGGCGTGGCAGAAGAGGCAGGTGGAGTACACGGGCGAACGCTACCCTCGGCGCGGCACGAATCCAAGCGCACGTCCGGTAGCGCAGTCAATGCGAAGCAGCTCGCCGCTGCGTGCGCCATAGCGCCCGTCTGGCACCGAGTAGTCTCCCACCCCTCCTCGATCCGACGACTGACTTTGCACAAGGGTGAGCTGCGTGGCGTTGCGGGGATCCACCATCGGATTGCGACATCCGCCTCCGGCTTGTGGCTCAGACAGCGCACCGCCCGGCGTGAGCGTTCCGACCATGAATCGATCGGGTGTGTCGGTGGCGGGGCGCGTCGGTGATGTCACCGGATACGTGGAGCCGCCGAAGCTCGCGCATCCGGCGGTCGCGAGCAGGAGGACGGCGAGCAGGGAGTGGACAGTCATGGGCAGTAGGAGAGCAGAGATGAGCTATTGGCTGGCGGCGCCAGGCGGGCAAAAATAGTATTGCGCAGCCATCGAATAAAGCCAGCTTTCAATGCGAGCGTACTGTACGTCGGTTCCGCTGTGTACGCGACCGGACCGAGCAAGCGTTTGTGACGGCGCTGGTGATCGCGGCTACGGCCGCCGATTTCCCTTGTCTTCCGCCTGCCTCTGCAGCCACGCGATATACGGCTTGGTCCAGATCAGCAGCACCGTCGCCCCAGTCGTGCGCGACGTGCCAATCGGCAACCACAGCTCCGGCTCGTTAACGCCAAGAAATCCGCGCTGTGCTTCCATCGCGGCGATGTCGCGCTTGTCGGGAATCTCCCAGGAACCGCGAATCGGTCGCCCGTCCACCATGATGATGCGACGTCGCTGACCGAGACTGAAGCGCGGATAGAACTGCAGAATGTCAGTCGTGTTGTACACCGGCAGCTGCATGATTTCTTCGGCGTACATCACGATGCCGAGCCCGCGTGCCTCCCGGTCGGCGACAAACGGCAGCTCGTCGCGTCGTGCTGAAATCTGCACCGACTCAAGCGTCGCGACATTCAGCTGCACCGTCACCCGAGTGACTTCCGATGCCGCGACGGACACCGGCGTGACGCTCAGCGTGTACCCAGGCCGACGCACCACCACCGTATACGGGCCCGGCGCAACGCCGCGCAAGACGAAGCGACCGTCGGCACCGCTGCGTGTGGTCAGAGAGTCCGTTGCACTCGACGTGGCGTAGCGCCGTAGCAGTAGCACGGAGGTGTTCGGCGACACGGCGGAGTCAGTGGTGACGATCACGCCCTCAAGGGTGCCCGGTTGGACCTGGGCACGTGCCGGCGTTGATGCCGCGACTGTGCCGAGCGCCAAACTCGCGGCTGCACGCCAGCCACTTCTCGCAGAACGCTTCATCATCTTCCACATCGACAATCTCCGGCACATCGACATATCAGATAGTACCCACATCTGCTGCGAACGTTGGTGCCTGCTCTCCGCCACATCACAACCTCGGCGCGCACATGGCGCTCGTCTTCGATGCCTCGCAGCGTTCATCGCGCGAACAAAGCTCATCCACAGGAACCGATTTTTCTGGTGAATAGGCGACGAAAGTCGGTAAACGGGCAAGATTTTCATTGACTTTGCCATTTTTGCGTGAACTACACCACGCCGGCGTTGCCAAACGGCGGCAAGCTCACCGATGTGGCCTGGCGTTGGTTCACGCTGACCTCAAGCAATCCCGCCGTGGCCACCGTCAGCGCCGACGGACTGATCACCGGCGTCTCGGCCGGCTCAACAACGATTGTCGCGACGATGAACGGCATTGCCGTCGCTTCCAGTGCGCCCGTCACCGTGACTGCGGCGCTGGCTGTGCCGAGCACAATCGCGCCGGCCCCGACCGCGACCGCCGCAAACGTCATCTCGTTGTTCACGACCGCGTACACGAATCGCACGGTGGAAACATGGCGCACCAGCTGGAGCGCAGGGAACAGTGAGCTCACCGATCCATTTGCGATTGCCGGCCGCAATGTGAAGCGCTATTCGCTCTTTAACTTTGTCGGGATCGAGTCCGGCGTTGCGTCGGCGGCCAACATCGTGGACGCCAGCACCATGACGCACGTGCACTTCGATGTGTGGTCTCCGAATCCGCCCACGAACCTCGAGATTCAGCTGGTGAATGATGCGACCGGCACCGCCGCCATCGGCAAGTATCAGGCGGGCCAGCTGGCCGCGGGCCAGTGGGTGTCGCTCAACATTCCGCTCACCAGCTTCGCGGGGCTGTCCGCGACATCAAAGCTGCAGCAGCTGCTGTTCGTAGCGTCCCGTCCCACCGTGCTGTACATCGACAACGTGTATTTCTTCAAGCAGTAGCAGCCAGTGAGGGCGTCGGCATGCGGAACGCGCGTGTCGACGCCCTGCTGTTTACACGTCGATGCGACGGGCGCGCGCGGCCGGTGGCGCATCGGCGAACTTGCGGTACTTCCCCAGCAGATGTCCCACGAGCACCTGGAGCGGCATCACCACGCTGGTGACAAAGCCCGGAATGCCGTCCATGCGATACTCGCTTCGGTATCGCCGCATGAGAAACGCGGCGTCAAACGCATCGGGACGTGCACTGCCACTGCGTTTCTGCGAATCAAAGATGGTGCCGAGAAAAAACTCGATATTGTCCGGAGGCAGAACGTATCCCGTGCAATGCAGTTCGTCCTCGCCAGCATTCCAGAAGCGGTGCCAGTCTCCCGGCGGGAACACAACGGTTTCCCCTGGCCCAGCGAACTGCGGGCTCTGGCCCTTCCGTTGATAGCCGATTGAACCGCGCTGCACCGTCAGCGCCTCTTCCTGCAGCAGGTGCATGTGCATTGGCGGACCTACGCCCGGCTGTACCCAGTTCTCGACTTCCAGTGCTTCCCCGCGAGGAGTCAACACACGCCGAATAAAGGTGAGTTTCTCACCTTGGCCGTTGTCGATCGAATGTGGATAGGTGATTGTCATGGCGGAGAAAGTCGCGCCTCGCCACCTATTTCGCCAGCAAACTCCGCCTCACTTCAAGCATCGCGGCTACTGGATCGGGCGCGGCGGTCACCGTACGCCCGAGAATGAGCCACGTGGCTCCAGACGCGGCTGCGTCTGCCGGTGTCGTGACGCGCTGCTGATCGTGCGCGGCGCCACCGGCGAGTCGTAGTCCCGGCACGAGATACCCGAGTGCATCACCGTGCGCCGCTCGCAACGCAGCAAGTTCATGTCCGCTGCACACGACGCCCGCCGCCGAGCCGGTGCGTGCGAGCCCCGCGAGACGAACAACCTCGTCAGTGACGGACACCGGTGCGCGTCCCCAGCACTCGGAGACAGTGTGTGCATCGAGCGACGTAAGCAGCGTGACGGCGATGATGCGACAGGCATGATCGGCGACGTCATGAGACCCGCGTGCGGACGTATCGCCCGTCCCCCCCTCCGCCGCCCCATCCACCGCCGCCTGCACCATCGCCGATCCGCCACTCGCGTGCACGGTAAGCAAACTCGCCCCAAGACGTGCCACACTTCGCGCCGCACCACGCACGGTGTTCGGGATGTCATGCAGCTTGAGATCCACAAACACACGCTTCCCTTCCCCACGCAGCCACTGCACCACGCGCGGCCCCTCAGCAGCGTACAACTCGAGCCCGACCTTATAAAAATCGGCGTGCTCGCCGAGCGTGCGCACAATCGATTGCGCGCCGGTGAGATCAGGTACATCGAGTGCCACGATGGGCACGGCGGCTCGTGTCGTGGACGACTCGTTGAGTGATGTGGGCGCTGAGATTGATGTGTGCGCTGACAAGTTGTTCACGCCGGCCACTCCAGCGTCCCGCGCAGCGACGCCAAATCGTTCACCTGATGTCGCTCACACCAGCGCGCAAGATCACGCACAATGCGCTCCGGTGCACGCGGATCACGCAGCATGGCCGTGCCCACACCCACGAGGCTCGCACCGGCCATCACATACTGCAACGCATCGGCCGCTGTTGACACACCACCGAGTCCGCAAATCGCGACGTCCGGTAGCGCACGCGATACACGCCACGTAGCCAGTACACCAATCGGCAACAGCGCTGGACCACTCACACCACCGCTGCCAAATCCAAGCCGCGGTCGCCGCGCGTCCGTATCCACGACCAATCCCGGCATCGTATTCACCAGCGTCAGCGCATCAGCGCCCGCGTCTACCGCCGTCTGCGCCGCGGGCACGAGCCCCGTACCAAGCGATGGTGAGAGCTTCACCAAAAGCGGCCGCTGCGTAGCGGCACGAGCGCTGGCCACAACCGCGTGCAACGCCGCCGGATCCGCCCCGAACTCCAAACCGCCCGCCTTGGTGTTCGGGCAGCTCACATTGAGTTCATAGGCCACATGCCCCGGCAAATCATCGAGATGCGCAATGACCTGCGCAAACTCCTCAATCGCGAAGCCGATCACATTCACGAGCACGCGCGTGCCCGGATGTTCGCGCATCATGTAGCCGAGGTGATCACGCCTGACTTCGTGCATGCCAGGATTCGCCAGTCCCACGGCGTTGATCATGCCGCCCGCAAACTCCCCCACCCGGAGTGGTGCCGCGCCCTTTCGCGGCTCGACACTCACGGCCTTGCTTGAGAGTCCACCAATGGCGTCGAGATCTACCACCTCGGCCAACTCGTGCCCATAGCCAGCGGTGCCGGAAGCCAGCACAAGTGGATTCCGAAAATCAATACCGCACACGCGCACGCCAAGTGGACGCGTGATGGTCACCGGCGCGGGAGTCGGTGCGGACAGTGAAGCGCGTGGCGGAGACGTGGCCGACAGATCAGTGGACATGGGATACCACCAATCTATCGCGCGGACTCAGGGCCGCCCACCAACAGTGCGCGCCGACGGTCGCTCACGGAGCACGCGCAGGGAATCTGCCAGTGCACGAGTGGCGATCACCCATCGCCCCTCAAGCAACACGTCGCCGGCGCGCAGATCTGCGGCATCATCAATGCTTTCGTCGCGCAGCAGCGCGGACATCGCCGAATGCGGATAGCGCGCCGCCAGTTCACGACGCCACGCAGGCGCTGAGTCGGCGTGCAGATATGTCGCGGCCAGCAGCGCCCGAGGCGCCAGCGGCGCATCCGGCCACCGACTCACCAACGTGCGCCACGCATGCGTCGCCAATGCGGGAGACCGCAGACTGTCACGCGCGACCTCGCCAGCGAGGTACATCGCCGCACCCGACGGGTCGACGGTCTCGTAGAGCAGCAGGTAGAGCGTTGCCGAGACTTCCGCCCGATCGAAGTGTGCGACCCCACGTGTCTCTGCACGGCCGCGCGAGAGTTGATTGCGAAGTGCTGACGGCGTATCTGCCGCAAGCAGCGCCGTTGCCGCCAACCTTGCTCTGGCGGTCAGCGCATACCCGGAATCGGCGCTGGTGGCCAGTCGCTCATAACGCGCTTGCGCACCCAGGCTGTCACCCGCACTGGCAGCGAGTTCCGCGGCCAGTAGTTGCAGCCGCGCCCGAGACAAGCGTGGCGCGTCTGAGCGATCAAACGCGTCAACCACTTCAGAGACAAGGGCCAACTCGCCATCGCGCGCGGCGACACGCAGCGCGTGATCAACATCAGCGCGCACGTCGCCGGCCAGCGCCCGCGCACGCAGGATCGCATCGACGTCGCGGTAGGCTTTGCGAGAAAGCGCGGCACTCAACCGCTCCCATGGCGCGTCTGCTGCGGGCAGCAGCGCGAGCACCGAATCGGCACGCGCGAACTCACCCGTTGCAAGCGCAGATCGGAAGA
>JBGTOG010000292.1:0-13274 GCA_041742675.1 Gemmatimonadaceae bacterium | reverse complement strand
GTCGTGGTTTCGACACCCGCGGTGTGTCCAACTTCGGGATGTCCCGGTGTCCTGGAGCCCCACTGCCGAAACGCCTTGATATCGTCGAGCGACACATCGTAGCCCGCGAGATGCAGCGAACCGTAGAGCAGCATTGATGCGTGGCCTGCAGAGAGCACGAGCCGGTCGCGATCAATCCAGTCAGGATACGCGGGGTCGTGGCGCAGATGTCGCGTGTACAGCGCGTAGGCCAGCGGCGCGAGTGCCATCGGCGTACCGGGGTGTCCGGATTCCGCCTGCTGCACGGCGTCCATGGCAAGAGTTCGCACGGTATCAACTGCAAGACGCACCGTAGCGGGGGACACAGTAGTTGCAGAAACGGACACGGAAAACTCCGGAGAGCCGGCGGCGGCATTAAGTGAGTCGGCGCGAACCGACCTCCGGACGCGCCCAGCGCAGAAAGTTAGCCTGAATACATGCGTCGCGCCGTACGATGTCCCACGCGCCAACTACCTCCTGCTTCTCAAATCGCAGGCGTCAGAGCGCCTGGTCAGTCAGGTAGCGCTCACGCGTCAGGCGCAAATGGTGATCCGCGTGTCCTGCGATCATCCAGGCCAGTGCCCGCGCTGAAACGTCATGTCCGCTGGCCACTGTGCGGCGGGCCAGTTCATTCTGGTCGAGGGACGCCAGCAGCGTGATCGTAGCGGCGCGCACCGCACCAAACTCGGCGATGATATCTGCCAGCGTGCGTCGATTGGCCCCCGAGAGCGGGACCCAGTCATCCTGTTCGTACCCGGGCAGCGGGGTGCGATCTCCTCGCGCGGCGCGCAACATCCGATACGTGAAGACGCGCTCCGTATCGATCGTGTGCAGCAACGCTTCGAGCAGCGTCCACTTGCCCTCGGCGTAGCTGGCCAGCGCCAACTCGGCGGAGGCGTCCGCGAGCAGGTCTGCCAGATCTCCCGGCTGTCGTGCCAGGAGTTCATGCAGGCTGCTCAGTTGATGGCGGCTGAGCGCATCGGCGGCCGCCGCGACGTAGGTCGCGGCGTACGGCGGATGTTCGTCAGCGCCCGGGCGCGGGATGTTCAATGGATTGTTCATACGCCGGAATCTACTGGCGATTCCACCGCCACGCCGAGCGCTGCGTCAGGTCAAAACCCGATGCCAAGCAACACGGAAATGTTCTGATTTTTTGGGGCTTCCGCATCTGAAGCGATCGTTCTGAGTCCCTGCGTCAAGCGTGCGCCAAGGGTGAAGCTGCGGCCGGCGGCGCTGAAGGCGAAGCCGCCCCCGATGGTCGCGCCAACATCAAAAGTGCGCAGGTCGATGTCGCCCTCCTCATCACAATCGCTGGAGCCGTCGAAGCCCGTGGCTTCGACTTTGGTAGTGCAGTTGACGTTGTACCCAAAGGCGGGTCCAGCCAGCAGAAACGGACGCACCGCCGAGCCATCACTTCCAAGGTTCAGCCGAAGGAGCACGGGTACTTCGATATAGTTCAATCCGAATGTTATATCGGCTGAAAAATCTTCACTCGTGTCGTCAAACGAGAACTTTGCACCCTTCCGCACGTAATGCAGCTCCGGCTGCACGCTAAGCATCGATGACAGGGGCCGCTGCATCCAAAGGCCGATCTGTAGCGCCACCCGCCGTTTGTTCGAGACCAGGTCCTCGTCAGCAATGATCGTTGAGTTTTCCTGAAACCGTGAGAGCGACGAGCCAAGGTACACTCCGAACTGCGTTCCTTGGGCGTCGCACGGTGTGGTAACAGTGCCGCTCACCAGTAGTGCGGTGACGAACGCGAATGCGAGTGACTGTCTCATTGACGAGGTTCCGCGTTAAGGGGTGTCTTCGTCCACCAACGGCTCCGCCAGCAACAGCGCGACCGCCGCCCGCGTCATAGCCATGCGCGAGCGTTCCGGCAGCTCCGCTCGCAGCCACACGCGGCGGCGAGGGTGGACAAAGATTACCGCATCGAGCTGACCACCGCTATCGCGCAGTTCGAACGCGTTTGGATGTGTCCACAGAAACGGCAGCAAACGCCTCGCGCCACTCGCCACTACCGACCACTCTTCGCCATCAAGAATCAGCGTTCCGATGGGAATGCCCTGCGCGGCATCGGCCGTGGTGAGCTCGGGCGAGGGAATGCCAGCGTCTATCGTCAACGACCATTCCAGATCGTTATCAATCGAGCAGGCCATGCCGAAGAGCCGCTGGCCGTTTAAGGGACGTGACGCAGCCTTTGCAGGTGACAGGAGGCGATCCAGCGCGCAGTGGGTGTGCACCACCGCGCCACCATCGGACTCCGGCAGTTCGAACTCCGTCGACCAGTGTTCGCGCTTCTCGCCAAGGAGAAAGCCACCGTGGCGCGATTCCTTGCGTCGCGATGTCTTGATGCGTGTGGCCTTGTACGATCCAATGCTCATGGACGAGCTGCGAAAGCCACCATGGTCGCGCACGAGAAACCCGCTATCGGCGATGATCTCGGACCTCAGCATCGGTAACGCCAGGTAACCCGACGATTCATGCGTGGATATCGATGCGGACATCGCACCGAGCAGGCCAGACAACAACAGCGACAGAAACATGGGTCGACTCCGTGAGCAAGATGGTGACAGCGATACTACGCTGCATTCTCACGCACGGTGTCAGGTCACGTGACCCATACGCTCAGGGCTATTCGAGCGGCTCGTCACCACGCACGGTGTTCAGCACTACATCGCGACAGTGCTCAGCGTCCGCCAATGAAGCAACACTGCCCTGCGCCAGGGTCGACGTGCCGCCACCCCGTCCGCCCACCTGCCCAAGCGCTGCACGCAACACGGTGGCGCAATCAATGCCAGCGTCAGCGCTGGCGGCAATCAGCACCGCTGGCGGGGTATGGCTCACGATCACACACACAGCCGTGCCACAGGCAACAAACTGCTGCGCGAAGGTCTGGCGTGACTTGACTGGTGCGTCGGAAAGGATCTCGCGATGCAGTCGCCGCCCGTTGGTGAGCGGTTCCGTGGTGCGATACAGCGCCTGCGCTTCGAAGACTGCGAGTTGCTCGCGCAGACGGGCGCACTCCTTGTCGGCGGCGCGCACCTGTTCGCGCTGCGATGCCACGAGCGCTGGCAGATCTTCCACGGCGGCCGAGAACGCGGCGCCGAGCGACGTCAGGATTTCCGCATCACGCCGCGCTCGCGCGATGGCGCGCTCGCCGCAGAGAAATTCCACGCGTGTGCATCCACGCATTTTTTCCGTGCGGCGCAACAGCACGGCGCCGATCTCGCCTGTATGTGCCACGTGCGTGCCGCCACACGCATTGCGGTCAAGGTCAGTGATCGTGACAATACGCAGCGGTCCCGTGCGGCCGCTGGGTTTGCGAAGCCCCTGCGCCGTCGATGCGTCTTCGTACGACACCGTCACGGGCCGGTTCTCGGATACCAGCCTGTTGGCCAGGCGCTCGGCATCGCGCAGCGCATCGATGGGCACGGACTCGGTGGACAGATCCAGTGAGCAACCGTCGCGTCCAATGTGGACACTTACTGTCGGCCAGCCAAATCGATCCTCAAGCAGAGCTGACAGCAGATGTTGTCCGCTGTGCTGTTGCATGTGATCATGACGTCGGTCGCGATCAATCTCGCCCGCCACGTGCACCGTGTCGGCAGACAGTGCACTGGCCAGATGGTGGACGATTGTGGCGTCCGCTTCCGTGACATCCACCACGCGAATCCCATTCAGGGTTCCGGTGTCGTGTGGTTGTCCGCCAGACGTGGGATAGAACGCGGTGCGATCGAGCACCACCGAATGGCCGTGATTCGTGATGTGCACCACGCTGGCCGTGAAGGACAGGAGACGTGCGTCATCGTGGTACAGGCGCTGGACAACGTGATCAGACATGCGGGTGCTTGACGTCAAAGAGGCAGTTGCGGAGCTTGCGTGTCACCGGGTACGCGTGCGTCGGTCTGACGTGACGTGCGCCGGCCGCAGCGCACCCTCACTCCGCCTCACACATGCGTCGTCGCCAGAACTCTGCACTGCCTGCGTGCCTGCGCGCCACCGCATGCCTGCTCCTGAGCGGTTGTGCGCAGTTCTCGCTCGGATCGCGTAGTGAGCCCACGCCCGAGGCAGAGCCCGTGGTACTGGACGTGCCGGCGCCCTGGATCGCGCCTGCCGCTGCCGCGACCACAGAGAGTGATGCTGAGGCAACCGCGCGCCTTGTGCGACTGGCCGAGGTCTGGCATGCGGTGCGGTGGTTCCACCCGGATGTCGTCTCGCAGGCCGGTGTGTGGGACACGGCGTACCTGCGCCACGTGGACGAGGCGCGAGCGGCAACCGATGATGCGGCCTTTGCACAGGTGGTGAATGCCATGCTCGGCGAAGTGGGCGATGCGGAGACACGCGTCGTCGGCGACACGAGCGCGGCGCGTCGTTCGGGTGCAGCTGCAGGAGCGGTCATCCTCACCGATGACAGCCTGCGCGTGGTGCGTCCGGTGCGTTTTGCCGACGCGACGTCCTGGACGCCGCTTCGTGAATCGCTTGGCGATGCGTTTCTCCAGCGCGTCCCGCGCGATGCCGCGGTTGTGGATTTGCGAGGCGCCGCGGGGCAGGCGAGCGAGCTCGCCTGGACGACACGTCCGCTCAACAGCTATGAACTGCCGCTGCCGGCGGGAACGCTCGACGAGCCCGCACGCCGCCGCGTTCGTCGTTCCGCCCCTGATGGCCCGGTGTTTTCGGGCGGCACGGTTGCGGTGGTCACGGGTGTTGACTGTTGCTCGACCTGGTCGCTGACCTCAGGCGCGCGGCATCGTGCTGCGCGTGTCGTTGCCGGAACGCCGAGCAACGCGGCGACGAGAGAAGCCGCGACGACAGCGGGAACTCCCGATAACGCAGCCACTGGCGATACCGTGATGTCGCGACTGGTTGCCGCAGCGCGCGACGGACATCGCCCACCATCGTTGGTGGTGGTCGTGGACAATGAGACCGTTGTCCCGTCGGCGCTGTTGACGCTCCATGCGCAGGGCGACGTCGTGTTCGTCTCCGCCGGAACCGGTGTCGTGCACTCCGATGCCGCGGCCGTGCACATCCCCTTGCTCGGCGGCTTTCATGCACGCGTGCGCACGGAAGAGCTGCTGCTCGCGGACGGTCGGCGTCCGGCAGTGCGCGCGGATACGGTGCTCACGCAGGCATCGTCGCCAACGGCGCTGCTGCCCGATACGACCGACCGCGCACTCGCCTTGGCGCTGTCGATCGCGCGAGGCTCGGTGCGGATTGCACCGACGACATCACCATCGCGTTTGGCGGTGACCGCACTGATTCCGGCGTTCGTGCGGTCGGACGCGGTCTACCCCTCGCACCCCGAGCGCCTGCTGGCGGTAACGCAACTCTGGGGTGCGGTGCGCGCGTTCAATCCGTATTTGCCCATGGCCAATGAGTCGTGGGATGAGATGTTCGAGCGCACGTTGCACGCGGTGGAGACGGCGCCCAACGCACGTGCCTACGGCGAAGCGCTGTTTCGTTTTGTCGCCGCACTGGATGCAACGCAGGCGAGCATTCACATGCCGGAACACCCCGAGTTTGGTCGTGTGCCGGGCGTGATCCCGCTGCGACTCGCGTTGATCGATCGTCGTGCGCTGGTCACGCAGATCGATGACAGTGCCAGTACACGCTCGGGCGTGCGGGTGGGGGACGAAGTGCTGGCGATTGGCGGTGAACCGATTGACAAGCGTTTTGGACGGCTGCGCGATCTGGTGTCTGCCTCCAATGAGTGGTCGCGCGAGCAACGTCTTGTGTCGTGGCTGGAAACGGGACCGATGCGACAGCGCGCCACATTTCGCGTACGATCCGCAGGCGGCACGATCAGCGAGATGGAGTTTGCGTATGCGGCACCGAGCGCGCAGCAACCACCACGGCTTGGCGTGCCACAGCGTCGCCGAGTGGATTCGCTCGCCAATGGCGTGGTGCGCATCACACTTGGAATGGCGGTGCAACGCACACCTGGAACGGTCGCGACGACGGCGCCGCTTCCTGCGTTTGTAGACGACGCCTCGGCGATTATCGTCGATGCGCGCGGTGTCAGTGATGAACTGTCGCTGCCCTGGCTTTCCGGATCTTTGCTTGACGGCGACGCGATGGCCTACGCGCGCGACGACCGCAGCACACTGATTGCGCCGCCATCGGTCGGACTGCGCACACCGGAAGTGGATCCGGCACGCGAGTTCATTCGCAGCGAGCGAGTGTCGCCGCCGGCTGTACGTGGTGGGTTTACCGGTCCTGTCGCCGTGTTGGTCGATGCCAATACCGCTGGCGAGGGCGAGCTGATTGCGCTGCGCGTCGTGAACGGAGGGCCACGGCGCGTGCTCGTTGGCTCACCGACCGCAGGCGCCGTCGGCCGCACCACCACCTTGCTGTTACCGGGTGACGCACGAGTGAGCTTTCCTTTCACTGAAGTGCGGCATCCGGATGGACGATTCATTCAGCGGCTTGGGCTCTCGCCAAACATCACGGCCGCGCCAACCGTGAATGGAGTGCGCGCCGGCCGCGACGAAGTGCTGGAAGCCGCAACACGCTGGATCGCGCAGCAACTTGCTCCTCCAGCGCCCGTCCGTCGTCGGTGAACAGCGGTTCCGTTGATGACGTGCTGCCCGCGCTGCACAGTGCGCTCCGTGCACGCAACGTTGCCGTTCTCGAAGCACCACCGGGCGCTGGCAAAACCACACGCGTTCCCAGCAGCTTGCTGAATGAACCATGGCGAGGTGACGGACGGATCGTGATGCTGGAACCGCGCCGGCTGGCCGCACGCTCTGCCGCACAGTACATGTCGCGGATGCGCGGGGAATCGGTGGGGGAGACGGTTGGGTATCGTGTGCGCGGCGATACGCGCGTGAGCAGTCGCACGCGCATCGAGGTGGTCACCGAAGGTGTGCTCACTCGAATGCTGGCGAGCGATCCCACACTCGATGGCATCGCTGCCGTGATCTTTGACGAGTTTCACGAACGATCACTGGCCGCGGATTTTGGACTCGCGCTCACGCTGCAGACGCAATCACTGTTGCGCAGCGACCTGCGCGTGCTCGTCATGTCGGCGACGCTTGATGGGGATGCGGTAGCGGCGCTGCTCGCCGATGCGCACGGGCCGGCGCCAGTGATCCGCAGTGAAGGTCGATTGTTTCCCGTCCACACCGAGTATCGCGCGCCGCGAGCACAGGAACGATTGGAATCACACGTCTCGCGGGTGCTGCGCGAAGTGTTGACATCGCACGACGGCGATGTGCTCGTGTTCCTTCCTGGCGCTGGTGAGATTCGTCGCACGGCAGCTCTGCTTGCATCGACGCTGCTTCACGACGATGTCACGCCGGTCACGGTCCATGAGCTGTACGGTTTGATGTCGCTGTCAGCGCAGGCCGCGGCGATTGCACCGGCACCACCGGGCGCGCGAAAAATCGTCCTCGCTACCTCCATCGCGGAAACCAGTCTCACCATTGAGGGCGTGCGCGTGGTGGTGGATTCCGGACGCGCACGTTTGCCACGCTACGATGTTCGCGTTGGTCTGTCGAGACTGACCACGGTGCGCGTGAGTCGAGCAGCGGCCGACCAGCGGCGAGGTCGCGCGGGGCGCGTCGCGCCAGGGCACTGCTATCGCCTGTGGGATGCGCATGAGGACGCGATGCTGCCGCCACGCACGCGTCCTGAAATGCTGGAAGCCGATCTTACACCGTTGGCACTGGAACTCGCTGACGCTGGTATTGCCGACGCATCAACGCTGCGGTGGCTTGATGCGCCGTCGGAGAGTGCGCTGGCCCAGGCGCGCTCGCTGTTGCTGCTGCTGCGTGCGATCGAGAGCGACGCACGCATCACCGCACACGGCCGCGAGATGGTGGCGTTACCCGTGCACCCGCGCCTTGCACACATGATGCTTGTCGCGCGCGCGCGATCACAGGGTGTGCTTGGTGCCATCATCGCCGCGCTGTTGGAGGAACGCGATCTCCTGCGACATGGCAGCCGTTCGGCACCGAGTGATCTGCGACTGCGCGTGGAGCTAGTCTCCGGCGCGTCGGAAGCGGCGCGTGCGCATGAGCTGCAGGGGGCGACGGTCGATGGCGACGGGTTGCGTCGTGTAGGCGAGATCGCGCGCGAGCTGGCCACGCGGCTCAATGTTCCGTGGATCAAATCCTCGGTGGATGTCGAACAGTGCGGCGCGCTGGTCGCGTTGGCCTTTCCGGATCGCATCGCGCAGCAACGCGCCGACCAGGGGGCACGATATCGTCTGCGCAATGGCTCAGGCGCATCACTGCCGCCACACGACGCGCTTATCGGTGCACCGTGGTTGGCGGTGGCTGAGCTGGATGGTGCTGCACCCGAATACCGGGTGTTGCGGGCGGCGCCGATTGATGAGGCTACCATCCGCGACGATGCCGCCAGCCAGCTCGAAGAGACGCGCGACATACGATGGGACGAATCCGCTGGTCGATTGATGGCGCGTCGTCAAACAGTGCTCGATGCGCTGGTGTTGGACGATGCACCGCTGCGAGATGTGACAACACTCGAGCGCCAGACCGCGCTGCTGCGCGTTGTACAGCGGCGCGGACTGGCGCTGCTGCCGTCTGGACCGTCCGTAGTGAGCGTGCGTGCGCGCATCCGTTTCCTGCACACGCACGACACGAGCTGGCCGGATATGTCGGAGCAGTCGTTACTCGCGGATGCGGCGCAGTGGCTGGCTCCCTTGCTCGAGGCAATCTCCCGCTTCGACGAGCTCACCGACCACGCGCTTGCACAGGCGCTGCTTCAGCAGCTCACCTGGTCGCAGCGTTCGGCGCTGGATCAGCTCGCACCGACACATCTGGAAGTGCCAAGCGGTTCACGGATCGCCATTGATTACACGGATCCCCAGTCACCAGTGCTCGCGGTCAAGCTGCAGGAAGTGTTCGGCCTCACGCGTACGCCGCTACTCCTCGATGGTCGCGTCCCGCTCACCCTGCATTTGCTCTCACCTGCACGGCGACCAGTGCAGGTGACGCGTGATCTCGCCGGCTTTTGGCGCGACGGTTATTTCGCGGTGCGCAAGGAGCTGCGCGGACGCTATCCTCGGCATCCGTGGCCCGATGATCCGCTCACCGCGATCCCGACCAAGCGGACGAAACCACGAACCGGGTAGAAGCCCACTGGTCGGTAGTGCGTTGTCAGGTGAGGTACCACGCTGCCGGGTCGCTCGTTGTCGGGTGAGATATCACGTTGTTTGGTATCGCGTTGTCTGCTGAGGTGCCACGTAGCTATGACGTGCGCTGAAGCCAGTCACCACTTGCCACCCGGCGTCCACCTTGCACGGGTTGCTCATAGCGATACATCCACGCCTGCTCCGCACTCCCGTCGCCGAACGCAATCTTCATGCGCACGCGTACGAAGAGCGAGCCGAAGCGTGCGTCAGGTGCATAGCCTTCGTACTGGTCAAGCATGGCCAGCACATCGTTGGCTGAGTCGGCGTTGATTGCCCACACGTCGCCGTGAACGCGATCAGCCGGAGTCTCTGCTGCCACGCAGGCCGGAAAGCGACCGGTGTCGTAGAGCGTGCCCTCCACTGACGCATCTCCAACGTACGTGGCCTCACTGGCAAGCCGCTCCGCCATCAGGTGGCCCGAGCCTTTTCGCAGCGTGCCATACACAAACAGCAGGACCGGAGCGGTCATGAGCAAACGGCGGTGTTTCGGATCATTCTGACGACCTCGACCGTACGTGTTTTGCGTGCCACGCATCTGTGTGACGCGCGCTGACAGTTTCGAATGTGCGACCGACTACCTTTCCCTCGCTAGCTTCTGTGCGACTTTGCCTTGATTTCAACAGATGACGGCACGGCGGTGGTTTACCCTGGTGTCGTTTCTGTCGATGCTTGGTGCGTCGGCATGGGTGGTGTCGGCGCACTGGCCAGCGCAGGGCATGCCCTGGTTGGCGTGGCCGGCGCATGCGGCAGCGATCGGCATTGTGATTGGAGAAGTACTCGCGCGCGCGCTCAAGATTCAAGCGTCGGCGTGGGCGATGTCCTTTCCGCTGTCGTTTGGTATTTCGCTACGCGTGTGTCTGGCCGGAGACTTTGCCGCTGGCGTAACGCCGGCTCGGTCAGGCGGAGAGCCGGCACGATTTCTGGTGCTGGCAGAGGCGGGTTTGTCGGCGGGCCATCGCGTAATGATTCTGTTCCTCGAGTTGTTTCTCGAAATGTGTTCGCTGGCACTCGTGTGTGGTGCGTTGGCGTTGGCATTTCGAGGTCAAGGAACATCAATGGTGGGACTGCTTGGCGTTGTCGGTGGATATTCCGTTGGTGTGTTGGGTGCCGGACTGATCGGCTTCCTCCTATCGCGACATCATTCACGAGGTCCGGCGCCGATCTGGTTGGGTCGACTTGGCGTCAATGCGACACGCTGGCGGTGGGTGCAGTCCTATCTGCGACAATTGCGCGCTGCTGTCGGTGCCCTGCGTCACGCTTATGTGGGGCGAATGCTGGTGGCGTATGCAGCGTCGGTGGTGCATGTCGTCGCCAAGGTGGCGGTACTGCCGGCGTTGGTTTTTCTGGGCGATCGGTCGATTGTTCTCTCCATGGAATCGTTGGCACCACTCGTGTTGTGGCCCATGATGTTGTTCTACGGCGGCGTCGTAGTACCGGCGCCGGGCGGCGGGGGTATTGTTGAAGGGGCATTTGCGCTCACACTGCGCGATGCGATTCCCGCCGGAATGTTTGCGGTATCGCTGTTGTGGTGGCGGTTCTATACGTACTACGTGTATCTGCTCGCAGGCGGCGTGGCGGCGGGTGATGCAGTCAGGCGCGCGACCAATTCTTCTACTTCGTGATTTGCATGTTTCGACCGTTTTCGCATGAGTGGGCGGCGGCGTTCAAGGACGCCATCAACGCTGATCCCCAGTACCCGAGTGTCGCCCGCAGTTGGACATGGCCGGTGGCACTGGTGCTCGAAGCCACGCCGCAGTTGGGCTACCCGACGGCTGTCGCTGTGCAGTTTGCGCTTGATCGCGGTACGTGCACGTCTGCGACGATCATGCCACCGCACACCGTCAGCGCCACGTTCGTGTTGCGTGCGGATTACGAGACGTGGAAGGAAGTGGCGAGCGAAGGGCTTGACGCGATCGCCGCGGTGTCGGGCGGTCGCATTCGATTCACGGGACCGCTCGGCACCCTCATGATGCATGCGAAAGCCGCCACCGCGCTCATCGGGGCGGCACAGGCCGTGCCCACGTTGTATCCAGACGAGCACGAATGAGCGCTGTGGTGGCAGCCCCGCCAACCGGCGCTGTGGCGCCACCTCGATGGCAACTGGTGCTGGCGTTTCTCTGCATCTATCTGGTGTGGGGCTCGACGTATCTCGCAATGAAGTTTGCGGTGGATACGATTCCACCGTTTCTCATGGGTGCCACGCGATTCCTCATCGCGGGCGGCATACTGTTCGCCTGGAGTGTGTGGCGTGGGCAGGCGCATGTCTCACCGATGGCATGGCGCAACGCGGCTATCGTTGGTGGGTTGCTGCTATTGTGGGGCAACGGGTCAGTGGCCTGGGCGGCGCAGCGCGTTCCCTCCGGATTGATGTCATTGCTTGTGGCCACAGTGCCGCTGTGGGTCGTGCTGCTGGAACGCATACGCGGACGCCGACCCACCATGTGGCAACTCGTGGGTGTGCTGATCGGACTTGTGGGTGTCAGCCTGCTGGTGTTGCCAGCCGATGGTTCGTGGCGCAATGCGCCCGTCGATCCACTTGGTGCGGCCGTACTCGTCGTGGGATCACTTGCCTGGACAGCCGGATCGCTCTTTTCCCGCACAGCTGAGCAGGCGAGTTACGCGCCGATGCAGAGCAGCATGCAGATGCTGTGTGGTGGCGCCGGATTGCTTGTGCTGGGGGTGCTGGTCGGCGAGCCCGCGCGGTTGTCTCTTGATACCGTCTCGACAAAGTCAGCGCTATCAGTACTGTACCTGATTGTGTTCGGGTCACTCGTGGGATTCAGCACGTACATGTGGTTGCTCAAAAAGGCGAGTCCGACTGCGGTCGGTACCTACGCGTACGTTAATCCTGCCGTGGCCGTGCTCCTGGGCGTGACACTGGCTGGCGAACGACTACCGGCACGCGGCGTGCTGGCCATGTCCGTGATTGTCGGTGGTGTGGCACTCGTGTCGCTGGCGCCGAAACCCGGACGTCGAACGTAGCGTAGGGGAACTGCTGCTGCGCTTCACGCTTCTCTTATCTCGGGGTCAGCGATGCACACGCACGTCAAGATTGTTGCGTTCGGAAATATGATTATCGGTGCGCTCGGTGTACTTGGAGGCGTGCTGCTCATGCTGGGTCTCGGTTTGTTCGGCGTGGCCACGGGCGAAGTCGCCAGCGGCCTCGTGCTGGGTACCGTCGGCGTCATTGGCGGACTCTTCATGGTTTTGCTCGCGCTGCCGCAACTGGTTGCGGGCTTTGGGCTGCTCGCGGGCAAAAACTGGGCACGGTACGTGCTCATGGTGACTTCGGCGATCAGCCTGTTAGGCTTTCCGATCGGCACGCTGCTGGGCGGCTACGCACTCTGGGTGCTGACCAACAGCGAGACCAAACTCATCACCTCCGGATGATCATGGCGCGGTGAAGGTTTGCGCCGCCGCCGTCTCAATGGCGTCGGCGGCGCGATCCAGTACATGATTGCCGTCGCTGCACCACGGCAACCCCATCACACTGCGGCGCTGCGACTCGTACACAAACTCCACGCGCAGTGATTCCCGCAAGGATCCCACAGTGCGGCACTGCGCGCCATCCAGCCGCAACGTTGTCGGTAGCGTCTCCAATCCGAGCGACGCAACGGTCTCGGTCAGTGCACGGCGCGCCCTGTCGCTCATGGTAGCCTCCTCCGGCGCGGCCGATGCGCCAATCGCCTGGGTCCAGCGCCGCACGCGTCCGTCGCGCGCAATCTCTATCCGCAATTGCACGCACATCGGTGCACAGCGCACTCGGCGTACTGCGAACGCCAGTTCGTTAGTCAAAATGTCCGACGGCTGCTCCACAAAACGTTCGCGTTCCATCGAAGCCGTTGGTGCAAGCGACCTCATTGGAGCAGGCGTCGCCGCGGCCATCGGGTCAGCCGCTGCTCGGCGCGCCGGCGCGTTCTGATCCTGCACGCTCTGGGGCAATGCGGGCGGCAAAACGCGCGCCTGCAAACTGTCGCTCGATTTGCTCATGACGCGCAGCTCTGTAGCGGCACCGCTTGCAACGCGCGTGGGATCTGGAGCCGTGACAGCGCGCGGTTCGGTGCGTTCATGTGCGCGACGTGTCTCCCCGCTGGCGAGC
>JBGTOG010000287.1:0-19600 GCA_041742675.1 Gemmatimonadaceae bacterium | reverse complement strand
TCGCCGTACTTCGTGACCGATCCCGAGAAGATGGAAGCCGTCCTCGAAGACGCGTTCATCCTCGTGCACGACAAGAAGATCAGCGCCATGAAGGATCTGCTCCCGACGCTCGAGAAGGTCGCGCAGGCCGGCAAGCCGCTGCTCATCATCGCCGAAGACGTCGAGGGCGAGGCTCTGGCCACGCTCGTCGTCAACAAGCTCCGTGGAACGCTGCGCGTGTGCGCGGTGAAGGCGCCGGGCTTTGGCGATCGCCGCAAGGCGATGCTGCAGGACATCGCCGTGCTCACGAAGGGCCAGGTGATCTCCGAAGAAGTCGGCTTCAAGCTTGAAAACGCGGTGCTCTCCGACCTCGGCCACGCTGCGCGCATCGTGATCGACAAGGACAACACCACGATCATCGACGGTTCGGGTGAGCGTGAGGCCATCGACGGCCGCATCAAGGAAATCCGCGCCGCCGTTGAGAAGAGCACGTCGGATTATGACAAGGAGAAGCTGCAGGAGCGTCTGGCCAAGCTCTCCGGTGGTGTCGCCGTGATTCAGGTCGGTTCCACCACGGAATCCGAAATGAAGGAAAAGAAGGCCCGCGTTGAAGACGCGCTGCACGCCACGCGTGCCGCCGTTGAAGAGGGCATCGTTCCTGGCGGCGGTATTGCACTGATCCGTGCGCAGGTCGCGCTCAAGAATGTCAACCTGACGGATCGCGACGAGCAGATTGGCGTCGAGATCATCAAGCGCGCCATTGAAGAGCCGCTTCGCATGATCGTGCAGAATGCCGGCGGTGAAGGCTCGATCGTGGTCGAGAAGGTGCGTCAGGCCAAGGAGCAGAACTTCGGCTACAACGCACTCACCGACACGTACGAAGACCTCGTGCAGGCCGGTGTCATTGACCCGACCAAGGTCACGCGCACTGCGCTGCAAAACGCTGCGTCGATCGCCGCGCTGCTGCTCACGACGGAAGCGTTGATCGTTGAGCGTCGCGACGACAAGCCGGCTGCGCCAGCCGGTGGACCTGGCGGCGGCATGGGCGGGATGTACTAACCGCTCACAGGATCACTGCAGAAAACAAAGGGCGCCGATTGGCGCCCTTTGTTGTATGCGTGGTAGCCAGAACCAGTGATTGGTTCATATTCGTCTTTGCGGCTACACAGTGCCTCGCGGCTTTCCGGCTTTTGGGCGGCACAAGTTTCGTTCGGCCGAACTGAGCGACGGTGATCGCCCGGAGGATCGATGACCAGCATCGATGCTCAGTTCGCGCGTACGAAATTAAAGTATGCCGTAAAGCCGGAAAGCCTCGAGGCACCTATTAGCCGCAAAGACGAATCAGGACTGCAACTGCACGAGTCGTGAGTGTGTCAACGATCGGCTCACGCCGTCGCCGCCGCCTCGTGATGAATCTCCGTGACGTAGCTCCGCACCGGCAAGCCGTGCGCTTTGCTCACCGTTTCCTGATCCATCAAACCCGAAAGCAGTGGCCGCAGCAAACCATCGTGCGAATCGTACACCATACCGTGCAGAATCGGCCGCTTGCCTCGGGTCCACGCGCGCTGAATGATCGGCGTGCGCGCGAGTTGAAACACTTGCTTCACCACATTCAGCTCCACCAGACGATCTTCGCGCGACTGCACATCCGGTAGCGCCGCCAGTTCGTCGGCGTGCCGCAACTGCAGCTCGCGCAAGATGTGCAGCCAGTGATCAACAATGCCGTGGCCCATCGGGCCCATGGCGGCCTTCACGCCGCCACAGCCGTAGTGTCCGCTGATCGCAATGTGCTTCACATCAAGCACTTCCACCGCATACTCAATCACCGATAGCGTGTTGAAGTCACTTGGGTGAACCTGATTGCCGATGTTGCGATGCATGAGCACTTCACCGGGCAGTGTCCCGGTGATCGACTCGCTGGGGATGCGCGAGTCATGCCCACCGATGAAAAGAAAATGCGGCGTCTGCTGCGCCGAACGCCGGTCGAAGTAGCCGGGATCCGCGTCGCGCATCGCTTCGGCCCATTTGCGATTCGCCTCGAAGAGTTGGAGGAACTGCTCCATATCTAGTGTCCTGAAGGTGTGGGGGCGGCCAGCGCGGGAATACCGACCAGCCGATAGTCAATCTCGCGAAGTTCGGCCGTCGTACGGAAATCATGCAGGATTTCCAGCACGTCGTGGTCAAATCGCTTTGTATTGCGTCCGTCGATCTCGATGCGCGAGCCCGGCTTGAGTGCGTCGAGCGTCAGCTCGATGTTGGCCTTGCTCAGGAATGTCGCCTGGTCAGGGAGCACAAAGCGCTGCAGTACGGCGTCAGGCGTGCTCACGCGGGTGAGCGCCGGTTGCCGCAGATACTCCGACAGGATGAACGACAGACCAACGAGCATGCCGACCGCGATACCGATGAGCAGATCGGTGAATACAATCGCAATGACCGTGACAGCGAACGGAATGAACTGCTGCATGCCAAGCTTGTACGTGGACTTCCACAGTGAAGGGGCGGCGAGCTTGTAGCCGGTGTAGAGAAGGATCGCGGCCAACGCCGAAAGCGGGATGTAGTTCAGTGCGGCGGGAATCGACAATACCGCCACGAGCAGCAGAAACCCGTGCATGATGCCCGACCAGCGCGTGCGTCCGCCCGCTTGCACATTGGCCGACGAGCGCACAATCACGCCTGTGATCGGCAATCCGCCGACCAGCCCCGCCAACGTATTGCCAACACCCTGCGCCAGCAGCTCGCGATTCGTGTCCGACTCGCGCTTGAAAGGGTCCAGCTTGTCGGTGGCTTCCAAACTGAGCAACGACTCGAGGCTGGCAACGATCGCCAGGGTAAAGCCCAGTCTCCAGACCTCCGGATTGCTGATGGCGGACAGGTCAGGGAAGATGATGAAAGTGAGCCAGTCACTTGCCGTTTCCGCGACCGGCAACTCCACCAGATGCTCGCTGCCAAGCACCCATCCGGGTGCCATCATGGTGAACAACAGATTCAGCGCGACGGCGACCAGAACGACTACCAATGGACCGGGCAGCAGCTTGATCTTCTTCAACGCTGGTGCCTTGGCCCACAAAATCAGAATCCCAAGTGACACAAGGCAGATGATCGCCGCGCCAGGCTGAATCGCATCAAACGCCGACACCAAGGCCGAAAAGCTGTTTTCGCCGTCGGGCTGCACAAACGATTCATCACCGATGTAGTCGGAGTCGTAACCC
Organism: Gemmatimonadaceae bacterium; assembly: GCA_041742675.1. Lineage (GTDB taxonomy): Bacteria > Gemmatimonadota > Gemmatimonadetes > Gemmatimonadales > Gemmatimonadaceae > JAABRT01. The sequence continues at coordinate 16,412 of JBGTOG010000287.1, read as the reverse complement.
ACGGCGTGCGGCAACTGCTTGATGATCAGAATCACTCCAATTCCGGCCAGCATGCCGCGAATCACCGCCGACGGGAAGTAGTAGCCGATCACGCCCGCACGCAGGATACTCAGCGTGACCTGCAGCAGCCCGCCGATGATGACGGCGGTCAGAAACGCGGGGAACGACCCGAGTGCCGTGATGCCTGCCAATACAATCGCCGTCAATCCCGCGGCCGGCCCGCTCACCATCAGCTGCGAGTCGGAGAGCAAACCAACGACGACGCCGCCGATCACACCCGCCATGAGCCCCGACGAAAGCGGTGCGCCCGACGCCAACGCAATCCCGAGGCACAATGGCAATGCCACAAGCACGACCACGATGGACGCCGGCAAATCGTGGCGCCAGCTCTCGGAGAACGGCGGTGTGGAGCGATCCTTTGGAGCCTGACCGTCCGGTCCCACCGGACCAGACGACGGAGGCTGCGAGCCGGCGTTCGATTTGTTGCTGGTACTTCGGCTACGACGCGGCGGAATGCTCACAGCGCTCGTATCTATCATGCAGTTGACTCCTGGGCGGTGACGATGGATAAGCCTCTCAATATACGCGACTGCGAGGCGCGCGTTCCCCTGAAAATAAACCGAAATTCGGACGACGCGCCTAGATCGAAAGCTCCAGCTGGCCAACGCTTGGCGATCGCCCGGGACTGCAGTGGACGGGACCCAGCGCGGCGCGCTGGGAAGCGGCGAACACCTGGTCGGGCGCTCGCGCAGCCAATCTCCCTCGCCGTCGCAACGCAGTACGTACTGCGTCTACGGCCAGCGCCGGCGAGTTGTTGGTTTCGCTCAGGTGCGCGAGAAGCACCGTACGCAGTCCACGATGTGCGCAGCGCGCTACGAACTCTGCCGCGCCGTCATTGCCGAGGTGACCGTGTGGCCCGAGGATACGCTGCTTGAGCATCCACGGATACGGGCCGGCAAGCAGCTGCTGCCGATCGTGATTGGCTTCGATCACCAGCACGTCCAGCCGCTCAAACGCAGCCACCAAACCTTCCGGTATGTGCCCAAGGTCCAGCGCGATGCCAGCACGCGCGCCGTGGGCCGCGTGTTCGAACACCAATGCCGCGCAGTCTGCGGCATCGTGCGGAACGGGTGAGGACGTACCCACCAGATCGCCAATCGACCACGACTGTCCGTGCGCGATCATGCGCACCGGCACGAGCGGCGTGGGGAGATTGGCGAGTGTGCCCGCCGTGGCGAACAACGGCCAGTTCCAACGCGCACAGGCGGCCAGCGCGCCCTGCGAGTGGTCCACGTGTTCATGCGTCAGCACCAACGCACTGATGGATTCCGGTGCGCACCCCACATCGGCGAGACGGCGTGCCAGCGTCCGCACCCCAAAGCCGGCGTCTACCAGAACTCGCGTGCTGCCGGCGTCGATCAGAATCGCGTTCCCGCGACTGCCCGACCCGAGCACGCTCACACGCACGCGAAGCTCATGGCAGGGTCCATCGGTGCTCGTGTGCGCGCGAGAGATGTCGCTTCATCGTCGCGCCCAGCTCGACATGTCGTCGAGACATGACACGCGCCGCCGTTTCGAGAAACTTGTCGGCGTCGTACGTGCTGTACGGCGCCTCGGCACCCCACGCGAACGGCTCCACGGCCTTGGGCGGCATGCGGTCCACCACATTCGCACCGGCGCCAAGCACGCAGCCCGTCGTCAGGCGAAGCCCAATACCGGTTTTGACGTGATCACCAAACATCGTGCCCAGAAACTGCAGCCCGCTGTCGACGATCCCCGACGGCGTCCACAACGATACGGTGCCGTACGTGTTCTTGAGATTGCTGGTGGTCGTACCCGCGCCAAGATTCACCCACCGTCCCAACACGGAATGGCCCACGAAGCCATCGTGCCCCTTGTTGGCATGTCCAACGAACACACAAGCGCTGACTTCGCCGTGCACCTTGCACACATCGCCAAGCGCGCTGCCGCCCACGCGTCCCCCGGCAATAATCGTATCGCGTCCCACAAAACACGGACCGGAGACGCGCGAAAACGCCTGCACGCGCGCTCCGGCGCTCAGGAACACGGGGCCGGCGGATGTATCAAACACCACCTGCGGTTCGACCTGCGCGCCCGCGTCCAGCCAGACGGGGTGATCACCGATGATCGTTACCAGCCCAGTCGCGACTTCACCGATCGCACCGGGCGCCAACGCCGTGGCGTGGTGTGCCCGCGCAAGCACGGGAATGTCTGCCGCGAGCAGTGGGTTCAGTGCGCCAATCGTGTCCCACACGTGATCACACCACACGCCATGTATCGTCACGCCACGCGCCCGCCCGTGGAGCCGCTTCGCCAGTTGTTCAAGCGTGAGCGTGCCATCCGCAAGATCATTCACATCGATATCATCCGACAGACGCACCGCGGCCACCCGATCGCCGCATCGGTACACGCCGGCATCGGACAGCGCCGCGTCAAGCGAGACCGCGCAGCGACTGTTCGCCACAAGGGTCCCTGCAGGCAACACACCGCGACTGGCGCGCGGCGCACCCGTTTCGACAAAATCGCGCATGGACGCGCCGGCAATGAACCCCTGCGCTGCACAACCGCTTACGTGCTGCCAACGCTCGCGCACGAGCAAAGCGCCCACCCGCATTTCGCTCCATGGACGTGTCAGCGCAAACGGCTCAAAGGCGCGCGCGTGCGCATCGTCATAGCACACCAATCGGGAAGCGCGCGCCACCATGCGACTACAGTGCCTTGAGATCCGGCGGCAGCGAGTCGAGCAGCACCTTGAGATCTGCCGCCCGCTCACGCGTAGTCACCAGCACAACCGCATCGCGGACAACGACCACCAAATCGTCCACACCATAGAGCACGACCGGTGCGCCTTCAGTGTGCACGACGTTTCGATGCGCGTCCTTTACGTGCGTTCGGCCCAGCGACGCGTTGTCATGCGCGTCATGGGCACGCACGCGATGCAGCGCCGCCCAGGTACCCACATCGTCCCAACCAAAGTCGCCAGCCACCATGCGCACGCGCTGACTGCGCTCCAGCACACCAACATCAATCGCGACGGACTGCACCGCGCCAAAAAACGCCTCTCGATCCATACCGTGCGCCTTGAGCGCAGGCGCGACCTCCGGTGTGTGCGCCTCGATTTCATCGAGCAGGTCGCCCACACGCCACGCAAAAATGCCAGAGTTCCACAAATAGCCCGCCTCGACCATCTGTGCGGCGCGCTCGCGGTCAGGTTTTTCGACAAAGCGCGCCACTTCATGCACGCGCTCCGAGACCATCGCGCCCGGCTGGATGTATCCAAAACCGGGATCGGGCCGCGTAGGAACAATGCCGACGGTCACCAGCGCCTGATCGCGTGCCGCGACCTCAGCGGCGAACTGCAATGTCTCGCGAAAGCCGGGCACATCGCGCACCGCCCAGTCGGCGTGCACGCACACCATCACCGCGTCGCGTGCATCACGGCGCGCGATCTCCGCCGCGGCCCAGGCCAACGCCGCGCAGGTGCCGGCGGGGCGCGGCTCGGCAATCACGTTCTCCGACGGCAGCGACGGTGACAACGCCAGCACCGCCTCGGCGAGCGATGCATTGGTCAACACCAGTGTATGCGCCGCATCCGCAAGCGGCTCCAGACGCTGCAGCGTTTCGCTGAGCATCGGGGTGCCGGTAATCAGCGGCAGCAACTGCTTTGGACGTGCCGGCGTGGAGAGCGGCCAGAAGCGTGAACCCACACCGCCGGCCAGTACAACGCACCACACACTCACGACGACATCTCGCGTTCATCCCGCACGTCCGGATCCGTAAGTCCCGTGAGCGCCAGCGCCCGTGCGTGCAAGCGGCGAGGACTGAATGGCTTCGTCATGAACTCGGCCACGCCGAGTGCATCGGCTTCGCGATACTGCGCATCCTGTCCGGCGGCGGTCAGGATGAGGCAGGGCAGTGTGACCCATCGTTCATCGCGTCGCACCGAACGCAGCACATCGATGCCACTCATGCCTGGCAGCATCAGGTCCAGGATCAGCAGACGCATCTCCGGCTGGGCTGCCAGCGCCTCCAGCGCCGCAGCTCCTGTTTCCGCAAGCGTCACGGCGAACGGCCCCTGCTCAAGACGCGTCTTGATGATGCGGCCGATGTGCGGTTCGTCATCAACGACCAGCACGGGCGTGAGCTCCGTCATGCGGCGCGCATTGAATACAGCGTGTTAAATGAGGGCGGCAATTTGCGGCCGATGGCGTCGCAAGTCGAACAGCAGCTGCGCCAGGTTGGCCTCGCGTCGCACGAGAACCAGCAAATACGCATCCGCTGACACGGAGGCAACCACCGCCAGTCCGCGCTCGTACTCCAGCACCGAGAGCCCAAACGCGCCGCGTCCGAGTGCGGCAGCGAGCTCGGTGGCGGCGCCGACAAGCGGTGGGACATGTGCGGCCAGTCCATCGGCATCCAGGCCGGACTCCACGGCGCCGTCAATCAGCAATCCGTCACGCCCGAGCACCACCGCGGCGTCCACGCCCTCGCGGCGTCGCAGTGCAGTAACCAGATCGTGAATCGTGGGCATACGGACGAACTCCTGTGGGGTAAGGACCGAAGCCCGGTGCCACGTGACTGCGCAAATCGCGCGCAGGCAGCTGTGGTCAGGCTAGCGGTCGGGCGGGTAATGCGTCAAGACGCGTGCCGCGAGTCGGAGCGCGTGGTGCGGTGCGCTTGCCCGCGCTTCGCCTGCTCGGTAAGCTACCGGGTCTACCCCGGCGCCATGCCGCGAGGGAAATTCCGTTCGAACGCTGAGGCTTCTCCTGTTGTTTGCGATCACATCACGCCTGAGTAGCAGCCGGCTGAAACGCCCCACGGATGGGGGCGCCAACGGAGCGCGCCACACAGCTCGACCGAGGCCCTTCGCGTGGCGATCCGTTGCCGTATTGCTGCTGGTATCCGGACCGGTGATGGCCTGCGGGAATGACGACCCGTTTCGGTCCATCGCAACGGTCCCGAACGTGATTTCCGGCGTGTCGGTGGCCACGTTTTCCACGGGCACGACCGGATTGTCGGCGATCGATCTGGTGAACCTGCGTGCCGTCAGACCCGAGGTGCAGTCCAACGGGTCGACCAACTTCCAGGTGGCGATCGACGCGGACGCCGGCGGGCAGCTGCGGATTTTTCCGGTGCTCGCGCTGGTCAGCCCGCCGAGCGGTGCGGCGGCGGTGGGACTGTTGCGGTCGACCGCCGCATTCAATGCACTCGATCGCGCGCCCACCAGCGGCTTCGTAGATGACACGGCGCAGACGGCGAGTGTGGGGGAAGCGTTCATCTTCCGCGTGAACGCTGGCACGTGCGCGTTTGGCGATCCGCTCTACGGCAAGCTGGAGATCGAAAGCTTCAGCACCGCCACGCAACGCGCGACGGTCCGTTTTCTGATCAATCGCAACTGCGGCTACCGCGATCTTACTGAAGGGTTGCCGTCCAACTGAACCAGGTCCGCAATGCACGATATTCGTCTTCTTCGCGATCAGATGGCCCATCTCCGCGAAGGCATGCGGCGCCGTGGCAAACTCGAAGAACTCAGCGGCGTTCTGGATCGGGCCGGAGCGCTCGAAAAGGAGCGTCGCGGGGCCATTCAGGCCGCTGAGGAAGCCCAGGCGCGTCGCAATCGATTGTCGCAGGAAGTGGCGCAGCGTCGTCGCGCCGGTGAAAACGCCGATGCGCTCATGGCGGAGAGCCGCGCCATTGGCGATGAACTCACGGCACTCGAAGCGCGTCGCTCGGCCGTCGAGGCAGAGATGCAGGAAATTTTGCTGGAGCTCCCCAACATCACGCTCGATGAAGTGCCTGAAGGCGGGGAAGAACACAATCGCGTGCTGCGCACGTGGGGTGAGCCGCGCGCTGCAGAAAGCGGAATCGTTCCGCATTGGGAGATTGGCGAACAGCTCGGCGTGCTCGACCTTCCGCGTGGCGCGAAGATCTCGGGGAGCGGGTTCATTGTGTATCGGGGGCTCGGTGCGCGCATGGTCCGTGCGCTCATGAACTTCATGGTGGACACGCACGTCGATCAGCATGGCTACGAAGAGCTGTGGGTGCCGCTGCTCGTGAATCGTGACACGATGACCGGCACGGGACAGCTCCCCAAGTTCGAGCACGACATGTACGGGGTGAATGCGGACGATCTGTTTCTGATCCCTACCGCTGAAGTTCCGATTACGAATTTGTATCGCGACGAAATCCTCGAGCCGCACGACATGCCGCGTAGTTTTGTGGCCTTCAGTGCCTGCTTTCGGCGCGAAGCCGGTTCGGCCGGCAAGGACACGCGCGGCCTGCTCCGGGTGCACGAGTTCGACAAGGTGGAGCTGGTGCGCTACGCCACGCCGGAAAACTCGCGTGCCGAGCTCGAGCTGCTTACGTCGCACGCCGAGAAGATGCTGCAGCTGCTGGAGCTCCCCTATCGCGTGTTGTTGCTCGCCGCCGGCGACACCGGATTTTCGAGCGCCATGACCTACGATCTGGAAGTCTTTTCTCCGGGCGTTGGCAAGTGGCTTGAGGTCTCGTCGTGTTCGGTGTTCACCGATTTTCAGGCGCGTCGCGCAAACATTCGCTACCGCGCCGCTGCTGGCGAGAAGCCGAAGTTCGTGCACACGCTCAACGGCTCCGCGCTCGCCTTTTCGCGCATCATTGCCGCGTTGCTTGAACATCATCAGCAGCCGGATGGCAGCATCACGGTGCCGGCCGCGCTGCGGCCGTATCTGGGTCGCGACACGCTGCGCTGACCATGCCACGTCGCGCGCCGCCGTTTGTGCTCATCGCGCTCGCGGTCGCGGGGTTGCTGGCGTGGTACGTGGTGTACACGCGGAGTGTCGTGATCGAGCTGCGCCGGGCGGCGCAGGTGCAGGTGCGCATGTCCACGGAGGTGCTGAGTGCGCTCGCTGATACCACCAGCACGGAAGGGTCGCACATCGAGACACTCAACACGCTGACGCGCCAGCTGCAGGAGATGGGTGTCCCGCAGGTGCTCACGGATCCGGATGGCAACGTCGTTGACGCTTTCAATCTGCCCACCACGGCCGCGTGGGACAGTGAAGAGATGCGCGCCTACGTGCGCAAGCTTGATGGCCTGAATCAGCCGATCGAAGCGCCCGGCGGAAACGTGATTCACTTTGGTGATACGCCGCTGGTGCGAGGTCTCGCGACGATTCCGATGTTGCAGGCGGCTGTCCTGGGGTTCCTGTTGCTGATTGGTCTGTGGGGATTGCGAGAGCGTGGCCGTGCCGAACGCGAAAAGGTGTGGGCTGGTATGGCGCGTGAATCGGCGCATCAACTCGGTACGCCGTTGTCCTCGTTGGCAGGGTGGGTTGAGTTGCTGGAGGAGGGTGCAGATCAGAATCCGGCGATTACGCGCGCGGTGACACATATGCGACAGGATCTCGGTCGGCTGGATCGCGTGGCGCACCGATTCGAACGCATCGGCCGGCCGCCGCGGAGCGATGAGGTGGAGCTGGGCGCGATGGCAGAGCGCATGGCAACATACTTCGCCGCACGTGTGCCCAAGCTCGCACGCAAGGTCACGGTGACGTGTGAGCGCCCCGATGAACCACTGGTAATTGCCGGTGACGGTGTGCTGCTCGAATGGGTGCTTGAAGTGCTCGTCAAGAACGCCATTGATGCGCTCGGCGGACGCGGTGGCGACGTGATCATCAACGCCGAACCGCTTGGCGAAGGTGTGGCGCGCCTGCGTGTGACCGACAATGGGCCAGGTGTCCCTCGCGCCGTGCGCAAGAAAATCTTCGACGCGGGTTACAGCACCAAGGAACGGGGCTGGGGCATCGGGCTGTCACTCGCGCGTCGCATTGTGGAAGAGAATCATGGTGGCAAGCTGCTGCTTGTCGACAGCACTCAGGGTGCGACGTTCGACGTTATCTTGAAAGGATGACTTCTGTTTCGTACGGCTCGCTCTTTGATCAGCCACCCGCCGAGCCCGTGGTGGAGTTGCGACATACACTGGACGGACTGAACGAGGCGCAGCGCGAGGCCGTGTTGCATGACGAGGGCCCGCTGCTGGTTTTGGCCGGTGCAGGATCGGGAAAAACGCGCGTGCTCACCACGCGCATTGTGCGACTGATCGCACAACGACGCATTCCAGCGTCGTCGATCTTGTCGGTCACGTTCACCAACAAGGCCGCTGGTGAAATGCGTGAGCGCATATCGCGCCAGCTCGGACACGATCCGAAAGGCATGTGGAGCGGCACGTTTCACAGCCTGGGCGCACGTCTATTGCGCCGCATCGCGCCGCTGGTTGGACGCACCGCGCAGTTCACGATCTACGACGAAGATGATTCCATCTCGCTGTGCAAACGCGTGATGGAGCGCCGCCGTGTCGACCCGAAACAGTTTGCCCCGAAGGCCATACTCGGCGCGATCTCTGATGCCAAGAATGCGCTGGTCAGCGCCAGCGAGTACGCCACGCTGGCTCGCGATCCCTTCTCGCAGGCGGTCGCCGGCGTCTACACGGATCTCGACGATGCGCTGGAACGCGCCAATGCGGTATCGTTCGACGATTTGCTCGTCCTGCCGGTACGAGCGATGGAACAGCATGAGGCGCTGCGTGGAGACTTGCAGCAGCGTTTTCGCTACATCCTGGTGGACGAGTATCAGGATACGAACCGCGCGCAGTATCGGTTCATCCAGCTGGTAGGCGCCGCGCATCGCAATGTGCTGGTCGTCGGCGACGATGATCAGTCCATCTACGGTTGGCGCGGGGCCGATATCCGCAACATCCTCGATTTCGAGCGGGATTTTCCCGGCGCTGGCATCGTGCGCCTCGAGGAGAACTATCGCTCCACACCGCAAATCCTTGAGGTGGCGAATGCGGTGATCGTGGGTAACACGGAGCGACGCGGGAAAACGCTGCGCGCCACGCGACCGGCCGGTGAAACCGTGATGCGTGTCGGCGCGCTGGACGAACGTGATGAGGCTGACTTCGTCGCCGATACGATCGTCGATCGCATATCGCGTAGTGGCATGGAACGACGCGAGTGCGCGATTCTGTACCGCACGAACTCGCAAAGTCGGGCATTCGAAGACGCGTTTCGCCGACGCGGTCTTCCGTATCGCCTTGTGGGAGCCGTCCGTTTCTACGATCGCCGCGAAATCCGCGATCTTATGGCGTATCTCAAGCTCGTGGCCAATCCGCAGGATGACGAAGCCTTTCGTCGGGCGGTCGCCACGCCACGGCGCGGCCTGGGTGACGCCACCATTGCCATGCTGGCGGAGTCAGCACAGCACGAACGCATCTCGCTGTTCGACGCGGCTGGTCGCGTGGACTTCATCGCTGGTGCACGGCCCGCGGCGCGTACCGCGCTCACCGGGTTCGTCGCGCTGATCGGACGCTTTCGAGACATGGCAGCCGATGCGTCGGTTGACGAACTGCTGCGGGGGCTGGTGGACGCCATTCGCTACGAAGATCATCTGCGCGCCGAGGGGCAGGAGGGGCTCGATCGCATCGATAACGTCCGCGAACTCATCGCCGGTGCGGCCGAGGTGGTGGCCGATGAAGGCGGCGAGGTCGGCCTCACGCCCCTTGATCACTTTTTGCAGCAAGCCACGCTGGTGGCGGGAACCGATGCACTCGACCCGTCGGCCGATGCGGTCACGATGATGACCATGCACAACGCCAAGGGACTTGAGTTCCCGCTGGTGTTTGTGACCGGTCTTGAAGATGGTTTGTTTCCGTTGGCCCGAGCCGCTGAGGATCCATCGCAGCTGGAAGAAGAACGACGGCTGTTCTACGTGGGCGTGACGCGCGCCGAACGCACGCTCTACCTTACGCACGCCGAGCAGCGCCGACGCAACGGCGAGGTCATGGCCAGCGTGCCGTCGCGGTTCCTGCGCGAGATTCCGCCGGAGCTGATCAAGCGCGCCGATACCAAGCGCGCGCTGCTTGAAGGGCGGGGGCGGTCTGCATTTGCCGAGGAGTCGGACAGCCGCAGCGGCTGGCGCGATCGGAGCTCGGGGGGGGGATCGGGATTTGGCGGGCGCCGCACGGCGCCCGGACCCTACGGCAGCGCGGGCTTCGGTACGAACGCGTTTGAGGGGCGCAGCCGGCTCGATGCCGGACGCTCGCCCGCTCGAAAGGTGGATCCCGCGTCATGGCGTGGCCGCACCGATGCCGATGCCTTTTCGCCGGAAGACGAATCGCAGGACGCACCGGAGCTGCGCATTGGCGAAAAGGTGAAGCACGCGAAGTTTGGCACCGGGACCATCGCCGAGTTCAGCGGTAGCGGGCGCGATGCGAAGGTGCGCATTGATTTTGATGACGAAGAAATCGGACGCAAGACACTCGTGATTGCGCAGGCAAAACTCGAACGGGGATGGGAGTAACGTGGCTGTCAGTGAAGACGATGTGCGACATGTCGCCGCGCTGGCGCGGCTGGGACTGTCCGAGACACAGGTGACGTCGCTGGTAGGGGAGCTGAACGGGATTCTCGCGCACATGGACGAACTGCAGCAGGTGGACATCACGGCGACGTCGGCCGAGCCGGATGCGACGCACGGCATGCGCATGCGCGACGATGTGCCCAACCCCATATCGTTGCACGCGGAGCGAGAGGCGTTTGCACCGCTCATGCGTGACGGGTTTTTCCTGGTGCCGCGCTTGTCGACACATGGAGCCGGCGACAGCGCCGATGACGAGGGCGAAGGATGAGCGACGTGTCATTGCTCGCGCGGCCAGTCGCTGAGGTGGCGGCGGATATCGCGAGCGAACGTCTCGCGCGAGACGCTGCAGTCGATGCGTCGCTGGCGGCGTTCGGTGAGGCAAACGCGGGTCCGGAGGGGCTGAACGCCGTGTTGTATACAGACGCGGAGGGCGTGCGCTCCGAGTTGTCCGCGCGATCGTTTGGTGCGACGGATCGTGCGGGTGCGACGGCTCCTTCGGGCGCGACGGAAAGAGCAGCCGCACTCGGCGTGCATGCGAGCAGTCCGTTACCGCTCGCCGGCATCCCCGTCGCCATCAAGGACAACATCGCCACACTCCGCATGCCCACATCGTGCGGTTCAAAGATTCTCGAAGGCTATGTGAGCCCCTTTGAAGCCACGGTCATCGCAAGACTGCGCGCAGCCGGCGCGGTGCTGCCCATGAAAACGAACATGGATGAGTTCGCGATGGGATCCAGCACGGAGAACAGCGCCTTCGGCGTCACGAAACACCCCATGGACCACTCCCGAGTACCAGGCGGTTCGTCCGGCGGCTCGGCGGCGATCGTGGCGGCCGGCGTGACGCGCCTCGCCCTTGGCTCGGAGACCGGTGGTTCCGTACGTCAGCCCGCTGCGTTCTGTGGCATTGTCGGCGTGAAGCCCACGTATGGCCGAGTATCGCGACATGGATTGGTGGCGTTCGCGTCGAGTCTTGATCAGGTTGGTGTCTTCGGTCAGTCCGTGGATGATGCGGCGCTCGGGCTGCAGGTGATTGCCGGCGTCGATGCGCTCGACAGCACGACTGTTGATGTGCCGGTTGATGGTTTTCGCGTCGGGCGCAATGATGCGAGCGCGCAACCGCTCGCTGGAGTCGTGGTTGGTCGTCCGGCGGAGTATTTCCCGGAGTCACTCGACCCGCGCATGCGCTCACTGCTGGATCGCGCTGCGGATCACCTGCGCGCACTCGGTGCCGAGGTGCGTGAGGTGTCGCTTCCGCACACATCGCTGGCGATTCCCGTGTACTACATCGTGGCTCCGGCCGAGGCCAGCTCGAATCTGGCGCGATTTGATGGTGCGAGGTATGGGCTGCGCGTTGAAGGCGACGGACTACGCGCCATGTATGAGGCGACGCGGTCGCAGGGCTTCGGTCCTGAGGTCACGCGCCGCATTCTGCTGGGCACGTACGTGCTGAGCGCCGGCTACTACGACGCGTATTACAAGCGTGCGATGGCCGTGCGACAGCTTATTGCCGCAGACTTCACGCGGGTGTTCGCCAGTGGCGTGCATGTGCTGCTGACGCCAACCACGCCCACCACCGCGTTCATCGCCGGATCGAAGAAGGACCCTTATGAGATGTACATGAGTGACATCTTCACGGCCACCGCGAACCTGGCCGGTGTACCGGCCATGTCGCAGCCGATTGGTCGTCTTGATGGTTTGCCGGTAGGCGGCCAGCTGCTGGCATCGCATTTTGACGAAGCCACGATGTTTCGCGTGGCGTATGCCCTCGAACGCGCGCTCGGTGTGGAGGCGCATACATGAGCACGGATGGCTATGAAATGGTGATCGGCCTTGAGGTACACTGTCAGCTCAAGACGCGCACCAAACTCTTTTCCGCGGCCAGCGCCCAGTTTGGCGACGCGCCGAACAGCAACACGGACGCGGTGTGTCTTGGACTGCCGGGCGCGCTGCCTGTGCTCAACCGTCACGCCATCACCCTGGCCACGCGGGCCGCACTCGGACTCGGATGTACCGTGCACGAAGTGTCGGTGTTCGCACGCAAACACTATTTCTATCCTGACCTTCCCAAGGGTTACCAGATTTCACAGTTTGACCGGCCGCTGGCGACCGGTGGGAAAATAGTGATCGGCACGCACGCCGATGGATCCGAGAAGGCCATCGGAATCACGCGCGTTCATGTTGAAGAAGATGCAGGCAAAAGCGTGCACGATCGCTTCACGGGATTCTCGGCGATTGACCTGAATCGTGCCGGGACACCGCTCATCGAGATCGTGAGTGAGCCCGATTTGCGTTCCGCAGCAGATGCCGGCGCGTATCTGCGCGAACTCAAGCAGATCATCGAGTACACCGAGGTGAGCGATGCCAGTATGGAAGAAGGCTCACTGCGTGTGGACGTGAACATCTCCGCGCGTCCCGTTGGTCAGTCCGCGTTTGGGACGCGTACGGAGATCAAGAATCTCAACTCGTTCAGCGGTGTGGAGCAATCCATAGCGCTCGAGTTTGCGCGGCAGTGCACGGTGCTGCGTGCCGGTGTCGTGATTGAGCAGCGCACCATGCTGTGGGATGGTCACAAGGGTGAGGTACGCCCGGCCCGTGCCAAGGAAGGCAGTCATGACTATCGCTACTTCCCCGAACCCGATCTGCCGCCGCTCGTGCTGCGTGCCACATGGATTCAGGAGCAGCGCGATGGGCTGGCCGAACTTCCCGCTGCAAAACGCGCGCGATTTGGTTCGCAGTACGGACTGAGCACGCATGATGTGGAGCAGCTCACAGCATCGCGCGCACTGGCCGATCGGTTTGAAGCGATCGCTGCCGCGAGCGGCGAGGCGAAACGCGCGGCGAACTGGCTGCTCGGCGTGGTGCTCGCGGCCGTCAAGGTGCGGGGGGGGGACGTGCTCACGCATCCCGTCAGCGTTGCACGCCTCGGAGAACTCATCACGCTGGAGCTCGAAGGCGCGGTGTCGAACACGGCGGCCAAGCAGATCTTCGGGATACTCGAGCGAGAGGACGGCGAGCCGCGCGCGATCGCGGAACGTGAGGGCTTGCTGCAGGTGAGCGACGACAGCGCGCTGGTCGCCTGGATTGAGGAGGTGCTGGTTGAGATGCCTGAGGAGGCCGCACGGTTTCTGGGCGGTGAGAAGAAGCTGCAGGGGGTACTCGTGGGCGCGGTGATGAAGAAGTCGAAGGGCAGTGCGGACCCGAAGAAGGTGAATGGGTTACTGAGCAAACGCTCGTCCTCACCCGCTACCGGTCTCTGAACATATGCGCCGTCTCATTTCGCTCTCGCTGCTGGTCCTGCTCGCCGGTTGCGGCAGTTCCCGATCGGCGACCAACCCGGCCCCCGTCTCCTCCACCACGATCGTTCCCACTCAGCTGATCGTGCACGTGGTCACACACGATGCGAAGCTGATCGGAACCGCGGTGGGCGGTGTGCAAATCACTGTGCGTGAAGTGAGCAGCGATCGCGTGCTCGCGACCGGTCTGCACGAAGGCGCGACGGGCGACACGAAGCGACTCATGGAAACGCCGCGTGTTCGCGGCGAGCGACTTTTTACCTCAAGCGATGGTGCACGCTATCAAACCACCATTCCACTCAGTGCTGCCACGCTTGTGGAAGTCACCGCCGAAGGTCCGCTCGGCTACCCTGACCAGATGGCGCGCACGACCAAGCGACTGATGCTGGTGCCGGGGCGCCATCTCACTGGCGACGGCCTCGTACTCGAGATGCACGGCTATGTCATTGACTTGCTCATGCCGGATTCCACGCTTGGTGTCTCGGCGAACGCGCGTTTGGCCGTGCGCGCGCGCGTGCGGATGCTGTGCTCGTGTCCTACCGGTCCGGATGCCATGTGGAAGGTGAGCGATGTGCGCGCCCGTCTCATCCGTGACGGCCTGGTGGTGCACGATGTGTTGCTGCCGTACGCGGGCGTGCCCAGCGAATACGCCGCCGAGTTTCCGGCGCTTGCAGCGGGGCAATACACGCTCGAGATTATCGCCTCGTCGCCCGACATCGCCACGTTTGGCGTGATGCGACGCGTCCTCACGGTGAGGTAGCCGCGTTGTCGCGCGCGAATCCTGCACACTACTCGCCGCGTACGGTGTGAATGAGCCTCGACCCCGATCGCCCGTTGGTTGACGCGCCCGAGCGCACTGCGCGCCCGTCGTGGGCAGGCGCCAATGCAGAGGCGCTGAGCGTAGTGTCGCCCGAGATTCCATCGGCCGCGTCTGCCAATCATCGCCATGCGTGGAAGGACGATCTTCCGGTCGCCCGCTCATTCGTCAGGCACACCCTATCGCTCGGCGCGCTGGCGTCCGGTCTCATTGAGTACTTTGGCTGGCAAATCGTGTTGCGCGCGAACGCTGATGCGGGCAGCACGGTTTTTCCAATCGGTCGCTGGGCGCTCGGTTTAGTGAGCAACCTTGGTGCGGGCACCGCCGTTGGTCTTGGACTCGCGTGCTTCGTACTCCTCATTCCGCGTTTCCGCAAACGACCGCTGCGATCAGCGTCGGCTGCCTTTGCGTTCGGCATGGCAGGCTTTCTCAGTTTCCTGATGTTTCTGGTTTCGCGGGCGCCGTAGACCACAACCACCGGCGCGAGCGTGCCCGGGAGGCTGCTTTCGCCTCCTTGCTCGATCAGCTATGATCATCAGAGCACTGCCGTTCCTCCGGCCCGCGTACACATGTCCGCTAATCTCACCCGACCCAGCAAGTACTGTCTCGCCTGCGCGACCGTCATCGATTTGATGGCTGTGGTCTGTCCGGCCTGCGGCGTCGCGCAGGGACAGTTGGTTGCGGCGCAGGAAGAAGACTCCGAGAAACGCATCCTGCCCGCGTTCTTGCTCTGCATGCTGCTTGGCGTATTCGGAGTGCACCGATTTTATGCAGGCAAGGTCGGAACCGGACTGCTTCAGCTCTTTACGCTTGGCGGGCTCGGGATCTGGTGGCTGATCGATCTGATCATGATCGTGACCGGAAGCTTTCGCGACGGCGAAGGAGAAAAGATCACGGCCTGGACGTAGTCGCGTTTAGCGCGACGCGTGCGCGAGTTACGGAACCGGTCGCATGGGGCCCATGTCACTGCCGCCGTTCAGAAAGAGCGGACGCGCGAGGCCGTCACGATCATCGTAGAAGCGTACGCTCTCGGGCGTGAGCCACTTCGCGATCAGAATGAGTTGGCCGGTGTGTCCGGAGAAGTGCTCGACCACGTGATACACGGCGGAAAACACCGTCGTCTCCCGTCCCTGAATGGTACGAGCAGAGGCGAGCTCACGCGGATCGAGTGATTCAAGTACGGCCACGGCTTCAGCACACGCGTGTTCGAGGTGTTGCAGCAGCACTTCAGGCGAATCACCTGACAGTTCCGTTGCTGCAAACTCAGCGTCACGTATTCGCACATCGGGCGCGCCACCAACCCCGCTCACGATCCACTGACGCACATTGCCGGCCAGATGCAGCAACAGATTGCCGGCACTGTTGGCGCTGGGGTTTGGTCGCCACCAGATCCGGTCGTCGGGAATGGTGAGCACCGCGGCACGGATCTTGGCCGGATACTCAGTGCCGAGGTAGTAGCGGGAACGTTCAAGAAACGGACGTGCGAGGTCAGTCATGGGACAGCGATACCGAGGAGACACTCATCGCGAACGCACCCATGGTTCCTCGCAGCTCGCTGTGGGTGTGCCGCGAATGCCAAGTTCCATGGGTCGAGGAGGGCTGGAGCCTGCTCCGACCGTGTAGGCAACTCGCCCGCGTGCGTCGGCGAACGCTATCGCGTCTCTGGTGGTGACAAGCTGCGATACCGCTTGTTTGCCCACCCGTGCGGGATCATAGCGCCATTTGTTCAAGCTTTCGAGCAGGAGCGTTGCGTACTCCTCGGAGGTGGTGCGCAATACTTTCGCCGAGCCCTTGCGCACTTCGCCGGTCGAGTCGACGACGAACTCCAGGTCCACGCGCACGCAACTCAGCCCGGAGGGCGGCTGGAAGTTGGGCGTGGGAGATTTTTT
>JBGTOG010000199.1:0-1678 GCA_041742675.1 Gemmatimonadaceae bacterium | reverse complement strand
ATTCACGTGCCGGATCTGTACAACCACTCTCCCGACTGGACGAGCTCGTGCGCGGCCGCGCAGCAGGACTGGCGCAAGATCGACCTGATCTTTCCGTGAGCCCGAGCAAGCGGTTCGTGCGGCGTAGTGTGTTCGTCGCGTGTGCGGTCGCCATCGCATTGCTCATCAGCAGTGCCAGCTCAACCGTCACTGCGCAAAGCGCGCCGCGCAGCGGAGGTAACGGCACGCTCTACTACGGCACGTACGACAAGAAGATCTACGTGATCGACGAGGCCACGCTTGCCATTCGCGACTCCATGCCCGTCGCCGATGGCATCCCGCTCGGCATGGTGCTCTCGGACGACCGCACGAAGATGTACACGATGGACGCGGCGCGACAGTTCATCGAGATGTTCGACCTCACTACGCACCGGTCGATCAACCGGTTCTCGCTGACGGAGGGTGCGCGTCAGGTGCGCATCGATGGCTTCAACGTCGATCCTGCCGACCGCTACGCGATTTTGCTCGTGAAGACGGCGCAGAAGGGACTCGACCGATGGGAAATCGGCAAGAACACGCTGCTCAAGTACGACTTCGCCAGCAAGCAGGTCACCGACACCATCGCGTGGCCCGACGGACAGGAGCGCGAGTTCGCGCAAATCCTCTTTTCACCCGACGGCAAGTCGCTCTACTTCTTCACCGACGAAGACATCCTCATCTACGATGCGTCAACGCTCAAGCAGGTGGACAAGTGGGACCTGCAGCGCTCGGTCGATGAAGGCCTCGGACGCCTGAACTTCGGTTTCCCGCGCAGTGTGTACGAGGATCGCGGATTCTCCACCGGCCTGTTCCGCACGAGTGATCCGATCAACCGTCGCACGCTCATGGGCGTGGCGCGCGTCGATCTCGCCAATCGCACCGTCGACTTCTACAGCCTCGGCCCCAGCGAAGGTGTCGGCTTCACGCTCGCACCGGGCCGTCGCAAGGCGTACGGGCTGCGGCAGCAGGTGGGCAACTATCAGTTCTGGGTATACGACCTCGAGAACCGCCGCGTCGAGCGTCGCGTGGAGTTTGACGGTCGTCCCCGCATGGGACTCAGCGTGAGCACCAATGGCTCGCTGTTGTACGTGCACACCGCTGGCGCCACCATCGACGTCTACGACGCGGAAACGCTGCAGTTCGTGCGCACCGCCACGTATCGCGCCGACATGACCGGACTCGTGATCGTCCCGAGGCCATAAGCCGTGCGCGTGGCACTGGCGTACCTCCGCCCCTATCGGGGGTCGCTGGCGCTCGTGCTCGCGCTGTCGCTCGTGAGCACCGCGCTCACACTCGTGCAACCGTACCTCTCCAAGCTGTTGGTCGACCGCGCGTTGATCGGGCGTGATGTGCAGGCGCTCGCGCTGATCATCGGCGCGTTCCTCGTGCTCACCGGCGCATCGTTTGTACTGAATGTGGTGAGCGGACTGCGCTACACGCGCGTGTCGGCCGACATTCTGTTCGACATGCGACTCGATGTGTTTCGTCACTTGCAGCGACTCTCGCCGCGCTGGTTTGCGCGCACACCCATCGGTCAGATCGCCTCGCGCGTGAACAGTGACATCGCCGAGATTCAGCGCGTGGCCGCAGAAGTTGCGCTCGCGTGGGTGGGGCAGGTGGTGTACCTCACGGGCAGTGTGGTGCTGCTCGTGCTGCTCGA
>JBGTOG010000282.1:0-9407 GCA_041742675.1 Gemmatimonadaceae bacterium | reverse complement strand
AATCCGTGGCCGTTCTTTGTGTATTCCGGCACCGCAAACCGGTAGATTGATCGTGTGTGTGCCTGCGCCCGGAGTGAGCCGCGCCATGGCTGCACGTACCCCGTACTATTTCGTGAGATGACCCGGCGCGGATTTCCCATACCATTTGTGACATGACCCTGCGCGGAAAAGATCGCGCCGCGCTGCGCGCAGAAGCGCATCATCTGGATGTGACGGTGCACGTAGGGCACAGTGGCGTGACACCAACACTGCTGGCCAGCTGCGGCGATGTGTTGCGCACACGCGAACTGGTGAAAGGCCAGGTAGCCAAGGCCGGCGAGCTGAAAGCGCGCGAGGCGGCGGAGTCGCTGGCCAGTGCGCTCGATGCCGAGATTATCCAGGTGATCGGACGGACATTTACGCTCTACCGGGAGAATCCGAAACTTGAGCGTGGTGAACTGCCACCCTGGAAGCGCTGACGACGCGCCTGCGTTATTCGTCGTCTTGTAAACCGATTGGTGCGCCGCTAACCTGAGCGTGCCTGCGTCCGTACTTCGATTGCCCCAAGCCGAACATCACCATGCCTTACATCATTACCGAAGCCTGCATCAGCGTCAAAGACAAATCCTGCGTGGACGTCTGCCCCGTGGACTGCATCTACGAAGGCGAAGACCAGCTGTACATCCATCCGGACGAGTGCATTGACTGCGGCGCCTGCGAACCCGAGTGCCCGGTGACGGCGATCTTCCCGGAGGAAGATGTGCCCGTGCAGCTGCAGTCGTTTGTCGCGAAGAACAAGGATGTCTTTAACGGCCCCACGCCGCCGGGTCGCCCCACGCGCTGATGCGTGCTGGCCCGCAATGACGCGGGCCGCGGTTACCCCCCGAAATAGCGATTTTTTACCCAGAACGCAGCGATCAGCGCGGCGTACTGCATAATGGTGCTGCGCTCACTCCACATCGCTTCGCCCCACGTGTGAGGACCAGTCGCCGCATTCGCTGGCGGCCGCGGAAACCACCTCGGCGTTGATTTCTTGTACGCCAGATATTCAGCGCCGAAGATCGTTTCGAGTACGCCTTCTTCGTAGCGCACGATGTAGTAGTACTCGACGGCAAACAACAGGGTGGCCACGGGCAGGAACCAGAGCAGTCCGGACACCACGGTGAAGCCCATCCACACCATCCAGTTGCCCACGTAGAGCGGATTGCGGCACCACGCAAACGCTCCGTAGTCGACCAGGCGCTGCACGGCGCGTGAGCGGCGGCGTGTGACCGTGCCGGCGGCGGCCACACCGGCCAGGCGAATCAGCTCGCCGATGGCCACCATGAGCAGTCCGACAATCCACAACGTTCTCGTTTGCTGCGCCGGCACGAGCAGCGGGATCGCCAGCAGCGGAACGGGAATCCAGCTGCGATTGCGGAACAGCACTTCACCAATGCGCGCCGCCTGGGAGCGCTCAGCTTCAGAAGAAATTGCCGGGTCTGCAGCAGCGGTGTCTTGCGAGGTCATGTAGTCAGGAGAAGGTGCGGACACGTTGATCATTCATCGCGACTGCACGAGCTCCACAAACTCCGCCAGCGCGTAGTTCACGGCCGACGGACGCTCCATGCAGCTGACATGCCCCGACCCGACGATCACGTCGAGTCGGCAAACCGTTCCTGGAGGCAACAAAGCCGCGAGGGCCTGCGATTTCGCAGGTGGCGTAAGCACGTCTTCATCACCCACGATGATCATCGTGGGCACTTGCACCGTGCGGATTGTCTCCGTGGAGTCCGGTCGGTCCCGCATCGCTTGCAATGCTCCAACAATACCCTCGGGCGTCGCTTCGCGCATCATGGACTCCACATCGGCCACTACATCCGGGCGCTGCGAGCGCGTCGTTTTGCCGAGCATGCCCGGCAGCATGGCGTCCACCACGGCGTCCACACCGCGCGCACGTACCTGCGTGATGAGTGCGTCGCGTTTGGCGCGGGCGGCGTCGTCATCGGCGCCCGCTTGCGTATCGAGCAGCGCGAGGCCGATTACACGTTCAGGGAACGCACGCAGACACGCCATGGCGACATATCCACCCATGGACAAGCCCGCGAGCACGGCGCGCTCGATCTCGAGTGCATCAAGTAGCGCGCGTACGTCGCTGGCGTATTGCTCCATCGTCCACGGCGCATCCACCACCGATGCACCAAAGCCGCGCAGGTCCGGTGCAATACAGCGTGCACGCATGGACAGCGAGGCTACCTGCTGCGCCCAGAGTGCACGCGTGTGCGGAAAGCCGTGCAGCAATACCACGGGCAGCCCGGTACCGACATCGTCCACGCCCACGTGCCCGTTCCCCGTCTCGATGATCACGCGTCAGCCTCCGCGGCGTCACTTCGCAGCAACGCGCGTTCTCTCGCGTCCTGTGTGGCCGCCATCATGCGCAATGGAACCAACACGGCGGCGGTAAGCGGTACGGCGACCATCAATCCAATGAAACCAAACAACACGGCCATCAACGCCTGCGCGACGAGCGTGATCGCCGGCGGCAGATCCAGTTCGCCACGCATCAAGGCCGGCACCAGCAGGTTGTTCTCGAGAAACTGAATGCCGAGGTACGCAAACAAAACCATCAGCGCCTTTTGCGGTGAATCGACAAAGCCCATTGCGATCGCGGGCACGGCGGCGAGCACCGGACCAACCGTTGGAATGAACGCCAGCAGTCCGGCAATGAGGCCCAATGCAAACGCGGCGCGCACGTCAAGCAGCAGCAACGCAACGGTTGACACCACGCCAATCACACTCATCGACACCAACTGTGTGACCAGCCACTTGCGCAGCGTATTCGCCATGCCTTCAAACACCAAACGCACATGCGCCCGATGCTCGGCCGGTACAACCGCCAGCATCCAATTGCGATACACGAGTGGCTCGGCGCCAATGAAGATCGCCAGGAACATGACCAGCACCAGTCCGCTGAGCGCCGCCACCGTTCCAGTGACGAGCGAGAACAGCTGACGCGATGAGCCGGCGAGACCCGACGACAATCGCCGCGTCAGCAGCTCGCTTCGCGTTGCTTCGCGTGGGCCAGCAACGGCAGCACTCGACAGAATCTCTTCGCGCGCCCTCCGCTCCGCTTCGGCAATGTTCTCTCGCGTGACGCCGCGAAAACTGTCGCGCAGAAACTGTGAACGCGCTTCTATCTCAGCGACAAGATCTGCGGAGCGAGATTGCTCTCCACTTTCGCCCAGCACGCCAACGGGTGTCGCCACACTATCAGCAATCGTGCTGTCGCGCGCATCACGAAACGGGGCCGCCGGTTGAAACAAGCCGGAGTCCGGTGCACGTGCGCGCGGCGAACGTGTGCGCAGTGTATCATCGATGGCCTGCGAAATGCTCGCCATCGCGGCTAGCGCACTGGAGTCCGCGAGCGGCGGCAGCGCGGGCTGCGGACGCGGCGCCGGTCGACGGCGAATCGAATCGGCGACCGCCGCGGTGGCAACCGAGTCAACCGCCGCGTCAGTCGAGTCGATTTGTGTGCTGTCGGCAGGCGTGCGCAAAAAATGATCGAGAAATCCGAACTCTCGCTTGTTGACGAACGACTGCACCTTGTCGAGCGCCTCCGGTAGCTGTCGCCGTATCTCACCCGCCTGCGCACTGAGTGTCGGAAAGATCAGCGCGAAGCACAGTGCGAGAATCCCCACGGTGCCGAACACCAGCAGCGCCGAGGCGACACCGCGGCGGACGCCGAACTTTGCCATCCCGTCCACACCACGCGCCACGGCCACACCAAAGAGCACGCCCAGGAAGACCACGAACACCAACAGGTTCGCGCTCCACAGCAGCAATAGCCCGAGCCAGATGCCGATCACGGTGATCGCCGCCTTGGCTATCTGCCCCGTCTTCCACTGGAACCCGGACGGAGGCCCTTGATTGTGGCCTGGAGGCGGATCGGGTGGCTGCGCGGCGCTGGGGGCGCCAGCGGCGGATGGCGGGGAGGTAGACATAGACAGGTAATCACTCAGCCGCGGCCGCCTTGTGGCAAGGGCGCAGCGCACAATCTGTCGCGCCCCGTACACTCGGCGCGGCCCTTTGCGTAGCTTGGAAGGCGCGGGCACGACGCCCGTCCTATGCCGAGACCCCTGTGCCCGACGCCGCACCGCTCTATCTCGATTCCGCCGAAGCCGTTGATCGCTTTCTTGCCGAGCTTGGTCAACCGGCCGCACTCGCCATTGATACGGAAGGCGCGAGCTTTCATCGCTTCGTTGACCGCATTTATCTGCTGCAGCTCTCAACTGAAACGCGCCACGCGGTGATCGATCCGCTGCCGATCGGCACGCCGGAGCGCCTCGGCAAAATGCTGCAGGACCGCCAGGTGGAAGTGGTGCTGCACGATGCGGATTACGATCTGCGTCTGCTGCGACAGGATTACGGCTGGCAGGTGAACGCGCTGTTTGATACGCGCGTGGCGTCGCAGTTGATCGGCCTCAAGGCGTTTGGCCTGGCGGCATTGCTCGAGCAGTATTTTGGCATCAAGCTCGACAAAAAACATCAGCGCGCCGACTGGTCAATGCGTCCGCTGTCCAATGACATGCTGGAGTACGCGGCGCACGATACCCGGTGGCTGCTGGATCTGCGCACGCGACTGCGCAGTGAGCTGGAGAAGCGCGGCCGGTGGCACTGGGCGCAGGAGGAGTTTGCGCGGGCGGAAGGCACGCAGTGGAATCCGGACGAAGCGGGACAGGCGTTTTTGAAAATGAAGGGCGCGCGCGATCTCAATCGACGGGAGCTGGCGCGGCTTCGCGAGCTGGTGCAATGGCGCGACAGCATCGCGCGCGATCTGGATCGCGCCACGTTCCGCGTGGCGGGCAACGAAGTGCTGTTGGAGCTATCCCGATCCGCGCCGGACAACCGTGAGGATCTCGCGCGCGTGAAGGGCTTTCCGCGGTCGATGTCGGAATCGCGCATGGCGGGCGTGCTGTCGGCGCTGGAGCGTGGCAACGCGGTGCCGGAGAACGAGCTGCCGCGCTTTCCCAAGGCGGTGCGTTACGATCGCGACCCAACGTTTGATGAGCGCGTCAGTCGGCTCAAGGCCGTACGTGATGCGGCCGCGATCAGGCTGGAGCTTGATCCCGGGGTGTTGTGTTCGCGAGACCGTATGGAGAGTGTGGCGCGCAAGCAGCCAACGGTGCTGGAGGCATTCGACGAGATTCCAGAGCTGCGCAAATGGCAGGTGGAAGTGCTCGGCGAAGGGTTCATCAAGGCGCTGCGTGGGTCTGGGAGCGGTGGTGGTGGGGGCGGGGTGGCGTCCGGCGCGGCCGCGTCGAGCAGTGGAAAACCGGCAGCCAAGTCCGAGGCCAGGGCGGTGGGTTCAGCCAGCTCCGCGAATGAGTCGCCGTATCGTTCAGACGATTAGTTGTTGACACGACGCGACACACCCTTCCTGTAGCGCGGTCACAACACAAGCATGGTTTTGACGGGACGACAGCGCGTCTCAGTACCGAGCACATAGTGTTCCGGAAAACGGAAGGTGTTGTTAAGAATATAGTTAAGCGATATTGAATAGCGTACTCATCCGGACCAATAGCGGCACAGAGGATGCACATGGTGTGGGCATCGGCAGCCGAAATGGACTGCCCGCGTTTCCACCAAACAGTCGAGGCAGGCTGCCATGTCCACGCATCGCCAGACGATCATCGCCACCACCTCTCAGGCCCGCGTACCGTATCGCTCGGCTTCTGCCGCGCTGCCGTACAGCGCGCCGGTCGGTGACGCTCGGGTGGCGCTGCACTTCGTTGGATGGGCCGCACTCGCGCTGATCGCCGATCTGGGCTCGAAGCAGTGGGCGATCTCGGCGCTCACCGACCGGACAATGGTGCTATCGGACTGGTTCTCGCTCATGCTCGTCTTCAATACCGGTGCGGCGGGCGGTGTCTCGTTGGGCCCGCAGACGTGGCTGATCAACGTGGTGACCACGCTGGCCACGGTTGCCCTGGTGGCCTCGGTGGTGCTGCCGCTGGCCCGGGTAGACGGACGGGCGGCGCTGGCGATGGGGCTGATCGCGGGTGGCGCGTCAGGCAATCTCGCCAGCCTGATCGGCGAGTCGCGCGGTGTGCCCGACTTTCTGGCGCAGCGAGTTGGCGAGTCAGTGCTGGTCTATAACGTGGCCGATATCGCGCTCTGGGCTGGTGCGGCAGTGCTCGTGCCGGTGACGCTCGGGCTCGTGCGCGCCGTTCGTTCAGAGCGACGGGTCGCGGCGCGGGTGCGCGCCACCGCCTGAATCGCGCCTCTAGAAGCCCATATACGCGCGGACGCGCGGCTCAATGCGCTCGGGAGTCCACGCCGGCGTCCACACGAGGTTCACGACGGCCTCGCCGATCCCGGGCAGCGTCTTCAGCTCTTTCTCGGCCTCGCCCATGATCTCCGGACCGGATGGGCAACCGGGTGATGTGAGCGACATGTCCACGCGCACATCGTTGCCCACCACGATGACATCGTAGATAAGTCCCAGGTCCACGATGTTGAGGTTGAGCTCCGGGTCTTTCACGCGGCGCAGCACGAGGCGCGCCTGATCGGCGGTGAAGCTGCCCGCGGACGCCTGCTCGGCAGGTGCGTCAGACGGGGCGGAGTCGATCGGATTGGTGCTGGTGTTGTCTTCCATTGCTGAAAGATAGCACGGTCAGCGTTCAGCGACTGCTGTTCTTTCTGGCAGTCGTCGACTTGGCCGGCGCCTTTTTCACGGGCGCCCTCTTGGCCACTGGACGGCGCGCGGCACGCAGCGGTGTGTTCCAGTTCACTTGTTTGTCGGCGCGGAAGGCAACCGGCATGGCGCGAACGCCGGTGGGATCGTCCATCACGGCGAGCACAGCGGCGTCTGCCAGATCGTGTCGCACGTCCATGATGACCGTGGCGGCGCGACGCGCCTTGGGGGCGTGCACACGATTGCTCAGCAGCACCACAAACATGTCGTGGTCAGGATCGATCCAGAGCGACGTGCCCGTGTAGCCGGTGTGTCCGTAGGCGCGCGATGTGAGGTGCTGGCCACAGCCGCCCTCTCCCTCGCACGTGTCCCACCCCAACGCACGTCGTCCGGCAGTGCGCTTGGTGAAGATGGCCACGGTGGAGGGCGATACAATGCGCACGCCGTTGTACTCGCCACTCTGCAGCAGCATTTGCGCAAACACGGACAGGTCGGCCGCAGTGCTGAACAGACCGGCGTGGCCCGCGATGCCGCCCAGACGATAGGCGTTTTCGTCGTGCACCTCACCGCGCAGCGGGTAGCCGCGAGGCGGCGATACTTCGGTGGGGGCGATGATGTTTGCAAAATGCGGGGACGGCCGAAAGCCGGTTTTGGTCATGCCCAATGGCGTGAACACACGGCGCTGCACGAACTGATCGAGCGGCTCGCCGGATACGGCTTCCACCACGAAGGCCAGCAGCATGGGGCCCAGGTCGGAATACTCGTAGACGCGTCCGGGCACATTTTTGATCGGGGCGGCCAAGACGGCCTCACGCGCGGCGGCGACCGAGTTGTAGCGGCGCCACAGTTCAAGTCCAGCTGGCAGTCCGGCCCGGTGGGTGAGCAGGTGCGTAATCGTAACGGCGTCTTTCTGCGGTCCCGTGAAGCCCGGCAGGTAGCTCGAGACCGGTGCGTCGAGGGAAATCTTCCCTTCGTCGAACAGGACCATGATCGCGGTAGTGGTGGCCACAACCTTCGTGAGCGACGCGAGGTCGTACACGGTTTCGTCGGGCTTGACCGCCAGACTCCCGGGGCGCCAATCGAGTGTGCCGAAGCCGCGTGAGACGGCCGCGTAGCCTTTGCGACCCACCACCACCGCGGCGCCCGGATATCCACCGGCCGTGACGCCGCGCTGCACAATGCGGTCGATCGCGCCCAGGCGCTCCGCCGACATGCCCACCGCCGACGGTGCCACCACCGGCAGACCATCGCCGATGCGGAGCGCCGATGTCGCGGTAACGTCAGCGACGGCGAAGGTCAGGAGAGCGGAGAGCAGAACCACGGAGAGCCTCTCGGCGAGTGAGCGAACGATTCCGGCCTGCGCGCTGGTTGCGGCCGTCGGGATCGCGGAGGGTGCTGTGCATCAGGGTACGACTGCTGTGTACCTGACAGTATCGGCCGACAAAGGTCACGGGTGAATCGGAGGGCGTTTCACCACTGGTGCAAAGCAATACGTCGCGCATCGTTCGCCGGTGTCACTTGTACAGCGCAGGATGCGTACGGGGGGATCCGAAATCGACACGCAATGCGTGCGTATGAAACACACTGGTCACAGCGGACCGATCCGTCAACCCATTGCAACCCCATTTGTGGCATTTCGTTGCAGCGTTTCTTCGGGCGGCTCGGCGGCCGCGTCGCTGGGGGACATTTTGGGGCAACCATTTTTCGAGCCGCGGTGACAGACTTCCTGAAACCCATGGAAACCGACGCTGCTATCGTACGCCGAGCAATTGACGGGGATGAACGTGCCATGCGGATGCTGTGGAATCAGCACAGCCCGCACGTGGACGCGATTGTCCGCCGCCTCGCCGGCGACCCGGATCTGGCTCAGGATGTGGCCCAGGAAGTCTGGATTCAGATCTTCCGGGCGCTGCCGTCGTGGCGCGGAGATTCAAAATTCAGTACGTGGCTGCATCGGGTTTCGGTGAATCGGTCGTTGAATGCGCTGCGACGCACGCGGCGGCTGGCCACGATTGAGACGCCCATTGAGGACCACTCGGTGACCGTGGAGCACGACGAAGGAGAGCGGTCGATGCTGGCCGCCACGATCGAGGAAGCGGCGCGTCAACTCGCGCCCGGTGCACGCACGGTGTTTTACCTGCACGACGTGGAAGGCTATACGCACGATGAGATCGCAACGGAGCTTGGCATCACCGCCGGCGGGTCCAAGTCGCAACTGTTCAAGGCGCGTACGAAGCTCCGCCGATTGCTTGCGCCGCTGCTTGACGTCACTGAAGCCAGTGTGGAACGAAGCTATGCCACACCCTGAACAAACGGTGCTACACCCTGATGTGGAACGACGCGATGCAACACCTTGATGCGGAGCGCCTCGCGGCGCTGGATCACGACGGGCCCACGACTGACGAGTCGGCACATCTCGCAAGCTGCGCGGCGTGTCGGCAGGAGCGTGCGGCTCATGAGCGACTGTTCGCGTTGGCGGTGACGCCGATGGAGTCTGACAACGCGCGGCTCACGTCGTGGCCCGCACTGTCCGCGGAGCTCAAGTTGGCCGGGCTTATTCGGCGACCGAGTGAGTCGGTCGTTGAAGACGCGGACGAGAGCGATTCGGTGCGCGTGGTGCCGCTGACTACCACTGCGCCTTCACGTCAGTCACGTGCGGGGGCCGAGCGAAGCACGGCGCCAAGCCGCATGCCGTCGTGGCTGCGCGCCGCCGCTGCACTGGTGCTGGTTGCGGGTGGTGTGGCGTTGGGGCGCC
>JBGTOG010000258.1:0-4013 GCA_041742675.1 Gemmatimonadaceae bacterium | reverse complement strand
CTCCGGCGACTTCTCGATCACCCGCTCCACCACCCGCTCCGCTGCGCGCTCGGGGCGCCGGTCGGCCGGTGTGTCTGAGGCACGCGGCGGCTCGAGCGTAGTCGCGACCGAAATCTTGCGATGGTTCACCCGCATGCCGAGCTGCGCCATGAGCGCACTCTCGATATTGCGGACCGTATTCTTGGGAAGCACCAGATCGGTGGTGAGCACGTGCACTTCGTCCACCGCACCCGTATCGCCCGGCACAATGCGCACACTCAGCACGCCCGGCAACGTGAGGATCAACTCCTCCGCCCGACGCAGTGGCAAGACGCTGCCTGCGATGCTCCCGGACGAGCCGGGGTGCTGATGACCGCTCGATGTCACAGGCAATCCCAAATTTGCTGGTATGGACAGAGCAGTCTCCAGAGTACATTGCACAAGTCAGCACCTGAGCTCGGCGGCGTGTCATCTCCGCTGCCTGCCCCTTGCCTCCGCGCCCCGACAAAGCTGGGGTCGCCTGAGGCCCGGGCCAATATGTGGCTCTTATCACTATTGAGCAAGGACGAACATGGCCCAAGGGAATATGCGACAAGGACCTGGACCTCCAAAGCTCACGTGATATCGAGGTCGGGCAGCAGCCCCTCCCCCTGGTACTCGCGGAGTTTGCGGTAGAGTGTGCGTTCACCAATGCCCAACAGTTCAGCTGCCTTGCGGCGATTTCCCCCGGTCTGGCGCAGCATGGCCTCGATCGCCTGACGCTCGATCTCGGCCATCGTTGTCTCCGGCCCCACTGAAATCACACTCGGCGGCGTGGGCTGGTCGCGCGGAGGAATGCCCCCGCCAAACCCGCTCCCCACCCACACATCGGCTACCGGCGCGCCGGTTATGCCGGGCACCGGATGCACTTCCCCCATCCACCCCACCGATGGCGTACGTACTTCCACGTCCATTCGACGACGGAGTTCCTCCACCTGTAACTTGAGCTCCACCAGCGAGCGCACGATGAACTCGAGCTCCCGGCCCTGCGCCCGCTCCCCCTCGCGCACCACCGGTCCCACCGGCACGGGCAACAGGCGCCGCCCACCGCTGTCACGAATGGCCCGCGGGATGTCGTCGGCGCTGATCTCATGACCGGGCGCGAGCACCACCATGCTCTCCACAAGGTTACGCAGCTCACGCACATTGCCGGGCCACGGATACGTCACAAGTAGCGCGAGCGCGTCCGCCGAAATGCCGTGAAAGGGACGATCGTGCAGCCGGCTGAACTCGCGCACAAAACGGCGCACAAGCAGCGGAATGTCGTCGCGTCGCTCGCGCAGTGGTGGCAGATAAATGCGCAGCACATTGAGGCGGTAGTACAGGTCGGCCCGGAACGCCCCTTCTTCCACATGTTCACGCAGTGGACGATTGGTGGCGGCCACCACGCGCACATCAACCGGAATCGCCTGCCCTCCACCCACACGCGTGACTTCACGTTCTTCAAGCACACGCAACAACTTCACCTGCGTGCTCGATGGGATCTCGCCAATTTCGTCGAGAAACAGTGTGCCACTGTCGGCCAGCTCAAAGCGGCCGAGCCGTCGTTCAGCAGCGCCGGTGAACGATCCTTTCTCGTGGCCGAAGAGTTCACTCTCGAGCAACGTTTCCGGGAGCGCACCCACATTCACCGCAATGAATGGACGCGCACGCCGAGGACCGAGGCGGTGAATCGCGCGCGCCACGAGTTCCTTGCCACTGCCGCTTTCGCCTTCAATGAGCACCGTGCTGGTGACGGGTGCGATTTGCTCGATCTTCACGAGCACTTCGCGAATGGCTTCCGATTCACCAACAAGGCCGGTGACTTCGGCGAGTGCGCGTCGTTCAAGGCGGCGCTGCACGGCGTCGGCCACTTCGTCAATTACTACAGGCTTTGCAAACAGCTCGGCGTAGCCCACCTGCTTGAGCCGCGCGAGCAGTGCGTCGTCTGCTACGTCGGTGAAGCCGAGCACACTCACATCGTTCCAGAGCTGCTCCTGCACGAGACCGATGTTGGCACCATCGAGCAGTGCACCGGTGAGCACGAGCACTGACGGACGCGCGCGCCGCAGTGTGCCACGCACATCGTCGAGCGGTGAAATGAGTGCAACGGTGATCCCGCGCGATTCGAGCACCGCATTGAGTCGCACCGCGGGTTCAACATCGGTGAGCAGAATCGCAACGCTGCCCATCGGCACCCCATCCACGTGCGCGAGCGATTGACGTGACGCGCGTGGTGTCACGCCTTCGGCTTCCGCTTGTAGAATGGCAGCGAGACCACACGTGCGGGGGTGCGTTTGCCGCGAATGTCTACGTCGAACTCGGTGCCCGGAACGGCGGCGGCGGCGGGCAAGTAGCAGGTACCAATCGGCGCGCCGAGTGTGGGGCTCATGGTGCCGCTGCACACTTGGCTCACCTGCAGATCACCGTACCACACCGGCATGCCATGTCGCGGGATGGCGCGTTCGTCGAAGGTGAAACCGACGAGGCGGCGTTCCACACCGTCTTCATGTTGACGCAGCAACACATCCTTGCCGAGGAAATCGGGCTTGCCGAGTTTGACGAGCCATGCGAGACCTGCTTCGAGTGGTGTGGTGTTGATATCGAGCTCGTGTCCGTAGAGCGCCATGCCGGCTTCGAGGCGCAGGGTGTCGCGCGCGCCGAGTCCGGCGGGTGACACGTGACCGGTGGCCATGAGTGCGTCCCACACGGTGCGCGCGTGTTCCGCTGGCACGTACAGTTCGAAGCCGAGCTCACCGGTGTAGCCGGTGCGTGAGATGATGCTTGGCACACCGGCGACATCGCCTTCGGTGAACCAGTAGTACTTCATCTCGCCGAGTTGCGTCTCGGTGAGTGATTGTACGATTGCCGGTGCGTTCGGGCCTTGCACCGCAAGCAGCGCGTAGCTGTCGGAGACGTCTTCCATGGTGCAGTCGAACGCGCCGATGTGGGCGCGCAGGTGTGCGATATCTGCGTCACGGTTGCCCGCATTGATGACCAGGAAAAGGTGGTCCGGGTAGCGGTAGACGAGCAGGTCGTCCACGATGGTGCCGAACTCGGTGAGCAGCGTGGAGTACTGGATCTGCCCCACGGCGAGCGCCGAGACGTCGTTGCTGGTGACGTGATTGACGAAGTTGATGGCGTCGGGTCCACGCACGATGACTTCGCCCATGTGGCTCACGTCGAACATGCCGCAGGCTTCGCGGACGGCCTTGTGTTCAGCGGAAATGCCGGCGGGGTACTGGACGGGCATCTCCCAGCCCGCGAAGGGAACGATGCGCGCTCCGAGCGCGACGTGGGCGTCGTAGAGAGGGGTGCGGCGGAGGGAAGTGGAATCGGTCATGATGTTCGTTAAGGAGGCGGGAGTGTGCTTCCTTAAAGATGTCGATTCCGGCAGGATCGTGCCAGCGTGGCAGGTTGCATGCGCGGCAACTCACCACCCTTCCGCCGCTCACGACTGCGCCCTATGTTCGCGCGACAACCCCATGTCGATCAGAGGCACGATCGGCGTGTCCGGACCCGCCTCGAATTCGCGCCTGAGGACACATGAGCAACTCCGACTTCTCCCGCCGCCGCTTCCTGAAGGTGGGCGGCACCGTCGCGGCCGGCCTCGCCGGCACGTCTGCCATCTCCGCGACCGCCTGCGCTCCCTCTGGCGCCCAGTCGGGCACTGCCCCCGCGAAACGTGCGGTTGATGTGGTGGTGGTGGGTGCTGGCTTCGCCGGCCTCGCTGCCGCGCACGCGATCAAGGCGGCCGGCAAATCGGTGCTGCTGCTCGAGGCGCGTGATCGTGTGGGCGGACGCACCCTCACCATCTCGCTCCCCGATGGCGGATGGGTGGACGAGGGCGGACAGTGGGCGGGCGCGGGACACGATCGCTTTTATCACTGGATCAAGGAGACCGGGAAAACCACGTACCCGAGCCCGGATTTTGGTGACTGGCTGATGTATGGGCCGGCCGAAAAGAAGTTTCACCGCATCAGCGACGACACCACGGTCATCGCGGGCATGGATGT